>DATFRW010000144.1:0-7479 GCA_035262945.1 Solirubrobacteraceae bacterium
TCGCGCTCGGCCAGGTCACCCCCGGCCCGGTGGTGCACACGGTGGCCGTCGTCGGCTACGCCGCCGCGGGCGTCGGCGGTGCGCTGCTCGCCGCCGCCGTCGCGTTCGCGCCGTCGTTCTCGTTCATCCTCGTCGGCGCCGCCGCTTCGACCGGCTGCGGGCCAACCAGGGCGTGCGCGCCTTCCTCGACGGCGCCGGGCCCGCCGCGATCGGGGCGATCGCGGGCGCCGCCATCCCGCTGGCGCTCGCGCTCGACACGGCCTGGCAGTTCGCGGTGCTTGCCGCCGCCGCTGTGGCGCTGTTCGCCGCGCGCCGCGGCGTCGTGATCACGCTCGTCGCGGCCGGCGCGGTCGGCGCCATCCTCGCCGCGCTCGGAGCCCCCCTCCCCAACTGACACGAATCACCCGGGTGAACGTTTGCGCGCGCGACCGCGCTCACCCGAGCGTGGACTACGGTCGCTGCAGCCATGGCTGTCACGACACATCCCCAGCAGGACGCAGGCGCGGCCACGGTGGCCGACCGCACGGCGCAGGGAAAGGCCGCGCGCACCGCCACCCCCCGGTCGACGCACGCCGACTACCAGCCCCCCTCCGACCGCAGCGACCCCGTCGAGGTTCTCGAGCGCCAGGCGCGCACGCGCGTGCCCGACCTCGTCCCCATCCGCTACGGCCGCATGCTGGCCTCCCCGTTCGCGTTCTACCGCGGCGGGGCGGCGATCATGGCCGAGGACCTCGCCTCGACACCGCGGTCGGGGCTGACCGTGCAGTGCTGCGGCGACGCGCACCTGTCGAACTTCGGCGTGTTCGCCTCGCCCGAGCGGCGCCTCGTCTTCGACCTCAACGACTTCGACGAGACGCTTCCCGGGCCTTGGGAATGGGACGTCAAGCGGCTGGCGACGAGCATGCTGATCGCGGCGCAGAGCAACGACTGCCGCAAGCGCGATCAGCGGCGCGCCGTCCTGGACTGCGTCACGAGCTACCGCACTACGATGGCGCGCTTCGCGGGCATGGGCGACCTCGACGTCTGGTACTCGCGGATCGAGATCGAGAGCGTGCTCGCCCAGTACGCCGACCAGTTCAAGCCCCGGGCGGTGAAGGACACGCAGAAGCTCCTCGCCAAGGCCCGCACCAAGGACAGCACCAAGGCCCTGACGAAGCTCACCGAGATCGTCGACGGACAGCCGCGGATCGTCGACGCCTCCCCGCTCATCGTGCCGATCCACAAGCTCGCGGGGGTCACCGAGCGCGAACGGACAATGGACGACGTGCGGCGGATTCTCGAGGCCTATCGCGCCTCGCTGCCGATCGAGCGGCACCGCCTGGTCGACCAGTTCGAGTTCGTCGACCTCGCGCGCAAGGTGGTCGGGGTCGGGAGCGTCGGGACCGAGGCGTGGATCGCGCTGCTGCTCGGGCCGGTCGGCAACGAGCCGCTGTTTCTGCAGGTCAAGGAGGCACAATCGTCGGTGCTCGAGGACTTCGCGGGCGCCAGCGAGTTCGACAACCACGGCGAGCGCGTGGTCGTTGGCCAGCGGCTCATGCAGGCCAGCAGCGACATCTTCCTCGGCTGGCTGCGCGTCGACGCGGGCACCGACAAGCAAACCGACTACTACGCCCGCCAGCTCAAGGACTGGAAGGGCTCGGCCGAGATCGAGCAGATGAACCCTGAGGCACTTGCCGCGTACGGGCGGCTATGCGGCGGGACCCTCGCACGCGCGCACGCGCGCACGGGTGACCGAATCGCGATCGCGTCCTACCTCGGAAGCAGCGATGCGTTCGACCAGGCGATCCTCGCGTTCGCGCGAGCCTACGCCGAGCAGAACGAGCGCGACTACCGAGCACTCGAGGCGGCGGCCGAGTCCGGACGGATCGTCGCCGAGACCGGCGTGTGATGCAGACTGCGCACCGGCGAGTCGGGCGCATCGTCGTACGCGACGAGTTCGGCCCGCTGCTCGGCGCGGCGCTTCCCGAGTGCGACATCGCCGTGCTCGCGGGCGAGACGCACATCACCGCTCACGTGCGCGACGAGGCGGAGCTGTTCGGCGTGCTCGAGCGGCTGCGCGATCTGGGCGCCGCGCTCGTGAGCGTCGCGATCGATCCATAGCTAGGCTTTCTCGCCGCCCATGCCGACTCGTCATGCGGAGCCTCGCGGCGCCGCTCGCGCGTCGCCTCCCGGCGCCACCGCTCAGCGCCGGCGGATCGGTGCGGCCAAGTTGTCCGCGCCGCCGCTGCGACCGGGCATCGTCGATCGCCCCGTCCTGCTCGACCTCGTCATGTCAGCGAGCGAGGCGCCCGTCGTCCTCGTGTCGGCACCGGCGGGCTACGGCAAGACGACGCTGCTCTCGCTGTGGCGCTCGCGCGACGAGCGACCGTTCGGATGGCTGTCGCTCGATGCGACCGACAACGAGCCGGCCGCGCTCGTCGCGGGCCTGGCGGCGGCCTTGGATCCGATCCTCGACCTGGGCGACGCGTCGCCCGACGACATCCTTCCGTCGCTCGTCGACGCGTGCATCGAGCGCCGCCGGGACTTTGTGCTGGTGCTCGACGACCTTCATCTCGTGACCGAGCGGCGCTGTCACACGGCGCTCGGGTATCTCGGGGAGCGGCTGCCCGCTGGCTGCCAGATCGCGCTCGCGACGAGGACCGATCCTCCGCTGCCGATCGCGAGCTGGCGCGCGCACGGGCGGCTCGCCGAGGTGCGGGTGGCGGAGCTCTCGCTCGGCGTCGCCGAGGCCCGCGCGGTGCTGGCGGCCGCCGGCGTCCGTCCCCCGGACGAGCAGGTGGCGCAGCTGGTCGAGCGGACGGAGGGCTGGCCGGCCGCGATCTACCTGGCCGCGCTGTCGATCCGCGACCGCCCCCACGCCGAGGACTTCGTCGAGCGTTTCGCCGGCACGAGCCGCCACGTCGCCGACTTCCTCAGCGAGGACGTCCTCGCCCGCCAGCCCGAGGACGTCATCACCTTCCTGCTCCATACGTGCCTCCTCGACGAGCTGACCGCCCCGCGGTGCAACGCGCTGACCGGCCGGTCGGACGCGGACGAGATGCTGCGCGCGCTCGAACGCAGCAACCTGTTCGTGGTCCCGCTCGACGAGGAGCGCCGCGCGTACCGCTACCACCATCTGTTCGGCCAGTATCTGCGCGCGGAGCTCGCGCGGCGCGAGCCCGAGCTCGTCCCGGAGCTGCGACGGCGCGCGGGGCGCGCAGGGCGCCGGCGCCAGCCGTCGCGCGAGCTCAGCGACGCGGAGCGCCGGATCCTGCGGCTGCTGGCCACGGACCTCAGCCTGCGCGAGATCGGACGCGAGCTGTACCTGTCGACGAACACGGTCAAGACGCACACGCGCGCGATCTACCGCAAGCTCGGCGTCTCCTCCCGCAGCGACGCGGTCAAGGCCGGCGCGCCGCCGGGCGGTTCACCCGGGTGAACCTGCGGCCCGGCGCCCGCTCTCACCCGTCCGCGTTTTACGGTCGAGATCCCATGGGCCGACTGAATCCAATCGAGCGACAGCTGGACCGCTTTCTGCGCGAGCCGGCGTCGCTGCGCAACGCGGCGGGCGTCATCGTCATCGCCACGGTCGCGGTCGTCGTCCTGGGCGGGGTCGTCATGACACTGATCGACACCAACGAGTATCCGGACGTCGGCGTCGGCATGTGGTGGGCGCTGCAGACCGTCACGACCGTCGGCTACGGCGACGTCACGCCGAAGGATGTCGCCGGCAGGCTGATCGGGGCGGCGCTGATGCTCGAGGGAACGGCATTCATCGCCATCATCACCGCGGTGATCACGTCCACGTTCGTCGCACGTGCGACGCGGGACTACGAGGCGACGCAAGCCCAGGAAGACGTCAGCGACCGCGATCTGATCGAGCGGCGCTTCGACGAGCTCGAACGCAAGATCGACCTGCTCGCGGCGCGCGAGACGCCCGGCGGATGACGATGGCCTCGCGGTGGCGGCGGGTGTTCACGTCCACGGGCCAGCCGCCGGCGTGGGCGCTCGTCCGCTACTTGCTTGGCGGGCTCGTCGCCGGGTTCGCCCTCAGCGCGGGCTTGCCGCACTTCAGAGCGACGCTGCTCGCAGGACTGGCCGGCGCGATCGTCGCCGCCTCGGCCTCGGCGGGACCGTCCGGGATCGCCCGTCGCCTGTCCCTCGCCGCGGCCGTGTGGACGCTGGCCTTCACGATCGTCGGGTTCGCGACGGGCAACCACCCCGTGTGGGCGGCGCTCGCGATGGCGGCCGTCGCGCTGCTCACGTCGGTCGCCGGCGCCGCCGGCCCGCTCGGCGGGATCCTCGGCTTCCTGCTGTCGCTCGCGTACCTGCTGATCGCGGGCATCGCCCGGACGGCGGGCCTCGTCGGGCTCATCTCCGTGCAGTGGGCCGCGGTGCACATCGCGGTGGGGTGCGTGGCAGGGCTGCTCGTCGCGTTCGCCGGCACCGCCGTGCGCCGGCGCGGCGAGCCGGAGGAGGTCCGCGCGGCGCGCGCGCCGATCCCGATCAAGCCGATCCTGGCCTCGCTGCGCAGCTTCGACGAGCACGCCCGCGACGGCGTTCGCCGCGCGATCCCGCTGGCGATCCTCATGTACTTCCTCCAGGTCGACGGCGGACGGGACGCGTTCTGGACCTTCTTCGCGGCGTTCCTGGTCCTGCTGACGCCTGGCAAGACGCCGACGAGCCTCGCGTCGATCAGGGTCGGCAGCACCATCTTCGGCGTCCTCCTGCTCGCCGTCGCGTCGGTGATCCTGCCCAACGAGGTGCTGTTCTCGTTCGGCGTGGTCATCCTCTTCGCCGGGATCGGCCTTGGCCCGCCCTATCCGATCGTCGGCGGCGGGCTCACCAGCATCGGGTCCATACTCATGGCCGGCGCGCCAACCGGAGCCATCGGCACGTGGTCGACGCATAGGCTGCTCGACACGGTGGTCGGCTGCGCGATCGCGTTGACCGCCAACTACGTGCTTTGGCCGCGAGACCGACAAGCCCAGGAGACGGTTCCAGCGGGACCGCGCCCGAGCGCGCCCGTTTCGGACAGCAGCTCCGCCAGTCCGCCAGTGACGGCTGGGCCGTAGGCGGGGCGGCGTTCGACCTCGCGCGCAGCGCGCGGACGATCCGGCCCTACGTGGCCGGCGCGCTCGCGGTGGTGCTGGTCTTCGGGATTGCCCTGGGCGCCACCGGCGTCGCCCTGCGCCATCACGGCACGATCGTCGAGCGCATCGTCTTCGGGGTCCTCTCCGCGTACGTCATGGCGGTCGTGTCCAACACGGCGGCGGTCGGCCTGGCGGGGCTGTCCGACGAGGTCCTCGCCGGGCGGGCGCCCGCGCCGGCGCTGGGCTGGCGCCTGGCCCGGCGGCGCCTGCCGAAGGTCGCAGGGTGGGCGGTCGTGGTCGTCGTGGTCGGGGTTCCGGCGCGGCTGCTGACGAGCTGGGGGGTCGACCAGCTCGGCGCGATCCTGCTCGGCTTCGGCTGGGGCGTGCTGACGCTGTTCGTCGTGCCCGCGATCGCGCTGGCCGGCGACGGTCCGATCGAGGCGGCGCGCAGGTCGCTGCACATCGTCACCCGGCGCTGGGAGATGCAGATCGCCGGCATGGCCTACGTCTGGCTGCGGCCGGTGCTGTTCGTCGGCGTGCCCGGCGCGGCGTTGCTGGTGGCCGGCGTGCTGCTCGCGGTGGAGGGCGCCGAGTTCCTGGGCTGGACCATCGGGGCCGCGGGCGTCGTCGTGATGGCCATCGCGTACGCGCTCGTGGTCTGCTCGACGTCGATCCTCGCCGTCGCGCTGTTCCGCTACGCCGAGAGCGGCACGGCGCCCGCGGGGTTCTCGCCGCAGCAGCTCGAGCGCGTCGTGCGCGGACCATCGCGCACGGTGCTGCGGCTCGCCCAGCGTCTCGATGGCAACCGGGTGCGGAGCATCCGCTCGAAGCTCACCGGTACTGGTACCTGACCGGCATTCGCGTTACGCTGGTCAGGTCAGGGGTCGGGCCTGGGCATGGACGAGCGCGACAAGCGGCGGATCGGCGAGGAGATCGAGCCTGGCGGCAGGCCGAAGGCGCCCGGGCGGCTCGCGCTGCTGCAGGGCTTCATCAACTCGTCCAACCACGACTTCCCGCCCGAGTGGGATCGCATCGGCACCGGGAAGAAGGCGCAGGCGTGGCTGCGACAGAAGGGCCTCGTCGCGCCGGGCGACAGGGTCTCCGACGCCGACGCGGCGCGCCTGCGCGACCTGCGCGAGGCGCTCCGGGCGCTCGTCGTCGCGAACCGCGGGGGGCGGCCGCCGGGCGCGGCGCTGGAGATCATCCGTGCGGCAGGCGCGGAGCTTCGCGTCGCGATCGACGACGCCGGGCGCACCGTCCTCGTACCCCTCCCCGCCGGCGTCGACGGTGCCGCGGCGACGCTGCTGGCCATCCTCCACGAGGCCCGGCTCAGCGGCGACTGGTCGCGCATGAGGGCCTGCCGCAAGTGCGAGTACGCGTTCTTCGACCGCTCGAAGAACCGGTCGGCTGCCTGGTGCGACATGGCGATCTGCGGCAACCGGACGAAGAACCGCGCGTACTACCGGCGCCACCGCACGTCCACCGGATGAGCACGGTCGCGCGGTCGCGCTTCGGCATCGACCTGGGCGTCCGCGAGGCGCCGCGCAATGCCCGGCGCGCGCTCGCGGCCACCGCCCTCGCGGTTGCCGCGATCCTGCCGCTCTTCCTCGGCGCGGGCAGCACCGCGCTCGACAACATGGTCGTCGCCGCGGCGTACGTGATCATGGCGCTGGGGCTCAACGTCGTCGTCGGCTTCGCCGGGCTGCTCGACCTCGGCTACGTGGCGTTCTTCGCGATCGGCGCGCACGTCACCGCGCACTTCGGGTCGGCGTTCTGGGCCAACGCCGGGGGCGGTCACGGGATCTCGTTCCTCGCCGGCGCGCCGTCGTCGGGCATGCCCGGCATCCACTTCAACTTCGTGATCATTCTCGTGCTCGCGGCGGTCGCGGCGACGACGGCGGGCGTGGTGATCGGGGTGCCGACGCTGCGGCTGCATGGGGCCTACGTCGGCATCGTCACGTTGGCGTTCGGCGAGATCATCGGGCAGGTCGCCTACAACGGCCGCGAGATCACGTTCTTCGGCGGCTCGCTCACCGCCGGACCCAACGGGATCACGCCCATCGACGCCATCGACCTGCCGTTCATCGGGCGCTTCGATGCCCTCAACCTGCGCCCGTGGTACTGGTTCGCCCTCGCGCTCGTGACGCTCGTGCTGGTCGTCAACTTCCGGCTGCGCGACTCGCGCATGGGTAGGGCGTGGATCGCGGTGCGCGACGACGAGCAGGCGGCGGCGAGCGTCGGCGTTGCGATCGCGCGCACGAAGCTCCAGGCCTACGGCGTGGGCGCCGCGCTCGGCGGCGTGTCCGGCGCGTTCCTCGCGTCGTACTTCAGCGTCGTCAACCCCGACCAGTTCACCTTCTCGTTCTCGATCTTCATCCTCGCCATGGTCGTGCTCGGCGGGCTGGGC
>DATFRW010000145.1:0-2303 GCA_035262945.1 Solirubrobacteraceae bacterium
CAGCGCGAGTTCGGGACGCTGCTGCGGCGCGCCTCGCCCGTGGGCTGAGGACCGTCTGCTAGCGTGCGCTGTGCGTACGCATGTGCGCTTTACGAACAGAAACGGCAAACCCGCACCTCGCCACCGAGACGGTCTTCGCGGGCAGACGCGATGCGCCCGTCGCCGCGGTCCTCTTGCACGGGCGCGACCAGGATCCGGAGTTCATGCTCGACGTCGCCCAGCGCATCGCGCTCGACGACGTCGCCTACATCCTCCCCGCCGCCGCCGGTGCCTCGTGGTACCCGGGCCGCTTCCACGACCCGATCGAGGACAACGAGCCGTGGCTGACCTGGTCACTCGACGCGATCGACGCCGCGGTGGCCGCGACAGGCCGTCCGCGCGACCGCGTTGCCCTCGTCGGGTTCTCCCAGGGCGCGTGCATCCTGGCCGAGTACCTCGCGCAGCGGCCCAAGCGCTACGGAGCGGCCGCGATCCTGACCGGCGTGCTGCTCGGCGAGCCCGACCGCGACCGCATCCCGCTCGGCGTGCCCGCCGGCCTGCCGATGTTCTTCGGCATCGCGCGCGGCGACGACTGGATCCCGGTGGCCGCGGTGCGCGAGACGGTCGCCGCGTTCGAGCAGGCCGGCGCGCGCTGCGAGCTGCGCGTGTACGGCCACGAGGAGCACGGCGTCAACGACGACGAGGCCGGCGCCGTGCGCGCACTCCTCACCGACCTGGTGACTGACCACCTGGAGCGGAGCCCATGACCGATGCCTTCCTGGTCGGCGGCGTGCGCACGCCGTTCGGCCGCTACCGCGGCGCCCTGTCGGACGCCCGCCCTGACGATCTCGCCGCGCTCGTGCTCGAGGCGGCACTCGATCGCGGCGGCGTGCCGCCCGACGCGGTCGACGAGGTCATCTTTGGCGCGGCCAACCAGGCCGGCGAGGACAACCGCAACGTTGCTCGGATGGCGATCCTGCTCGCCGGCCTGTCCGACGAGGTCCCGGGCTACACGGTCAACCGCCTGTGCGCGAGCAGCTTGCAGGCGGTCGCCTCGGCGGCGCACCAGATCCACAGCGGCGAGGCTGACCTCGTCGTCGCCGGCGGCGTGGAGTCGATGACGCGCGCGCCGATGGTCCTGCCCAAGAGCGCGCGGCCGTGGGCGGCCGCGGACGCCGTCGCCGACACCACGCTCGGGTGGCGCCTGGTCAATCCGCGCATGCGCGACGTCGACGGCGGCAAGGCGACGATCAGCCTCGGCGAAACGGCCGAGGAGGTCGCGGTGCTCGACGGCATCACCCGCGAGGACTCAGACGCGTGGGGCCTGCGCTCGCAGCAACTGACGGCCGCCGCGCGCGACCGGCTCGATCAGGACCTCGTGCCCGTGCCTGGGCGCAACGGCGACCTCGCCGACGACGAGGTGCCGCGCGAGACGAGCACCGAGGCGCTGGCCAAGCTCAAGCCGTCGTTCAAGGCCGACGGGATCGTGACGGCCGGCACCGCGTCGCCGCTCTCGGACGGCGCGAGCGCGATCGTCGTGGCCAGCGACGACGCCGTCCGCCGCCACGGCCTGTCGCCGCGCGGGCGGATCGTGGCCGCCGCGTCGGCCGGCGTCCCGCCGCACATCATGGGCCTCGGTCCCGTTCCGTCGACGAACAAGGTGCTCGAACGGTCCGGCTGGAAGGTCGGCGACCTCGACGCCGTCGAGATCAACGAGGCCTTCGCGACGCAGGTGATCGCCAGCATCCGCCGGCTGGGCCTGGACCCCGAGACGGTCAATCGCTATGGCGGCGCGATCGCCGTCGGGCACCCGCTCGGAGCGTCTGGCATCCGCCTTCTTCTCAACCTGCTGCGCCGCCTCGAGGACGACGGCGGCCGCCGCGGGCTGGCCACCCTGTGCATTGGCGTTGGACAGGGGATGGCGCTCACCGTCGAGCGCTCCTGAACGGACAAGGCCCTTTCCGGTACCAACTCGCTCAGGTAGGGTTGTTCTTGTTGCGCACATATGTGCGCAGGACGAACGAGTCGGAGGTCCCCTGGCGTGAAGAAGGCCGGACAGATCCAGCCGCTTTCCGAAGCCGTCGCATCGCTGGTGAAGGACGGGAGCTTCGTAGCGCTCGAAGGGTTCACGCACCTCATCCCGTTCGCCGCCGGCCACGAGGTCCTGCGCCAGGGCCGCACCGACCTGACCGTCGTGCGCCTCACCCCCGACGTCCTCTTCGACCAGATGATCGGGCTGGGTCGCGTCCGGCGCGTGATCTTCTCCTACGGCGGCAACCCGGGCGTCGGCTCGCTGCACCGCTTCCGCGACGCGGTTGAGCACG
>DATFRW010000146.1:0-18201 GCA_035262945.1 Solirubrobacteraceae bacterium
CGGCGCTCGTTGGCCATGGAGCGCCGGCCGCTGACCGCCGAGGACGCCCACATGATCCGGATGCTCGCTGACGATTCCGCGAGCGTGCTGCTGGCCGCGCTGCCGGCCGACCAGCGCCACGCGATCGCCGGGCACGTCGTCGAGGACCGCGGCTACCCGGAGCTGGCCGGCGAGCTGGGGACCTCCGAGGCCGCCGTCCGCCAGCGCGTGTCGCGGGGACTGGCGACCCTGCGCCGACGCATCGGAGGCGGGCTGTGAGCGACTTCATCACGGGCCTGCGTACGGATCTCGTCGAGGCCGCCGCCCGCCAACAGCGCCGCGGCAGGGTGGGGCGCGCGGCGCGTCCGCTGTCTCCGCGCGCGTGGCGACCGGCGGCCGTTCTTGGTGCCGCTGCGCTGGCAATCAGCGTCGCGGCCGTGGTGCTCGCGGTGCTGGCGCTCTCGCCGCCCACGGAGCGGGCTGGCCGGCCGCACGTCGTCGCGGAGGTGCGCGTGGGCGGCCAGCCGCAGGGCGCCGTGCTCGCCGGCGGCTCGCTATGGGTCGCGGAGTACGGCGGCAACGTCGTCAGGATCGACCCCACCGACCGTCGCGTGCTCGGCAGGAACCCCGTCGGCGGCAATGCCGTTTCGCTCGCGGCCGGCCCCGCCGGCCTGTGGGTCATGAGCACCGACACCGAGAACGGGGCTGACCGCTCGCACCTGTCGCGCATCGATCCACGCACCGGCCGCCGCGTCGAGCGCGTGCCGGTGGGCGGCGTCGGCGGTGCGGTCGCCGTTGGCGCGGGCGGGGTCTGGCTGTTCTCCGACCCTCACCGCGGCGGGGTCGAGCGCATCGATCCCGCCAGCAGGGCTGTGACCGCGCGCGCATCCTTCGGCGAGGGCGCGGCGCTCGCGGTGGCCGGCGACACGCTGTGGGCGCTGGGCACCGACGGGACCGTCATGGCGTTGGACGGGAGTTCCGGGCGCGTCGTGCACCGTCTCGCGCGTGTCGCCCCGGTTGATCCCGATGTGATCCCCGATACGCAGGATGCGCTCGTCGCTGACGCCACCGGCGCCTGGGCCGTCGGCAGCAGAGACGGGGTGCTGCTGCGGATCGTGGGCGGACGCGTCGTGCGGCGGATCGCCGTCGGCTCCGCGTTGGGCCCTCTGGCGGTCGCCGACGACGCCGTGTGGGTGGCCGGCGGCGACAAGGCGCGCTTCCGATACCGCCTGTCGCGCATCGATCCCGAGACCGGCAAGGCCACCGCCACGGTCGACCTCGGCCGCCATCGGCCCAAGGCGTTGGTCGCCTCTCCCCAAGGCCTCTGGGTCATCGCCGGCGACGGCGCGGCACTGCTCGTCCGAACCTGAGCACACCGCGCGCACGAGTCCGTCGGCGCCGAGTTCGAACCAGCTTGTTAGCACTCGGCCGCCACTGGCACGATACGAAGCCGCTGGCGAACCGTCCTGACCCACCGCACGAGGAGGAATCGATGGAATCCGCTCCCGGTCGCCGCGGCCCGCTGCTGCTCGGCTTGCTGGCCGTGATAGTCGCCTTTGCCGTTGTCACGGCGCTGCCCAGGTCGGCCGATGCCGGCGGCTCGGCGGCCAAGCAGGCCGCCAGTACGCCTGCGTCCTGTGACCTTGGCAACGGCATCTCGCACGTCGTCAACATCGTCTTCGACAACGTGCACTTCGCGCGGGACAACCCGAACGTCCCGTCCGACCTCGAGCAGATGCCGCACCTGCTCAATTTCCTCAAGCAGAACGGGACCGTGTTCTCAAACGCGCACACCCCGATGATTGCCCACACCGCCGACGACAGCCTGACGATCTACACCGGCCTGTACGGCGACCGGCACGGCCAGCCGCTGTCGAACACCTACAAGACGTACAACCCCGACGGGTCGACCGACCCGGCCACCTCGTTCACGTACTGGACGTCGCCGGTCGTCGACACCAAGACCCCGCCGACCGCGGGCCACGACGCGGTGCCGTCGATGGTGTACTCGGACCACGTGCCGGCAACGAGCGGCGATACGAGCCGCATCACCCCTGCGCCGTGGGTGCCGTTCACGCGCGCCGGCTGCACGGTCGGCGACTTCTCCACGGCGAACATGGTCCTGGAGAACGCCGCCGGCGACCTGCCGACGGTGTTCGGCCCGAACTCGCCCGAGGTCGCCCAGTTCAACGCCGACCCCGATCCGTTCAAGGACGCGGAGGTCGCCGATTACATCGGCGAGGCGATCCACTGCGCGACGAACGACGTGACCTGCGCTGACGCCCAGGCGGTCAAGGAGGGGCAGACGACCGCGTCGCCGACGGCCGTGTCCGATCTGCTGCCGACCGAACCGGGCGGCTACAACGGCTATCAGGCGCTGTTCGGCGCGCGGTACATCGCCCCGCAGATCGGCGGCGGCAAGAACGTCGTGCACAACGGCTACAAGGTGACGGACGCGAACGGCAACCTCGTCGACCTCGACGGGAACACGCTCGTCGAGCCGTTCAGCCACCGGCCGGGCTTCCCCGGGTTCAGCCCGACCGCGACGCAGTCGCTCGCCGTCATGGCCGACATGCAGGAGGCCGGCATCCCGGTCACCTACGGCTACATCTCCGACCTGCACGAGAAGAAGGCGGACACGACGACCGGCTGCACGACGGCGAACCCCGCGGTCAGCGGGCGGCCGGTCGGACCGGGCGACTCCTGCTACGTCACGAACGCCAAGCACTACGACGCGGCGTTCCAGACGTTCTTCGAACGCCTCGCCGCCGACGGCCTCACGTCCCAGAACACCCTGTTCGTGATCAGCGCCGAGGAGAACGACCAGTTCGCCGGGGCGAACGTGGGCCGGGCAACGCAGCCGACGCCGCTCGGGTGTGACGGCATCACCACGCCGTGCAACTACGGCAATGGCCAGATCGGTGAGCTGCAGGCGAACATCAAGGGCCTGCTCGCCGGCACGCCGTCGAGCGCCACCCAGTTCGACGCGGAGCCGCAGGGCCTCTCGCTCTACGTGCACGGTCAGCCCGGGGCGAGTGACCCGGTGGTCCGCCAGCTGGAACGCGACACCGCCGCGATGACGAATCCGCACGACGCCTACAGCGGCGTCGACAACGAGCGGATCACGAAGTACCAGGCGGGCGCGCTCGAGCAGCGCGTGCTGCACATGCAGACCGCGGATCCGCTGCGGACGCCGACCTACACGCTGTTCCCGAAGCCGGATTACTTCTTCTCGACCTCGGGACCGAACATCAGCATCAACAACGCCTTCGCCTACGACCACGGCTACTACAGCCCGAACATCGACATCTCCTGGGTTGGCATGGTCGGCCCGGGCGTGGCGACCAAGGGCGTCGACGGGCCGCAGCCGGCGGACGGCAACCAGGCGCACGACCCTGAGTCGACGAAGACCGTGCCGGAAGCGAGCAAGGTCGGGACATGGGTCGAGGAGGCCGACTACAGGCCGACGATGCTGTACCTGACCGGCCTGCGCGACGACTACCAGTCGGACGGGCGGGTCATCACGCAGGCCCTTTCGTCGACGCCGCGCGCGCTCGCGACGACGGCCGACCTGGCGAAGGGCTACGCGCAGATCAACTCGAGCGTGGGCCAGTTCGCGACGGACACGCTGATCGCCGACTCGAAGGCGCTTGCGTCCGGCTCGGCGGACGACGACTCCGCCTACGAGGCGGAGCAGGAGACGCTGCGCCAGCTCGCCGACGACCGCGACCGCGCGGCGGCGAAGATCAAGCAGACGCTCGCAGACGCCGCGGCCGGGCACACGCCGAGCAACGGCGAGATCCAGAGCGGCCTCGCGCACGTGAAGGAGCTGCTCAAGCGGGCGCACACGCTCGCCTCGCAGTAGGTCTGGAGCGGTCCGGGGGCGGGGCGACCCGCCCCCGGGCTAGCGCCGCCGGCGCATCGCGCGCACCCAGCGCCCCGTGACCCGCAGCAGCTGCAGCGTGTCCTCGCGCAGCGCGCGCTCGCGGTCGGCGTCGCGGGCGCTGCGCAGGCCCGCCACCGCGCGCACCGCGCGGGCGAGCTGCACGTCGTAGGGGAACCACCAGGCGGGCCGTCCGATCGGCGGGTCCCACGTGATGACCTTCGGCTCCGCGCAGGTGCGCAACGCGATCGCGCCGCGCGTGCGACCGATGCCGGCGCGGCCGACGCCGCCCCACGGGACCTGGGGCGCGGAGCGGGCGACGAGGTGGTCGTTCATCCAGACCATGCCCACGCGCAGCTCGCGAGCGATGCGGGCGCCCTTGTAGCGATCGGCCGTCCACACCGAGGCGCCGAGCCCGGGGTCGAGCTCGTTGGCGCGGGCGATCGCTTCCTCTTCGGTCGCCACCGCATCGACGACGAGCACCGGCCCCGGGACCTCCTCGCGGGCCAGGCGCGCCTCGGCGGACACGCCGCTGAGCACCGAGGGCGCGTACCAGGGGCCCTCGGCCGGGCCGCCGCAGTGCAGGGTCGCGCCCGCCGCCACGGCGTCCTCGACGAGCTCGGTCACGCGCTGCGCACGGTCGCGCGAGACGAGCGGGCCGATCGACGTCGCCGGGTCGCGCGGGTCGCCGACGGGCAGCGCGCGCGCCGCCGCCACGACCGCGGCGAGGAAGCGATCGTGGACCGGCCCAAGGCACAGCGCGCGCTCGACCGACCCGCCGCATTGACCCGCGTTGGCGAACGCCGCCCATGCTGCCCCGCGCGCCGCGCGCGGGACGTCGGCGTCGGCGAGGACGAGCATCGCGTCCTTGCCGTCGAGAGCGAGCACCGCCCGCTTGAGCCCGCGCGCGCACGCCTCGCCGACCTCGCGCCCGGCGCGCGTCGACCCCGTGAAGCGCACCTGCGCCACGGATGAGCGGACGAGCGCCGCGCCGGCGTCGGTGTGGCCGTGCACGACCTGCAGCAGCCCCTCGGGCAGCCCCGCGCGGGCGAAGACCCGCGCGATCCGCTCCGCGCACAGCGGCACGTGCGGAGATGGCTTGAGCACCACGCCGTTGCCCGCCATGAGCGCGACCGCGACGTCGCCCAGCGGCGTCGCGAAGGGCTCCGCGGCGGGGCCGAGCACCCCAACGACGCCGAACGGCTCGTAGGTCCAGCGGCCGCGCTTGACCGGATGCTGGGTGCGCGAGAAACGGATGCGCTCGCCGGCGAGGATCCGGGGGCCGTTCTCGCCCAGCCACTGCAGCGTCTCGACCGCGGCAAGCAACTCCATGACGCCGGCCTCCGCCCGCGGGCGCCCCTGCTCTGCGCCGAGCAGGTCGGAAAGCTCGTCGAACTCGTCGATGACCGCCTGGGCCGCGCGGGCCATGTAGCCGGCGCGGTCGCGCGGCCGCAGCATCGCCCACAGCGGCTGCACGCTGCCCGCCTGCTGAACGGCGGCGACGACGCCGGCGGGCGTGGCCACGGGCACCGCGCCCAGCCGCGCGCCGGTGGCCGGTGAGAAGGACTCGAGCTGCTGCTGGCCCGCCGCCACGGGAAGGCGAGGCTACCTGCGCACGGCGTAGGCCACGTTGATGAGGCCGATCGCGATCCACGCGACGATGGCGACAAGGAACCCCTCCACGCCGCTCATCGCCGTCGCCACGCCGGTGGCGCCGATGCCGCAGCCCATCGATCCGAGGGCGAGGATGACGCTCCCGGCGGAGGGCCCGGGGGTCCGCGGGCGCTGCGCGACCTCCGCCTTCACCCGCGCGGCGACGCGCGCATCGATCCGTGCGTCGACGCGCGCATCGATGGCGCGCTCGATGCGGTCGAGGAACGTGTCGATCACGTGTGGCTCGAGCTCGCGACCGAGCTCCAGCCGCGTGCGCAGGGCGGCCTCGAGCTCGTCGCGCGGCAACTCCGGCGTTGACATGTGCCGGTGATATCGCCGTGCGCCCGCGCGCACAATGGGGCTGGCTGCAGGACGCTCAGCGTCCTCTGGCGCGTCGGATCTCCTCCAACCGCGCGCGGAGCGCCGCCTCGGTCTCGCCGGGGTCGTAGAAGCGCTCGCCCGCCACGCGGTCGGGCAGCAGCTCCTGGTTGGAGACCTGATCCGGCAGGTCGTGCGGGTAGTCGTAGCCGACCCCGCGCCCGAGCGCGGCGGCGCCCGGATACGCGGCGCTTTGCAGGTAGGGCGGCGGCGGCTGGGCGCCGTGCTCGCGCACGTGGGCGCGCGCGGCGCCGATCGCCCGCCCGGCGGCGTTGGACTTCGGCGCCAGTGAGAGGTAGATCGCCGCCTGCGCGAGGGCGTAGACGGCCTCGGGCAGCCCGACGTGCTCCACGGCCTGCGCCGCGTCGACGGCCACCTGGAGGGCGCGCGTGTCGGCGTTGCCGACGTCCTCCGAGGCCAGGATCACCATCCGTCGCGCGATGAAGCGCGGGTCCTCGCCCGCCTCGAGCATCACGGCCAGGTAGTACAGCGACGCGTCGGGATCCGAGCCGCGCGTGGCCTTGATCCAGGCGGAGATCGTGTCGTAGTGGCGGTCGCCGGTCTTGTCGTAGGTCAGCGCCCGCCGCTGGAGCGCGTCCTCGGCGGCCTCGAGCGTGACCGAGCCGTGCGTCGCCGCGGCGAGCTCGAGCGCGGCCAGCGCCGTGCGCGCGTCGCCGCCGGCGCGCGCCGCGAGGAACTCGATGGCGTCGTCGCCGGCGGGCACGCCGAGCGGCTCGAGCGCGCGCCGCAGGAGGATGTCGATGTCCGCGGCGAGCAGTGGGCGCAGCTCGTAGATCTGGCAGCGCGACAGCAGGGCCGCGTTGACCTCGAAGTACGGGTTCTCGGTGGTGGCGCCGATGAGCGTGACGAGGCCCTCCTCGACCGCCGGCAGCAGCGCGTCCTGCTGGGCCTTGTTGAAGCGGTGGATCTCGTCGAGGAAGAAGACGGTCTGCTCGCCGGTGGTCTGCCGGCGGTGCTTGGCGCGGTCGATGACCTTGCGGACCTCGGGGCGCCCGGCCTCGACGGCCGAGAGCTCCTCGAGCGCCGCGCCCGCCGCGGCGGCGACGATGCGGGCGACGGTCGTCTTCCCCGAGCCCGGTGGCCCGTAGAGGATCATCGAGTGCGGGCGGCCTTGCTCGATCGCCGTGCGCAGGGAGGAGCCCGGCGCGAGCAGGTGCTCCTGGCCGACCACCTCGTCGAGCGACTGCGGGCGCATCCGCGTGGCGAGCGGCCGGCGCGAGGCGCCGGCGGCTGCGGGCCGTCCCGGTTCGGCTTCGCCCGCGTCGAAGAGCTGGTCCATGTCCATATCCTGAACAACCATGGCAGGCGACCTCGAGCGCGAGACCACGGAGCTGCTCCAGACCCTCGTGCGCGCGAACACCGTCAACCCGCCGGGCAACGAGCGGGCGGCGCAGGAGCACCTCGCGGCGCTGCTGCGCGACGCGGGCTTCGAGGTCGAGCTGCTCGGGCGCACCGACGAACGGCCGAACCTCGTCGCCCGCCTGCGCGGCTTGGCCGAGGGCCCGACGCTGTGCCTGCTCTCCCACGTCGACACCGTTCTCGCCGACGCGCAGGCGTGGCAGCGCGACCCGTGGTCGGGCGAGGTCGTCGACGGCGTCCTCTGGGGCCGCGGCGCCCAGGACATGAAGGGCCAGACCGCCGCCGAGGTGACCGCGGCGATCGCGCTCGCCCGCAACGGCTGGCGCCCCGCGCACGGCGCGCTGCTCGTCGTCGTGGTGGTCGACGAGGAGTCCGGCGGCGAGGAGGGCGCGGTCTGGCTCACCGAGCACCACCCCGACGCGGTGCGCTGCGACCTGCTGCTCAACGAGGGTGCCGGGGCCGTGTTCCCCTACGACGGCGAGCGCATGTATGGCGTGTGCGTCGCCGAGAAGGGCATCTTCCGCTTCACGGTCACCACCGAAGGGATCGCCGGGCACGCGGGCACGCCGTGGCTGGGCGAGAACGCGCTGCTCAAGCTCGTCCCGCTGCTGCAGGCGATCGCTGATCGGCGGCCCGCCTTCGACCTCACCGACCCGCCGCGAGCGCTGCTCGCCGAGCTCGGCGTGCCGGTCGACGGCGATCCGGCCGCGGCGCTCGAGGCGGTCCGCGCCCGCGACCCGGTGCTGGCGGGCTTCGTCGAGCCGATGCTCGGGGTCACGCTCGCGCCGACGATCGTCAACGCCTCGGAGAAGATCAACGTCATCCCGTCCCGGGCCCGGCTGAAGGTCGACTGCCGCACCCCGCCCGGGATGGGCGAGGACCAGGTCCGCAAGCGCATCGCCGAGGTGCTGGGCGCCGACGGCTACACGCTCGAGTTCACCGAGAAGGTGGTGGGCAACGCGTCGCCGGCGGAGTCAGAGCTCATGGACGCGCTGCGCGGGTGGATCGCGCGCGAGGACCCCGGCGCGCGGGTCGTGCCGACGATGCTCCCCGCCTTCACCGACTCGCGCACGTTCCGCGACGCGTTCCCCGAGTGCGTGGCCTACGGGTTCTTCCCCCAGCGCGAGATGACTTATTACGAGGCCTGGCCTCTCGTCCATTCGCACGACGAGCGCATCGCGACCGCGGATCTGGGATTCGCGGCGCGCTGCTATCGCGACGTCACGAAGGAGTTGCTCGGTGGCTGAGAACGAAGACAAACTGCGCCTCGGCGGCATGGCCCTGCGCAATGGCCTGCTCGTCCACGGCCCCGGCCACTGGGCGGCCGCGGTGCGGCGCGACGACGGCTCGATCGCCGTCGCGTCGGGCCCGAAGCCGCGCCTGCGCGGTCGCGTCGACGCCATACCCGGCGTGCGCGGCGTCCTGCGCCTCGGCGAGGCCGTCGCCGTCATCCCACTGGTCAAGCGCACGCTGCCCGAGGCGCGCCTGCCGTTCCAGGACGCGACGGTGGTCGCCGTGATGGCCGCGACCGCGGCGGCGAGCGTCGTGGTGCGCCGGCGCACGGGCGGCATGCGCGGCGAGGCCGCGCTAGCGGTGCTGTCGATGGCGCCGTCGCTCGTCGCGCTGCGCGGCGGAGATCTCGCCGCCTACCACGGCGTCGAGCACAAGGCCATCGGCGCCTACGAGCAGGGTTCCGATGCCGTCGACGCCACCAAGGAGCACGAGCGCTGCGGCTCCCACCTCATGGCTCCGCTGCTCGCGGCCAACCTGGCCGGCACCGCGCTGTTGCGCCGCGCGGTCGACAAGCCGTCGCCGCTCGCCGGCGCGGCGGTCCAGCTCGCGTCGGTCGGCGCCGCCGTCGAGGTCTTCGCCTGGTCCGAGCGCCACGGCGACACCGCGCTGGCCCGCGCGCTGCGCAAGCCCGGCTACGAGCTGCAGCGCGTGCTCGGCACGCGCGAGCCCAGCGGCGAGCAACTCGAGGTCGGCCGCGCCGCGCTGGCCGAGATCCTGCGCGTCGAAGGCGGTTAGCCCGCGGAGCGCAGGACATCCGGCGTCGTCGGCGCCGGGTCCCCGTCGCGCGGCTCGCGAGTGACGGCCAGCACCGGCAGCTTGCGCGGGTCGGCGGCGGCGAGGAAGCGAGCGGTCACCCGCCCGCGCGAGTCCGGGTGGAACGTGCCGGCCGACACCCGGTTGGGCGCGGCGGGCGCGTCACCGGGCGCCACGAACCACAGCTCGTAGTACTCGGACGGCGCGAGCTTCGGCAGGTTGGTGGACCGCAGCTCGACGATGCGGCCGGCGCTGACACGGGTGATCGTCACGGTCGCTTCGACACCCCCGTCGCCGAACGACGCGAGCGTCGCGCTGCGCTCGAGGGTGCCGGGCTGGCGGTCCGCCGGGCGCACGGTGCGGGTCACCGTGCGCGTGGTGTGGCGCCCGCTTGCCGCGGCGCCGATCCCGACCGCGAGCCCGAGCGCGGCGCATGCCGCCGCGGCGAGGGCCGCCGCGCGCCGTGCGCGGCGGCGCGGAAGGGCGACCGCAGGCACGTCGTCCGGCGTCTCGCGGTGGATCGCTTCCAGCACGCGATCGCGCAGCTCGGGCGGCGGAGCCACGGGCGCGGTGACCTGCAGCAACGACCCGGTCTCGAGCAGCGCGCCGGCTTCGGCCCGGCAGCGCGCGCAGCCGCGCAGGTGCTCTTCGAACGTCTCGTGCTCCGCGTCGTCGAGCCGCCCGAGCAGAAAGGCGCCGAGATCGACGTGGAGGTCAGGCAGCCCGATCACGCTCCTCGAGGGCCGCGCGCAGCGCTCGCAGCGCGTAATAGGTGCGGCTGCGCACCGTTCCCACCGGCACGTCGAGCCGTTGCGCGATCCGCGTGTCGTCGAGGTCCTCGTCGAACGTCAGCTCGAGGACCTCGCGGTGCTTGCGCGACAACGTCGCAAGCGCCTCGCGCACCTCGAACTCGCGCACGACGCGATCGACCTCGTCCTCCACGTGGGCGTCGAGCGCCGCCTCCGGACCGCCGACGAGTTGCGGTCGTGCCGCCGCCCGGCGCAGGAAGTCGGTGGCGATGCGCTTGGCGATCATGAACGTGAACCCGCGGACGCTCGCGCGCCGCGGGTCGTAGCGCGCGGCGACGCGCCACAGCCGCACGAAGGTCTCCTGCACGAGCTCCTCCGCTTGGCCGGGGTCCGACAGCAGCCGCAGCCCGAGCCGGTAGACGTCGCCGGCGTACGTGTCGTAGAGCGCGCCGAGCGCCTCCTCGGGGTCGCCGGAAGCGACGAGCGCCAGCAGCTGCGCCTCGTGGGTGCGCAGCTCGCGCTCCTCGATCGTTGCCAAACCCGCCGGCACCAGATGTTCCTTCGCAGACCAGCCGAAAGCCGATCACTGAACGCGTTCGCCGCCTCGTGCGTAGTCGCCCAAAGTCCTACAACCCGACGGGAGCCGGGGAGAAGACGCAAGCCAATGCGACGACAAGCAATGCTCATAGCGGCGACGGCCCTTCTCGGGGCGCTCGCCGCCGCGGCGCCGGCAGCGGCAGCCGAGACGGTCTACGGGCTGACGGCCGGAGACAGCCTCGTCACGTTCTCGAGCACGCGGCCCGGGGCCGTGTCATCGCCCCAAGCCATCAGCGGCCAGGGGGCCGGCGAATCGTTCATCGGGGTCGACGTGCGGCCGGCGACGGGCCAGCTGTACGGCGTCACGCGCGCCGGCCAGAACGGGCGGCTCTACCGGATCGACCCCGTCACCGCCAGGGCGACGCCGATCACGACCCAGCCCTTCACGCTCAACGGCGTGGACTTCGGGGTCGACTTCAACCCCGTGCCCGACCGGCTGCGGATCGTCTCGGACACGGGCCAGAACCTGCGCCTGAACCCGAACACCGGCAACGCGCCAACTGCCGACACGAGCCTCGCCTTCGCGGGCTCGGGCGACCCGAACACGGGCGATACCCCGATGGTGGGCGCGGCCGCCTACACGAACCCGGTGCCGGGCAACCCGACGCCGACCTCGGGGCCGGCCGACACGCTGCTGTACGACCTCGAGGCGGGCAACGACGTGCTCGTCACGCAGGACCCGCCCAACGACGGCGTGCTCAACACGCGCGCGCCGCTGGGCATCGACATCTCGACCGTTGGCGGCTTCGACATCGGCCCGGCGGGCAATCTCGCGCTCGCGTCGGCAACGCCGACCGGATCGATGCGCCCGCGGCTGTACTCGATCAACCTCGGCGCCGGTTCCTCCGGCCGGGCGGCACGCGAGATCGGCGCCATCGGCGGCTCGATGCTCGACCCCGTCAAGGACATCGCGATCGCGCAGGACACGTTCATGTTCGCGGCCGTGACGGTCACCAACCCGCAGGCCGTCTTCCAGTTCCGCTCCGACCGGCCGGGCTCGCGCGGCCCCGCCCGCGCGCTCTCGGGCCTGCAGCCCGGTGAGCGGGTCGTCGGCATCGACACCCGGCCGGCGAACGGGGACCTGCTCGCCGTCACCGACCAGAGCCGGATCTACTCGCTTGATGCGGACACCGGCGCGGTGAGCAACGCGCGGATGATCAACCCGTCGCTCATGGGTACCGCCTTCGGGGTCGACGTCAACCCGGCGGCCGACAGGCTGCGCGTGGTTTCCGACGCCGAGCAGAACCAGCGCCTGGTACCCGACACGGGTGCCTCGGCGGTCGCCGGCGGCACCGACAAGCCGCTCGCCTACGCCGCGGACGACCCCGGCGCCGGCACGGTCCCCGACGTCGTCGGGGCGGGCTACACGAACTCGGTGGCGAACGCCCCCGAGACGCTGCTCTACGTCGTCGACGCCGCACGGAACGCGCTCGCGCTGCAGGACCCGCCCAACGACGGCGTCCTGCGTTCGGTCGGCACCGGTGGCTTGGGCATCGGCGACATCACGAGCATCGCCGGGTTCGACATCGTGCCCGGGCTGAACACCCAGTTCGGGGCCTTCCAGATCGCGGGCCAGCCGACGTCGAAGCTCTACGCCGTCAACGGCGCGAGCGCCCAGACGCCGGCCGACCAGCGCGGCCAGGCCGTTCAGGTCGGCGACTTCGACGCGCTCGTCAGCGGCCTGGCGGCCCTCCCGACCGAGCGGCTGCAACTCGGCGCGCCCAGCCTGGCTGTCCGCGAGGCCGACGGCACGGTCCGCGTCCCGATCGTGCGCAACAGCACGGTGGGCGACGGCGTGACGACGACCGTCAACTACGCGACGGCCGATGGCAGCGCGCAGGACGGCAGCGACTACACGGCCACGAGCGGTTCCGTGACGTTCCAGCCGGGCGAGACCGTCAAGTGGGTCTCGGTCGCGGTCCAGGATGACCCGATCAACGAGCCGACCGAGTCGTTGACGGTCACGCTGTCCAACCCGACCGGCGGCGTCGCGCTCGGCTCGCCGCGCACGACGACGGTCACGATCAACGACGACGACCCGCCGGCGACAGCGCCCGGGAACGGCGCTCCGAGCGGAATGGGCAGCTTCCCGCCCAAGAAGCTCAAGACGAACGTCGTGATCATCGTCCGCGACCTGAAACTCAACACGCTGCGCAAGCGCGGCGTGCGGGTCGTCGTGATGTGCAATCAGAAGTGCTCGGTCACGGCGACGCTCAAGCTCGGCGGGCGCTCCCTCGGCACGGTCAAGACCCGGCTCAGCAAGGCGGGCTTCAAGAGCGCGTACGTGAAGCTCTCCACGAGCGGGCGGCGTGTCGTGAAGCCCTTCAGGGCCACCCGTCGGCTGACCGTCACCGCGACGGCCACCGCAGACGGCGGCCGGGACTCGGCCTCGGCCTCGTTCCGGGCCAAGCGCTAGCCGCTCCATGGCTCACCGGTAGCGGGACGGGACTCCGGCTCCCCCCGTCCCGCGCCGGTGGGCCCCTGCGGACCGCCGGGGTGCAGGAATCGCCCCGGCTGCCGATACAGGTGGGCGTGACCCTGCTCGCGACCAGCTGGCTCGACAGCGTCCGCGACTTCGCCAACAACTGGCAGGCGGTCTTCGCGATCCTCTTCATGGTCGCGCTGATCGTTGTCCTCTGGCGCACGCTGCGCCTGATGCCGCAGACCAAGCCGGTGCAGCTCAAGCCCCAGGCCAACCTCGAGGTCGGCTGGGAGGACATCGCCGGCGTCGACGAGGCGAAGGCGGAGCTGCGCGAGGTCGTCGACTTCCTGCGCGATCCCAGCCCGTTTTCCCGCCTCGGCGCGAAGGTGCCGAAGGGCGTCCTCCTCCACGGCCCGCCGGGCACGGGCAAGACGCTGCTCGCGAAGGCGGTCGCGCACGAGTCCGGCGCGCAGTTCTTCTCGCAGTCGGCGTCGTCGTTCGTCGAGATGTTCGCCGGCCTCGGCGCCGCGCGCATCCGCCGCCTGTTCCGTGAGGCGCGCAAGGCCGAGCCGGCGATCGTGTTCATCGACGAGCTCGACGCCGTCGGTGCGCGCCGCGGCTCGGACAACAACTCCGAGCGCGAGCAGACGCTCAACCAGCTGCTGGTCGAGATGGACGGCTTCTCGTCGGCCGGCGCCGGCCGCGTCGTCGTGATGGCCGCCTCGAACCTGCTCGACAAGCTCGACCCGGCGCTCCTGCGTCCCGGCCGCTTCGACCGCCAGGTCTTCGTCTCCCCGCCGGACGTCGGGGGCCGCGAGCGCATCCTGCGCGTCCACACGGCCGAGAAGCCGCTGCGCGAGGACGTCGACCTGCACATCGTCGCCCAGCAGACCAGCGGCCTCACCGGCGCCGACCTCGCGAACATCTGCAACGAGGCGGCCATCTTCTGCGCCCGCCGCCAGGGCCACGCGATCTCGCGACACGACTTCGACAACGCGCTCGAGCGCGTCATCGCCGGCGTGCAATCCTCGACGACGCTCAACGACCACGAGCGCCGCGTGGTCGCCTACCACGAGGCCGGCCACGCGCTGTGCCGCGAGCTGCTCGAGAGCGTCGACCGGGTGCACAAGATCTCGATCGTGCCCCGCGGCAGCGCGCTCGGATACGTCGTCAACCTGCCCGACGAGGACTCCTACCTGAAGACCCGCGAGGAGCTCATCGATCAGATGACCGTGCTCCTCGGCGGGCGCGTGGCGGAGCAGGTCGTCTTCGGCGCGGTGACCACCGGTGCCGCCAACGACCTGCAGCGCGTCGAGGAGATCACCCACGCGATGATCCACCAGTACGCGATGGGGTCCGGCGACGCGCCGCAGGCCGCCATCAAGGACCAGGCGCTCTCGGACCTCACCCGCCGCATCCGCGACGAGGAGCAGCGCGAGCTTGCCTTCGAGGCGCACCGCACGGCGTGGGAGCTCGTCACCACGCACCGCGGCCTGCTCGACCGGATCGCGAGCGAGCTGCTCGAGAACGAGACCCTCGAGCGCAGCCAGATCGACCGCATCATGGACGGTGTGCCGCGCATCGAGCGGCGCAAGCCGGTGCCGGACCTGCGGGTCGCGGCTGCGCGCAAGCAGGCGAGCGCGCCCGAGTAACCTCCCGCAGGCATGTTCGCCCGGGTCGACCACATCGGCGTCGCCGTCGAGGACCTCGACGCCGCGATCGCGCTCCACGAGCAGACCTACGCCATGACGCTCGTGCATCGCGAGGTGGTCGAGGAGCAGGGCGTCGAGGCGGTCCTGCTCGACGTCGGCGAGAACCACGTCGAGCTCCTGCGCCCCCTCGGCGCGGAGACCCCGGTCGGCCGCTTCCTCGCCAAGCGGGGCCCGGGCCTGCACCACGTCGCCTACCAGGTGGCCGACGTGCAGGCGACCCTGGCCACGCTGCGCGACCGCGGCCTGCGGCTCATCGACGAGCAGCCGCGCACCGGCATCCGCGGCTCGCGCGTCGCGTTCCTGCACCCGGCGTCGTCCGGCGGCGTGCTCACCGAGATCGTCCAGCCCGCGGAGGCATAGTGCGCCTCCCCGCAACATTGCACCGGAAATCCCGGGCGCCGATCACCGCCAGGCGGCGTCCTCGGTCGGGGCTGTGCCACCGGCACAGCACCCTCCCTGCGTCCTTGCCTGGCGGCGCCGGCATCCCGGGCTTTCCGCCGCAACGTCACGAGGAGACCCACTAACACCATGGCCCAGCGCATCAGCATCGGCTTTCACTCGAGCCCGCCCCTCGACCTCCGGGTCACCGACGAGGAGTTGGCCAAGCTCAACGACGCCCTTGGCCGCGACGGCTGGCACGAGGTCGTGGCCGAGGACGGCTCGGTGCGCCTGAACCTCGCCCACGTCCTGTGGGTGCGGACCGCCAGCGAGGAGCACCGGGTCGGGTTCGGGATCGCGTCCACAGGCTGACGGCCGTGGAATAAGCGAGCGCTGCGGGCGCTCGTTGAGGGCATGAGATCACTCAGCTTTGCCCTCATCGCGACGCTAGCCGCCCTACTCGGCGCACAGGCCGCGAGCGCGCATCCGGCGCCGCCCAACGTCGGCGGCCAGGCAGGGGACCAGCTGCGCCAGGTGCGCAAGGCCACCCGTATCTACCGCGATGTCGCGAAGGCGAAGGCGGCCGGATACGAGGCCGCCAAGACCTGCGCCGAGGACCCGAAGTACGGCGGGATGGGCATCCACTACACCAACCCCGACCTCGTCGGCGACGACACGCTCGATCCGCGGCGGCCCGAGGTGCTCGTCTATCAGCCGCACGCCAACGGCAAGCTCACGCTCGGCGCGGTCGAGTACTTCAAGCCCGACGCCGATCAGGACCTCGACACCAACGACGATCTGCCCTCGCTGTTCGGCATGCCGTTCGACGGCCCGATGCTCGGCCACGAGCCCGGCATGCCCAAGCACTACGACCTCCACGTCTGGCTGTACAAGCACAACCCCGCGGGGCTGTTCGCGGCGTGGAACCCGCGCGTGCACTGCCCGTAAGGCTGAGCGGCGGCGCGCCCCCTATCTTGCGGGGGCGTGAACGCCGTCGCCCGCGCCGATCTGCGCCTGTACACCCTCGTGCGCTCGGCCGCCCGGCCGCCGGCGAGCGACGCCGTCCGCCGCTTCTCGCGCCTCGGCGAGCACGCGGCCGTGTGGCTCCTGATCGGCGCGGCCGGCGCGCTGTTCGACCGTCCGACCCGGCGCGAGGGCTGGCGCCGCGGCCTCGCGGCGGTGGCGACGACGTACGCCGCCAACACGGCGATCAAGGCCGTGATCCGGCGTCGCCGCCCCGACCTCGCGGGGCTGCCCGCCCTCATCCGCACCCCCACCGCCCTGAGCTTCCCCTCCGCGCACGCGTCGTCGTCGTTCGCCGCGGCGCGCGCCTACGCCGGGCTGCTCCCGGCGCGCCCGCTCTATCTCGCCGCCGCCGCGATGGCCGGTTCGCGCGTGTACCTCGGCGTCCACTACCCGTCCGACATCGCCGCCGGCGCGCTGCTCGGCCTCGCGATCGGGAGCGTGGCGCGATGAAGGTCGGCATCGTCGGCATGCCGAACGCGGGCAAGTCGTCGCTCTTCAACGCGCTCACGCGCGCCGGTGCCGAGGCCGCGAACTACCCCTTCACGACGATCGAGCCGAACGTCGCCGTGGTGCCCGTCATCGACGAGCGCCTCGACCGCGTCGCCGAGATCGTCGGCTCCTCGAGCGTGGTCCACGACACGATCGACTTCCACGACATCGCCGGGCTCGTCCGCGGCGCCCACGAGGGCGAGGGCCTCGGCAACCGCTTCCTGGCCAATATCCGCGAGGTCGATGCGATCGTCCACGTCGTGCGCGCCCACCACGATCCCAACGTCGTGCACCCCGAGGGCGAGGTCGACCCGCTGCGCGACATGGAGACGATCGAGACCGAGCTCGTGTATGCCGACCTCGAGCAGGCCGAGCGACGACTCGAGCGCGTGACCAAGCAGGCGCGCGGCGGAGACAAGCAGGCACAGGCCGAGGAGCGCTGGCTGACCGCCGTCGTCGCCGCGCTGCAGGAGGGCCGCCCCGCCCGCAGCGTGCCGCCGCCCGCCGACGCGCCCGAGGCGATGCGCAACCTGCAGCCGCTGACTGCCAAGCCGGTGCTCATCGTCGCCAACGTCGACGAGGGCGACGACGCGGTGCCGCCCGCGGTCGCCGAGCACGCCGCCGCCATCGGCGCGCTCGCGGTCGCCGTCTCCTCGCGGCTGGAGGCCGAGCTCAGCGAGCTCGACGAGGACGACGCCGCCGCCATGCGCGACGACCTCGGCATCGAGCAGTCCGGCCTGCGCCGCGTCGTCGACGGCGCCTTCGCGCTGCTGCACCTCATCGCGTTCTTCACGGCGGGCGAAGACAAGCCCGCGCAGTCGTGGCACCTGCGCAACGGCCTGACCGCGTGGAACGCCGCGGGCGAGATCCACTCGGACATCCAGCGCGGCTTCGTGCGCGCGGAGGTCGTCGGCTGGCAGGAGCTCGTCGACGCCGGCGGCTACGCGGGCGCTCGCGACCGCGGCGTCCTGCGCCTCGAGGGCCGCGACTACGTCATGCGCGACGGCGACGTGATCACGGTGAAGTTCACGCCATGACCGAACGCCGAGCCGTCCTCGTCACCGGCGCCGCGCGCGGCATCGGCCGCGCCATCGCCGCGCGCCTCGAGCTCGACGGGCTGCAGGTGCTCGCGTGCGACCTCGAGCCGGAGGGTGGGTGGGATGGCATCCCGGGCCTCCCGCACGCGGCGGATCTCGCGACACGCGAGGGCAACCGCTCCGCGGTCGACGCCGCACTCGAGCGCTTCGGGCGCCTCGACGCGGTCGTGGCCAACGCGGGGCTCCAGCACGTCGCCCCGGTCGCCGAGTTCGACGAGGACCGGTGGGACCAGCTCCTCGCCGTCCTGCTCACGAGCCCGTTCCTGCTCGCGAAGTACGCGTGGCCCGCGCTGCGCGAGAGCGGCGACGGGCGCTTCGTCGCGATCGCCTCCGCGCACGCCCTCGCGGCTTCGCCCTACAAGGCGGCCTACGTGTCGGCCAAGCACGGCGTGCTCGGCCTGGTCAAGACGCT
>DATFRW010000147.1:0-21699 GCA_035262945.1 Solirubrobacteraceae bacterium
GGCGGGCGTGTACTCGTGCTCGCGATCGACCTTGGTACGAGCCTCGACGAACGAGCGACCGTGCTTGGACATCAGGCGACCACCTCCACGCCCATCGAGCGGGCGGTGCCCGCGATGATCTTCGCCGCCTGGTCGACGTCGTGAGCGTTGAGGTCGGGCAGCTTCTTCTCGGCGATCTCGCGCAGCTGGGCCTGGGTGATGCGGCCGACCTTCTCGCGGTGCGGCTCGCCCGAGCCCTTCTCGACGTTGGCCGTCTGTTTGATAAGCATTGTGGTCGGTGGCGTCTTGGTGATGAACGTGAACGAGCGGTCCTCGTAGACCGTGATCACGACCGGGATCACCGTGCCGGCGTCCTGCTGGGTCTGCGCGTTGAACGCCTTGCAGAACTCCATGATGTTGATGCCGTGCTGGCCCAGGGCAGGGCCGACCGGCGGAGCCGGCGAGGCCTGCCCACCGACCGCCTGCAGCTTGATCTCTGTCAGAACCTTCTTGGCCATTAGATCTTCTTCACCTGGTCGAACCCGACCTCGACCGGCGTCTCGCGGCCGAAGATTGACACAAGCACCTTGAGCTTCTGCGCGTCCTGGTTGATCTCGGAGATCTCGCCCGAGAAGTCCGAGAGCGGGCCGGACACGACCTTGACCGACTCGCCGATCGAGAACTGCGCCTTGGTGGCGACCTTCTGCGCGACCTCGCGGTGCAGGAGGCGGTCGACCTCGGGCTGCGTGAGCGGCACGGGCTCGTTGGACGCGCCGACGAAGCCCGTCACGCCGGGCGTGCCCTTGACGAGCTGCCACGAGTCGTCGTTGAGCTCCATGTTCACGAGCACGTAGCCGGGCATGGTGCGCTTCTCGACGGGAACCTTCTGGTTCTCCTTCATCTCGGTCACCGTCTCGGTGGGGACGACGACCTGGCGCACGGCACGCTTCTGGTTCAGCGAGACCACGCGATGCTCGAGGTTCTGCTTGACCTTGTTCTCGTGCCCGGAGTAGGTGTTGACGACGTACCAGCGATACATGGGTTCAGCGAAAGCTCTTCTTCTCAGATGATGGCGTTGACGACCTGCTTGGCGACCCAGTCCGCGACGCCCAGATACAGCCCGGCGATGATGACGAAGCCGATGACCACGCCGGTCGCCTGCGCGACCTGACGGCGGTCGGGCCACTGCACTCGTTGCAGCTCGGCCCAGGAAGCCTTGAGGAAGCCGATGAACCTGCCGGGGCCCTTGCGCGTCGGCGCGCCTGGGGTGGCGGGCTCGTGGTGGCGTTCGGCGGGAGCGGCCTCGACTGCCTCTTCCTCCAGGGTAGCGCGGTCGACCTCGTCCTCGAGCTCGTCGAACTCCTCGTCGTCGAGCTCCTCCGGCGCGGCCTCGCCGTCCTCGACTCCGGCGTCCTCGGCCACCTCGCCGTCGGCGCCCTTGACCAGCGCGGCCTCGAACTCGTCGACCTCGCCCGAGATGTGCTCGAGCTCGCCCGGCAGATCGCTGCGGCGGGGCTGCGAGAGCCCCTGGCCGGGATTCTGGGCGCGCCGCGCCTTGCGCTGCTTGGCTCGCTGTCTGTCACGGGCCACGGCTGATCGTCCGCGCTAGCGGGTCTCCCGATGGCTGGTGTGTTGACGACACCACTTGCAGTACTTGCGCAGGGTGATGCGATCGGGATTGTTGCGCTTTGACTTGTTCGTCTGGTAATTGCGCCGCTTGCACTCCTCGCATGCGAGGGTGACAGCGATACGCACGTCTCCGCGGGCCATGTGGCAGCTCCGTGGTAGAGGAGGTGTGGTCGACCGACACGGCCCGGGACAAAGGAAAGACCCGCCCCGGGCGAGTCAAGTGCCAGTGTAGCGCGGCGAACGCCCCCCGGGGCTCCAACCCCGGGGGGCGCCGGTCCAACCCCCCTTGTCACTGCCCAGCCTCCTTGCTGAAGAGGAGCTTGCCGCCGCGCGGGCGGCGCCACTAGGTACCCAAGGGATGGTTCGACTGACCCTGCAGCTCCTCGACGGTGACGAGGCCGGCCTGGAACGCGAGCTCGGCGAGCCGCAGGCGCTTCTCGTTCTGGCCGAGATCCTCGAGGCCGAAGCGCCCGAAGAGCGCCCGCAGGTGGGTCTTCACGGCGGGGACCGTGAGGTAGAGCTCGGCGGCGACCTGCTTGTTCGTGGCCGGGCGCGCCCACGGATCGCCGTCGGCGAACGGCCGGCACAGCGCGACGAGCACGCGGCGCTGGGCGTCGGAAACCGCGGTGAAGGCGGTCATCGCCTGCGAGACCTGGGTGGTGGCCGCGGTGCCGCCCTCTCCGGGCGCGCGGAAGACCACCCGCGTGCCGCCGAGCCGCAGCTCGTCGCCCTCCTGCAGCCGCCGCCGGCCCCGCACGCGCTTGCCGTTGACGTACGACCCGTTGCGGGAGAGGCCGTCGTCGACGAGCGCCCAGCTGTCGCCGACGCGTTCGAGCTCGGCATGCACGCGCGACACGCGGTGGTCCCAGTCGAGCGGGAGGTCGACGCCCTCGCCCCGGCCGATGGTGAGCCGGTCGTTGCCGCCCAGCCGCACCAGGTTCTGCGTGCCGCCGCCGTCGCGCAGCAGCAGGAATGGCTCGCCCTCACGCTCGGCGAAGATGCGCTCCTGCATCTCGACTGGCGAGGCCGGATGTGGGTTCAGCGGCGAGCTCGGCATGCGTCAGGCCCGCGCGCTGGCCTGCGGGTCGAGCCGGCGCATCGTCACCGCTGCGTCGAGCTCCGCCTCGGCGGCCCCGCGGTAGACGCCCTTGATCGGTGGCACGTCGGAGTACGCGCGGCCGTGACCGATCTTCACGTGGGTCTCCCCCGCCAGCCGGCGGTTCGTCGGGTCGACCCCCACCCACACCGGCTCGCCGCGCTGGCCGCCGCCGGGCAGCAGCGCCTCGATCCACGCGTGGGTCTCGACCTCGACCGAGTCGTCGCCGCCGTCCTCCGGCGCGGCCCAGAGGTACCCGGACACGTAGCGCGCCGCGATGCCGTGGCGGCGCAGCAGCGAGAGCCCGAGGTGGACGAAGTCCTGGCACACGCCCGCGCCGGCATCGAGCAGGTCCTCGATCGACGAGCCGACGTACGTCGCGCCCTTGCGGTACTCGAAGCGATCCGGGATCAGCTCGATGATGAGCCGCACCGTCGCGAGCGGGCTGCGGGCGCGGGAGGCCTCGAAGAGCTCGTCGAGCTCGCCGTTCTCCGGCTCGCCGTCGGCGGGCAGGAGGAACTCCCCGCCGGCCGACTCGTACGCGCCGCGGAGGATCGCCTCCCAGGCCTCGTCCGGCGGCTCCGGGGGATCGGCGGTGACGACGTGGGCGCGGACGTCGATCGACAGGTGGTCGTGCGGCTTGGCGACGCCGAACTCGATGACCTCGGTGCCGAAGTAGTCCAGGTGGCGCTGCAGGCGCGCCTCGGGGTCCACGCGGACGTGGAAGTCGTCGACGCGCTGGGTCGACGTCGTCGCCGGCCGCACGCGGAGGGCGTTGAGGTTGTCGGTGACGTTGCCGTCGTACCGGTACTCGGTGAGGTAGCGGATCGCGAAGTTCACACCGCGACCATGGTTGCAGCGGCTCCGGCGAAGTAGCGCTCGGAGACGTCGCGGTCGACGCGGACGAGCTCCTCCTGGACGGTTTCGCACAGCGCGTTGATGTCCGTCGCGTCGGCCGCCTCCGCGCGCCCGCGGAACTCGAGATCGGCGCTGAGGCGCTGCAGGCGCAGCACCGGCTCGGAGTTGCGGGGATTGCCGTCGGCGCGCGAGAGCGCCGTGTGGACGGCGTCGACCGACGCGGCCACCGAGTCCGGGTAGGTCCGCTCGAAGATCAGGAAGCGCGCGACCGGCAGCGCGTTGGGCGGCGCGGGCACCGCGCGCCGGTAGGCCTGGAAGCCGCCGACCGCCCGCAGCAGCGCGAGCGCCTGGCCGCGCTCCTGGGACGCGTGGGGCAGCCCGGGCGGCAGCGCGACGCGCAGCATGCGCAGGATCATGTCGGCGGACTCGATGCGCCCGCCCGCGCCGAGGAACGCGGACGCCTCGTCGCGCAGCATCGTGCGCGAGGTCAGCCCCCAGAACAGCGCGCAGCGCTCCTTGACGTAGCCGAGGATCGCGTGCGGGCGGGCGGCCGACGCGGTGAGCTCGAGGTTGGTGGTGTTCACCGCCTCCCACATCTCGGCCGAGATGACGTCGCGCACCGTGCGCGCGCCCTCGCGCGCGCGGGTGATGCAGGCGACGACCGAGGTCGGGTTGTCGTAGTCGAGCGTCAGCGCGCGCAGCACCTCGTCGCGGCGGGCGCGGCCGTCGCCGGGCGGCGCGCCCATGATCGCCAGCAGCGAGGCCCAGTCGAGCGTGACGCCGGCGGGGTCGTCGGGCTGGCCCTGGAGCGAGGCCTGGAACACGCCGTCGAGCATGCGCGCGGTGTGCTCGGCGCGCGCGAGGTTGCGCCCGAGCCAGAAGAGCTCGTGGGCTATCCGCGCGAGCACTGCTGCTGTTGCTGCTGTTGCTGGCCGACCCACTGCCCCGCGTAGCGCAGGTCGGGCATCGTCGGCGGCACGGCGACCATGCCCTCGGGCTCGGCGCGATCGCTGTCGATGCCGTCCTCGAGCACCCACGTGTCCTTCGATCCGCCGCCGCGCGAGGAGTTCACGATCATCGAGCCCTCGATGAGGGCGACGCGGGTCAGGCCGCCGGGCACGATCCGGATGTCCTCCCCGAAGACGGCGAACGGGCGCAGGTCCACGTGGCGCGGCGCGAGGCGCCCGTCGACGCCGGCGGTCGGCACCGTCGAGAGCTTGACGACCTCCTGCGCGATCCAGCGCTCGGGGTGCGCGCGGACGACGTCGGCGAGCCCGTCGAGCTCGTCGGCCGGCGTCGTCGGCCCGATGAAGACGCCCTTGCCGCCGGACTCACCCGTCGGCTTGACCACGAGCTGGTCGAGGCGGCCGAGCACGTATTCGCGCTGCTCGGGATCGGAGAGCAGGTAGGTCATGACGTTGGCGAGGATCGGCTCCTCGCCGAGGTAGAACCGGATCATCTCCGGCACGTAGTGGTAGACGGCCTTGTCGTCGGCCACCCCGGTGCCGAACGCGTTGGCCACCGCCACCGTCCCGGCGCGATAGGCGCGCACCAGCCCCGGCACCCCGAGGACCGAGTCGGGGCGGAACTCGAGCGGGTCGACGAAGCCGTCGTCGAGGCGGCGGTAGACCGCGTGCACGCGCTCGAGGCCGTCGGTCGTGCGCATGTAAAGCACGTCGTCGCGGACGACGAGGTCCGAGGCCTCGACCAGCTCGACACCCATCTGTCGGGCGAGGAACGCATGCTCGAAGTAGGCGGAGTTGAACGGCCCCGGCGTCCACACGACGACGGTCGCCTCGGCGTCGGCGCTCGGCGCCACCGCGCGCAGGGCGGCGAGCAGCAGCTGCGGGTAGTGGTCGACCGGGCGAACGCGGTACTGCCCGAACAGCTCGGGCACGAGCCGCGTCATCGCCACGCGGTTCTCGAGCACGTACGAGATGCCCGACGGCGTGCGCACGTTGTCCTCGAGCACCTTCCAGGTCCCGTCGGAGTCGCGCACCAGGTCGCAGCCCGCAACGTGCGTGTAGACCCCGCCCGGCGGCCGGATGCCGTGGACAGCGCGGGCGAAATGGCTGCGCGAGACGACCAGCCGCCACGGCACGAGGCCCGCCCGGACGATCTCGCGCGCGTGGTAGACGTCGTCGACGAACGCGTTGAGCGCGCGGATGCGCTGCGCGAGCCCGCGCTTGATCGTCGTCCACTCGTCGGCCGGGATGATCCGCGGCACGAGGTCGAGCGGGAACGGGCGGTCCTTCGGCCCGTCCTCGCCGGTCAGCTCGAACGTGATCCCCTGCTGGAGGAAGATCGCGTCGCGCCGGCGCCCCGCCGCCGACAGCTGCTCGGGGCCCATCTGATCGAGTGCCGCGACAAGCCCGGCAGCGTGGGCGGCCGCACCGTCCGGCGCGGAGTACACCTCGTCAAGGAAGCCGTCGCGCGGGGCGTACGCCATCGCGCCCCGGATCCTCTCACCTGGCGGGCTCTAGGGCAGGCGACCCGCGAAGCGCAGCGACACGAGGCCCGCGCCGAACAGGAGCACCAGGCCGCCGATCGCGAAGCGCGAGGTGATCTCCTTGAGCTGCGTCTTGGTGCCGAGCTGCGAGCCCAGCGCCTTGTAGATCGAGTTCAGCCGGTCGGAGTCCTCGGCGGTGTACGCCTTGCCGCCCGAGACCTTGGAGATCTGGCGCAGGGTCTCGGGGTCGGGGGCGACGACGAGCGGCGTGCCGAACGGGTTGGGGTTCGGCACCGTCGCGTCGCGGGTGCCCAGAGCCACGGTGTAGACCGGGATCTTCAGGCGGCCGGCGCTGCGGGCGATGTCGACCGGCGGCGGGCCGACGGTCGTCTTGCCGTCGGAGAGCAGGATGATCGCCGACGGCGGGCGCTTGCCGTTCTGCTTGTCGTTCTTGAGCGCGTCGATCGCGACCTGCAGCGCATCGCCGGTGGCGGTGGCGCCGTCGGCGACCTGGCCGTCGATGATCCGGCGCGCGTCGCCGTGGTCGGAGCTCGGCGCCTGGACCGCGTCGGGCGCGTCGGAGAAGGCGACGGCGCCGATGCGCACCTGCGACGGGACCTTGTTGAGGAACGCGCGCGCGGCGCGCTGGGCGGCGGCCAGGCGCGTGGGCTCGACATCGGTGGCCGACATCGACCGCGAGTGGTCGGTGACGAGCATGATCGACGCGCGCTCGACCGGTACCGCCTCGGTCGTCTGCGGCTTGGCCAGGGCGAACACGAGCGACGCGAGCGCGAGCAGCGTGAGCGCCGCCGGCAGGTGGCGCCGCCAGGCGGGCACGGTGCCCGCGGCGATCCTCAGGGAGCTCACGGCCGGGAAGCGCACGGCGTAGCGCTTGGCGCGCTGCCGGCTCGCGGCGTAGGCGATCGCGGCCAGCGGCACGAGCAGCAGCGCCCAGAGCCAGGCGCCGTTCGCGAAGGTCATCGCGATCGGCGTCATCGCATCGTCCGCCCCAGGTCGAGGAGCCAGTCACGGTCGGTGGAGAGGAAGACGTGCTCGACGTGCAGGCGCTTGAGCTCGCGCTCGACCTCGGCGCGGCGCTCGCGCTCGAGGGCCGCGAAGCGCTCGCGGATGCGCGGGCGCGAGGTGTCGACCTCGATGCGCTCGCCGGTCTCCGGGTCGATGAGCGCCAGGCGGCCGACGGCGGGCAGCTCGCGCTCGCGCGGATCGGAGATCTCGACGGCGAGAACCGAGTGGCGCGCCGCGAGCGCGCCGAGCGGCCGCGTCCAGCCGTCGTGGTCGCGGAAGTCCGAGATGACGGCCACGAAACCGGGCTGTGTGGCGACCTTGCCGACGCGCCCCAGGGCGTGCGCCAGTGCGTGCGGATCGTTGTGCCCGTCGGGCGCCACGCCCTGCTCGAGCATCCGGCGCAGCGCGACGAAGCCGGGCTTGGAGCCGCGCGGCGGGAGCAGCTTCGGCGGGCCCGCGCCGAAGGTCAGCATCGCGACGCGGCCGGCGCGGCGGATCGCGAGCCGGCCCAGAACCGACGCGACGCCCTCGGCCAGGTCGGCCTTCAAGCGATCGGCGGTGCCGAACGCCATCGACGGCGAGAGGTCGAGCACGATCCACGTCGTCAGCGTCCGCTCGGGGACCTGGAGGCGCACGTGCGGCTCGCCCGTGCGCGCGGTCGCCGCCGGATCGATCTGGCGCACGTCGTCGCCGACCTCGTACGGGCGCAGCTGCGCAAGCTCGGTGCCCGCGCCGATGCCGGCCGCGCGCCGGTCACCCGGCAGCGCGCCCGCGGCGTGGCGCGCGACCACGAGGTCGAGCGCGTCGATCAGCGCCGGCGGCATCCGGCCCGGGCCCTGCCGGGCCGCGGGAGGGGTGAGGACCCCGTCACCACCAGCGCGCCGCAACTCGCCCGCACCTTGCGGGCGTCCGCCGAGGTTTGCCCTCGCAGTCACGCTGCGCTGACCCTCCGCATCGGCTGCTGGCGCTTGACGTGGTCGGCCTCGGGCTCGGTGACCTCGGCCATGACGCGCTCGAGGATGTTGTCCGCGGAGACGCCCTCGCTGAGCGCGTCGTACGAGAGCACGAGGCGGTGGCGCAGGACGTCGGCGGCGAGATCGTGCACGTCGCCGGCCGTCGCGTGGCCGCGGCCGCGCAGCAGCGCGAGCGCTCGCGCCGCCTGCACCATGCCGATCGGCCCGCGCGGGCTGGCGCCGTACTCGATGTACTGCGCGACGTCGTCGAGGCCGTACTCGTGGGGGTTGCGCGTCGCGTCGGCCAGCGACACCGCGTAGCCGATGACGTCGCGATCGACCATGACGGCGCGGGACGCCTGCGCGAAGCGCGCGAGGTGCTCGAGCGTCAGGCGCTCGCGCACGACCGCCTCCTCGCCGAGGCTGCGGCCGACGACCGCCGCCTCCTCGCCGAACGACGGGTAGTCGACGACGATCTTCATCAGGAAGCGGTCGAGCTGGGCCTCGGGCAGGGGGTAGGTGCCCTCATGCTCGATCGGGTTCTGCGTCGCCATCACGAGGAACGGCAGCGGCACCGGGTAGGTCTTGCCGCCGATCGTCACCTGGCGCTCCTGCATGACCTCGAGCAGCGCAGACTGCACCTTCGCGGGCGCGCGGTTGATCTCGTCGGCGAGCAGGAAGTTCGTGAACACCGGGCCGAGCTCGGTGTCGAACTGGCCGGTGTCGGGGCGGTACACGCGCGTGCCGACGAGGTCGGCGGGCACGAGGTCCGGCGTGAACTGGATGCGGTTGAACGAGCCGCCGAGCACGCGCGCCAGCGTGCGCACGGTGAGCGTCTTGGCCAGGCCGGGCACTCCTTCGAGGAGCACGTGACCACCGGCGAGGAGGCTCACGAGCAGGCGCTCGAGCATCGCGTCCTGGCCGACGATCACGCGCTTGATCTCGTAGAGCGCCTCCTCGAGCGCAGCGCGCGGCTCCTCGCGCGGCATGTCGTCGCGCGGCTCGCGGGGCTGGAACTCGTCTGTGTAGTCGGGCATGGGTTCCTTGGTGCGGGGGGTGCGGGGTGGTGGGGTCAGATCAGGCGGCCGAACCAGCGCAGCGACATGGCCGCGCCGAGCAGCAGCAGGGCGAGCCCGCCACCGGCGAAGCCGGCCGTGATCTCGCGCTTCTCGTTCTTCTTGCCCAGCAGTGAGCCGAGCTTCTTGTAGACGTCGCTGAGCTTGTCGGCGTCGGCGGCGCTGTAGGCCTTGCCGCCCGAGGCGCGCGCCACTTCGCGCATGCCCTGCGGGTCGGGCGGGACCTGGCGCGTCTCGGTGCCGCCCTGGCCGCCGGGACGCGGGACGGTGATGGTGCCGCCGGCGGTGCCGAGCGCGACGGTGTAGATCGGGATGCGCGCCTTGCGCGCGGCCTGGGCGGCGGCGACCGGATCGACGTCGCCGGTCGCGGCGCCGTCGGAGATGAGGACGATCGCCGCGGGCGCGCGCTTGCCCTTCACGCCGGGCTGGTGGGTGAGGATGTTCGTCGCCGATTCGATCGCCTCGCCGGTGCCCGTGCCGCCGCGCGGCGTGAGCTGGTCGAGCGCCTGGTTGATCGCGTCGCGGTCCTGGGTCGGCGAGGAGAGCACGCGCGGCTTGCTGCTCAGCGCCATCACGCCGACGTTCACGCTCTTGGGCACGTCGGAGACGAAGCGCTTCGCCGCCGCGCGCGCGGCGGCGAGCCGCGTGGGCTTGACGTCGGTGGCCTGCATCGAGCCGCTGACGTCGGTGACGAGCATGATCGACGCGCGCTCCACCGGGACGGCGACCGTCTTCTCCGGGCGCGCCGCGGCGACGATGAGGATCGCCAGCGCGAGCAGGAAGGCGAGCATCGGCACGTGGCGGCGCCAGCGGGGCCGGTTGGGCGCGACCGACGGCGTCATCTTCGGCAGGGCGAAGGCCGCGGCGGCGCGCCGGCGATCGCGCTGGTTGGCGCCATAGACGGCGACCAGCGCAGGGATGGCCACGAGGGCGACCAGGACGAGGGGTGCGGCGAAGCTCACGGTGTGCGCGCCGGCCTGTTCTCAAGCTTCACCTGCAGCTCCAGTTCCGTGCCCTGCCGATCGACGTGCATGTCGACCTTGTCGCCCGGCCGCTTGGTGTTGACGATCCGCGACACGTCGTCGGCGCTGTTGACGGCCTGTCCGTCGACCTGCGTGATGACGTCGCCCTGGTTGACGCCCGCGCCGTCAGCCGGGCCGCCGGGCACGACCGACGTCACCTCGGCGCCGGGGGGCGCGGTGGGATCGGTCGGGTCGGTCGTCTCGACGCCGAGCCACGGGCGCGCGATGCGAGCGCCCTGCTCGAGGCGGGGCACGACCTCGCGCACGGTGTTCGCCGGGACGGCAAACCCGATGCCGACGTTGCCCTGGCCGCCACCCGCGGTGGCGATCTGCGAGTTGACGCCGATGACGCGGCCGGTGTCGTCGAGCAGCGGGCCGCCGGAGTTGCCGGGGTTGATCGGCGCGTCGGTCTGGATGACCTGGTCGATCGAGAAGCCGTTGGGCGCCTTGATCTCGCGCCCGATGCCGGACACGATGCCCTCGGTCGCCGTGCGGTCGAGGCCGAAGGGGTTACCGATCGCGATCGCGGTGTCGCCGACCTGGACCTGGCGGGAGTCGGCGAACCGCAGCGGCTTGGCGTTGCCGGGCGCGTTACTCGGATCGATCTTCACGACCGCGAGGTCGCTGGACGGGTCGGTGCCCTTGACCTCGCCGTCGAGGCTGCGGCCGTCGGGGCCGAACTTCACGACGACGCGGTCGGCGTTGCCGACGACGTGCGCGTTGGTGACCAGCGTGCCGTTGTCGTCGACGAGAAAGCCGGTGCCCGAGCCCACGCCGGTGCGGATCGAGACGACCGCGGGGCTGGCCTGGGCGTAGATCTTGCCGGCCGGCGTCTTGCCGCGGCCGGGCTGGACGGGCTTGCCCGAGACCGCCGGTAGCGGCTGGGGCGTGTCGCTGCCGCCGTTGAGCAGCGCTCCCGCGGCGAACGCGCCGCCGGCCACTGCGGCGGCGACCAGCGCCACGGCGGCGACCGTGCTCAGCCGGATGGTGCGTGGCGGCGCGCCGGTCCGGCTACCGCCCGCGGCGATGCGCTCGCGCTCCGCAGCCGCGTATGCGGCCCGCCGGCGCGCCGCCTCCTCCTCCGCAGCCTGGCGAGCCTGCTCCGATTCGAGGCGCCACTCTCCGGTCCACAGATGCCGTGGAAGTTTCATGTTCATAGGAGCCTAGGTGCCCGCTCGTCAGCTATCGGTAAAGCGGGCGTGTCGGGCGGCCGGCTCTTCGCTGATGCTTATCGTGCACCGATCCGCCGCTCCCCGCCACCGCTTTCACACGGACGCCTCGTCGTGCTGCTCGGCGCGCTGTCGACGTTCGGGCCACTCTCGATGGACCTTTACCTCCCGGGGCTGCCCTCGATGGCGACCGACCTGTCGGCCCCCGCGTGGGCGGCGCAGCTGACGATCACGACCTGCATGCTCGGGCTCGCGTCCGGGCAGCTCGTGGCGGGCCCGGTGAGCGACGCGCGCGGGCGCCGCGCTCCGCTGCTGGCCGGACTGAGCGCGTACATGGTCGCGTCGCTGCTGTGCGCGCTGGCCCCGACCGTGTGGGCGCTGCTCGTGCTGCGTCTCGTGCAGGGCGTCGCCGGCGCGGCGGGAATCGTCATCGCGCGCGCGATCGTGCGCGACCTGCACACCGGCATCGAGGCCGCGCGCTTCTTCGCGATGCTCATGCTCGTCGCCGGGCTGGCGCCGATCCTCGCGCCGCTGATCGGCGGCCAGCTGCTGCACGTGACCGACTGGCGCGGGGTGTTCGTCGTGCTCGCGGGGATCGGCGCCGCGCTCCTGCTCGCCGCATGGTGGGCGCTCGCGGACACGCTGCCGGTTGAGCGCCGCCACGGCGGCGGGCTCGTCGCCACGCTCGGCGTCTTCGGCGGCCTCGTGCGCGACCGCGCGTTCATGGGCTACACGCTGGCGATGGGCCTGTCGTTCGGGGCGATGGCGGCCTACATCTCCGGCTCGCCGTTCGTGCTGGAGAACATCCACGGCGTCTCGCCGCAGCTGTTCAGCGTCCTCTTCGCGATAAACGCCGCCGGGATCCTGATCGCCAGCCAGGTGAGCCGGGCGCTGGTCGGGCGCCTCGGCCCGCGGCGGATCCTCGGCATCGGCGTGTCGACCTGCGCGGCGGGCGGGCTGGGCGTGCTGGCCAGCGTCGTGTTCGGCCTCGGCCTGGCCGGCCTGCTGCCGAGCTTCTTCGTGATGGTCGCGAGCCTCGGCCTCGTGCTGCCCAACTCGGCGGCGCTGGCGCTCGCCGAGCACCCGCGCACCGCGGGCAGCGCGTCGGCGCTGCTGGGCGTCACCCAGTTCGGCATCGGGGCGATCGCCGCGCCGCTGGCGGGCATCGCCGGCTCGCACAGCGCGCTGCCGCTGGCGATCGTGTCGGCGACGCTGTCGTGCGCCGCGCTCGGGTGCCTGGTGGTGCTGACCCGGCACGCGGGAACCTCCCCGCGACCTGTCTCGACGCTCGGTGCGCCAGAATCGCCGGCATGACCTACGTCCCCGCCGAGGATCGCTACGACGCCATGCCGTACCGCCGCTGCGGGCGCAGCGGCCTGCAGCTGCCGGCCATCTCGTTCGGGCTCTGGCAGAACTTCGGCGACACGCGGCCGCTCGAGACGAGCCGCGCGATCGTCCGCCACGCGTTCGACCGCGGGATCACGCACTTCGACCTCGCCAACAACTACGGCCCGCCCTACGGCACCGCCGAGATCAACTTCGGCCGCCTGCTAGCCGAGGACCTGCGGCCGTGGCGCGACGAGCTTGTGATCTCGACGAAGGCCGGCTACGACATGTGGCCCGGGCCGTACGGCGACCGGGGCTCGCACAAGTACCTGCTCGCCAGCCTGGACCAGAGCCTCAAGCGGATGGGCCTCGAGTACGTCGACATCTTCTACTCGCACCGACTGGACCCGGACACGCCGCTGGAGGAGACGCTCGGCGCGCTCGACACCGCAGTGCTTCAGGGCAAGGCGCTGTACGCGGGGATCTCGTCGTACTCGGCCGAGCGCACCGAGCAGGCGATCACGATCCTGCGCGACCTCGGCACGCCGCTGCTCATCCACCAGCCGTCGTACTCGCTGCTCAACCGCTGGATCGAGCCCGATCTGCTCGACGTCCTCGGCCGCGAGGGCGTCGGCGCCATCGTCTTCTCGCCGCTGGGCCAGGGCATGCTCACCGACCGCTATCTCGCCGGCGTTCCCGAGGACTCGCGGGCGGCGCGCGACGAGTCGCTGTCGCGAACGATGCTCAGCGACGAGAACCTCGACCGGATCCGCGCGCTCAACGAGATCGCCCAGCGGCGCGGCCAGACGCTCGCCCAGCTTGCGCTCGCGTGGACGCTGCGCGATCCGCGCGTGACGTCGACGCTCATCGGCGCGAGCAGCATCGAGCAGCTCGACCAGAACCTCGGCGCGCTGCGGCGCCTGGACTTCGACGACGACGAGCTGGCGGAGATCGACCGCTACGCGGTGGACTCCGGGATCAACATCTGGGAACCGTCGAGCACCGCCTGAACCATGATCGCGCGCATCTGGAGCGGGAAGGTCCGCCGCGAGGACGGCGACGCCTACGTCGCCTACATCCACGAGACCGGCATCGCCGAGTACAAGGCCACCCCGGGCAACCAGGGCGCGTGGCTGCTGCGCCGCGACGAGGGCGACCTCGCCGAGATCATCACGTTCTCGCTGTGGGATTCGCTCGACGCGGTCCGCGGCTTCGCGGGCGACGACGTCGAGAAGGCCGTCTTCTACCCCGAGGACGACCGCTACCTCGTCGAACGCGACCTCACGGTCAGGCACTACGAGGTCGACTAGCTGGGCTGCCGGCAAGGGTTGACAGCGCCAGGCGACAGGCAGATAGTCGTCTGGTCAGGTCCTCGGTCGGCGGCCTGAGCGCCAGTCCCACCGAGCGGCGGCGCCCAGCCGCCCGCGCGGCGCGTGTTTCGACGTCTCCGTCGTCGATCGTCGGCATAGCCACACCACGCACAACTGAGGGGGCGAAGCAGATGAGCACACGCTCTGCGCGCCGCTGCGCGGTCGCGGCGGTGGCGGTGATGAGCACGATGCTCCTTTCGGCGCCGGCGCGCGCCGACACGGTCACGCAGTGGAACCAGTTCGCGACGAACGCGCTCGTCGCTGACGGGCAAGGGTCCTCGGCGGTCGTGCACCTGGCGATGGTGCACGCCGCCATGTACGACGCGGTCAACGCGATCGACCAGCGCTACGAGCCGTACCTCGTGCAGCCCGCGGCGCAGCCGTGGTACTCGCAGGACGCGGCAGCGGCGACCGCCGCGTACCGCGTGCTGGTCGACGCCCAGCCGGCCGTCGTGCAGCCCGTGCACCAGGCGGACCTCGTGACGACGGCGAAGGCGTTGTATGACGCGTCGCTCGCCGCCATCCCGGACGGTGCGCCGAAGGACGGCGGCATCGCCACCGGCAACGCGGCCGCGGACGCGATGCTGGCCGCCAGGCTCAACGACGGCCGCTTCGGTCCGTTCCGCTTCACGGTCGGCACGCTGCCGGGCGAGTGGAGGCCGGTGCTGCCGGCCTTCGTCAACGACCCGTTCGCCTGGGTCAAGGACGTCAAGCCGTTCCTGATCCGGCGGTCGTCGCAGTTCGGAGGCCCGCCGCCGTATCCGCTCACGAGCCGCCGATACGCCAGGGAGTTCGACGAGGTCAAGGAGCTGGGCGCCCTGAACAGCGCGACGCGGACGCAGGACCAGACCGACGCGGGTCGGTTCTGGGGCGCGACCAACGCGGTGGGGACGTGGGGCAACCTCTACCGCGACATCGCCCAGCGCTACGGCCGATCGCTGGCCGACAACGCGCGCATGTTCGCGATGCTCTACCTCGCGGGCGCCGACGCGGCGATCACCGTCTGGGCAGACAAGGCCAAGTACTCGTTCTGGCGTCCCATCACCGCCATCCGCGAGGCCGACACCGACGGCAACGCACGGACAACCCCCGACCCCAACTGGCTACCGCTGGTCAACACTCCCCCCTACCCCGATATGCCTTCGGGGCTGTCGTCGCTCAGCGGCGCGAGCGCCAGGACGCTGCAAGACTTCTTCGGCGCCGATCGGCTCGCATTTGGCACCACCAATGCGGTCGGAATCACGCGCAGTTACGCCAGCTTCTCGCAAGCCGAGGAGGACGTCGTCAACGCCCGCGTCTGGTCGGGGATCCACTTCCGCCACGCCGACGAGGTCGGCGCGGCGATCGGCGAGAGGATCGCGCGCTGGCAGGAGAAGCGCGCCCTGCAGCCCGCCGGCCACGGCCACGGCCACGACTGCGGAAACGACGCCGGAGAGGACGAAGCCGCCCAGTAGCGTCGCTGGACATCGCCTACGTCTCGGACGCCGGCCCCTCCGGGGACGTCGCGCCGCGCTCGCGCAGCCAGGTGACGAGCTGCTCGCGGCGCGTGTCGGTGCTGCCGGCGATCTCGAGCGCGGTCTGTTCGCTGTAGTCCGGTGTCGCGCGGATGTTCGCGCCGCGCGCCAGCAGGAGCTCGGCACTGCGCAGCTGGCCGCCGTGGCAGGCCTGCCAGAAGGCGTCATCGAGCTCGCGCTGGGTCGGCGGCGGATCGGCATCGAGGAACTCGAGCGCGCGCTCCTGCATCCCCAGCGCGGCCGCCTGCCACAGCGAATGGACGCGGGCGCCGCTGGCCACCAGCAGCCGCGCGACGTGCCAGCAGCCGTAGCCGACGGCGTTGGCGAGGGGAGTCGAGCCCGCGATCGAGCCGCCGGACGCCTCGATGTCGGCGCCGCCGTCGATCAGGGCGGCCGCGACCTCCGCGTCGTCACTGCTGGCGGCCCAGTGCAGCGGCGTCTCGGATGGCCCGTCGTCGCTCGGCGCGCTGGGGTCCGCGCCGGCCTCGATGAGCAGCCGGACGACCGCTGGGCCGTTCGGGAAGTACCCGGGCCAGTCGGTCACCAGGTGCAGCGGCGTGCGCCAACCGCCGCGCCGCCCGGCGATCCGCGCGTCCGCCAGCTCCGGCCGCTCCTCGAGCAGCCGCGCCAGCTCGTCAAGCGCGCCGGAATGGACGGCGGCTGTGAGCCGGACCGCGAGCGGATCAGCCGGGGAGAGCGTCATCGCGTTCTCGCGCTCGACACGTCACGCAGAACGGCATGGAGCTCGGTGTTGCGGTCGAGCGCGCGGTCGATCAGCGGGTTGAGGCCACCGCGCAGCACGGACAACGGCGTCCAGATGCGCGGCACGAAGATCCGCGGGGCGCGGCGCTCGATGCCGCGCACGACCGCCTTTGCGACGGTCTCCGGCGGGATTCGCTTGGCAAGCGGCCTGGGAGTCAGCGACTCGTGGATGCGCAGCACGCTCGCGTGCTGGTCGACGCTGGCGTGGACCATTGCGGTGTCGACCCAACCGGGGTAGAGCACGCCGGCGCTGGCGCCGTCGGCGGCGAGCTCGGTGCGAAGCGCCCGACCGAGCTGCTCGACGCCCGCCTTCGAAGCCGCGTACGCCCCGTTGATGACGCCGTTGGCAAACGCGTAGATCGAGGACGTCAGCAGGACGTGGCCGCGACGCGCGACGACCTGCTCCAGACCGGCGCGAACGGTGCGCCACACGCCGAGCAGGTCGACTTCGACGACGCGCTCGAACATGCTCTCGTCGATCGTGGCGATCGTCGTCGGCGGGTCCGGCGCGATGCCGGCGTTGGCGAAGATGACGTCCAGTCGGCCGAAACGCTCGACCGTCGCCTCGACCGCCCGGCCCATGGCCGCTCGATCCGTGACGTCGACGCCAAGGCCGAGCGCCCGGTCGACCCCCAGCGCTTGGGCCTGACGCTCGACCTCGGCCGCTTGCACATCGCAGAGCACGACCCGTGCGCCGCGCGCGGACAGCCCGCGCGCCGACGCCAGGCCGATGCCGCCTGCGGCGCCGGTGACCAGCGCCACCTTGCCCTTCAGGACCAAGTTCGACATGGCTCTCCTCGCCGTTGGATCCGGCGAACGCCGTGCGAGTATTCATGGCCCTCGCGTGCCCGGCTGTCAACACCGCCGGGCGGGCGTGCCCGATCAGGCGGCGGCGGCCTCGGGCTCCGCGGACGCCGGGAGGTGGCGGTCGGCGTACGCGTAGGGGTGATGGAAGACCGTGAGCGCGTTCTCGCCCTCACGGACCTCGACGGTGAAGGCCTCGCCGGTCTTCGCGTCGCTGACCGCGACGTGGACGCGGCCGTCGACCTCGCGCCAGAGGAGGCGCACGTCGATCCCATCGCTCGTGCGGCGGTCGAGCTCGCGCATCAGCTGGGTCGTAGTGGCGGTCATCGCTGGCTCCTGGTCGTGTCCTGAGCGGGGTAGTCGGCGGTAGGAGCAGTGTGCTTGAGGCGACTTGCCCTGCCGACCGGGCTGACCCGCCTCTTCGGGTAGGGACGTCCCTACGTCGATGGTCCGGCTCTCCTCCCCGCGGGCGGTGGCCGCGGGGGCGCCGCGGCGGTACAGTCGGCAGCGGGCACATGAGCGTCGCCGACCTGCTCGCCGAGCACGGTTCGCCGTTGTGGCTGGCGAACCTCGATGTCGTGCGCGATCGCTATCGCGCATTTGCCGCCGCCTGGCGAAGCGAATGGCCCGACGTGCGCGTCGCCTACTCCTACAAGGCCAACCGCACGCCCGCGATCCTGCGCGTGCTGGCGGAGAAGGGCGCGGGCCATCAGGTCAGCTCGGAGGCCGAGTACGGGATGGCACGGACGATCGGGGAGGCCGATGGTCGCTCGATCGTCGTGCACGGTCCGGCGAAGACGCCCGAACTGCTCGAGCGCGCGGCCGCCGACGGCGCGCTCGTCGTCGTCGACACGCTCGACGAGCTGCGTCGCGCGGCCGCCGCAGGGATCACGCGCGTGGGCATCCGCGTGTGCCTGCCCGGCGTCGGCCACGGGACGAGCCACTTCGGCGTTCCGCTGGCGGAGATGCAGATGGCGCCGCGGCATGCGGCCGGTCTGGGGCTGCGCTTCGAGGCGCTCGCCGTGCACCTGGTGTCGGCCGGGTTCGACCGGCCGCTGGCGGAGATCGACCGGCTGGCGAGCGCGCTGGTCGTGAAGTGGCCGCTGCCGCCGGACCGGTTTGCCACCGCGGCCCGGATGCTTGCGGGTCTGGCCGGGCGCATCGGCGTTCCGGTGATCGACGTCGGCGGCGGCTTCCCGCCCGCCCCACAGGAGGCCATGTACGCGCGCGCGGTGACCGGGGCGATCGGCGGCGCGGGCTTCGAGGGCCGGGTGCTCGTCGAGCCGGGGCGCGCGCTCGTGGCCGACGCCGTCGACCTCGCCTGCACGGTCACCGCGGTCAAGCGCCTGCCCGACCGGCGGCGCTGCGTCGTGCTCGACGCCGGCACGAACCTCGTGCCCGGGACGCTGTTTCACTGGCCGTCGATCGAGGTGCCCGGATCGGACGCGCCGCCGGCGGACCCGGCGGTCGTCACCGGGCCGCTGTGCACGAACGTCGACGTGCTGCACCCGGCGGCGGCGCTGCCGGCGCTGTCGGAGGGCGACGCGATCCTCATCCGCGGCGTCGGCGCCTACCAGCAGTCGCAGTCCACGCAGTTCGGTGACCTGCGCCCGGCCGTCGTCGCGCGCGACGACGGCCACTGGCGGGTGTGCAGCCGGCGCGAGACCGTCGAGGACCTCGTCGCCACCGACCTGACGCATGCCGTCCGCTAAGACGAGCGCCGGCATCCTGTTGTATCGGGATGGCCCCGAGGTGCTGCTCGTGCACCCGGGCGGGCCGTTCTGGGCGAAGAAGGACGCGGGCGCGTGGTCGATCCCGAAGGGCGAGCTCGGCGACGGCGAGGAGCCGCTCGCGTCCGCGCTGCGGGAGTTTGAGGAGGAGACCGGGACGCGTCTGGAGCCCGACGCGACGATCGAGCTGGGCGAGGTCGTGCAGCGCGGCGGCAAGCGCGTCGTGGCGTGGGGTGTGGAGGGCAACCTCGATGCGGCGACGGCGCAGAGCAACACGTTCGTCATGGAATGGCCGCCGCGCTCGGGCTCGCAGCGCGAGTTCCCGGAGGTCGACCGCGCCGAGTGGTTCTCGATCGACGCGGCCCGCGAGAAGATCAACCCGGCGCAGGCCGAGCTCCTCGATCGGCTGCTGGCGCGTTTGCCCGGCTGATCCGGGCCAGGGCGGCGGGCGGGCGGCCGCGAGCTCGCGCTGGGCGATCTCGAGCTCCGCGGCGGAGTGTGGCCATACGGCACGTAGGACCGGTAGAGAGCCGCCCATGCACAGATTCTCGCTTGCTCTCATCGCCGTGCTCGCGCTCGCGTTCCCGGCACTTGCGGCCGCGGACGACACCACGATCCCGCCGCCGCAGCCGATCCTCATCCACATCGGCAAGACGCCGCTGGTCGAGCTCTCGGACGGCGGCGGAGGCCTGCCGTACCTCGGCTCGCCCGCGTCGTACAACGCCGGCGACTGGGAGAACACGCTGCGCGCCTTCCACGACACGGGCGTCTACGACAACGAGCTGGCCCAGATCGACAAGCTCGCCGACGCCTACGTCGCCAAGAAGTCGCACGGCGCGGTGCGCGCCCACACGCGCAAGGGTCACCGCGTGCGCGTCGCGACGCTGCACGGCCGAAGGCTCGCGATCGTGCTCGACATCGACGAGACCTCGCTGTCGAACTACTCGGCGATCAACGCCGACAACTTCACGTTCGGCCCGGCCTCGCAGGCCGAGGCGACGAACGAGATCGGCTTGGCGATCAAGCCGACGCTCGACCTCTTCAACCTCGCGAAGAGCAAGGGCATCGCGGTGTTCTTCATCACCGGCCGGCGCGAGAACACGCGCGCGCACACGACGTCGAACCTGACGCGTGAGGGGTACGCGGACTGGGCGCAGCTCGTCCTCAAGCCCGACGCCTCGACGCAGACGACCGTCCAGTACAAGAGCGGCGCCCGCGCGGCGATCGAGCAGCAGGGCTACCGCATCATCGCGAACGTCGGCGACCAGTACTCCGACCTCGCGGGCGGGCACGAGGACTTGGCGTTCAAGCTCCCCAACCCGTTCTACTTCCTGCCGTAGCCTTCGGCCCCATGCCCGGCGACGAATACCTGCTCGACACCCCCGTCGTGCGGGACTTCGTCGCCGGCGTGCGGGCGGTGATCGCGCAGGCCGCGTCCCCGCACGCCGCCTGCGACGCGATCCGGCCGTCGTTCGCGACGCTGCTCGCCGACCCGGCCTGGCTGCCGGACCGCTACCAGGAGGGCAACCCGGAGAGCGGCATGGGCGGCGGCATCGGGCAGTGGCTGCTGTTCCGCGCCGAGGACCGCTCGCTGACCCTGTTCTCGCTCGTCGTCCCTTCCGGATCGCAGACCCCGGTGCACGACCACCTCGCGTGGGGCCTGGTCGGCCTCTACCGTGGGACGCAGGACGAGGAGATCTACGCCGAGCGCGACGCGAGCCTCGAGCTCGTCGAGCGCCGCGCGCTGGTTCCCGGCGACTTCTACGCGCTCATCCCGCCGACCGACGACATCCACCGCGTGAAGACGACCTCGCCGGAGACGTCGGTCTCGATCCACCTCCTGACCAACGACACCGGCTGCGTGTGGCGCCACACGTTCGACACCGAGTCCGGGGCCCGCGCCCCGTTCCGCTCGGGCTACGTCAACGTGCCCTGCGAGGAGGACTGAGCCTCCGCGTCGACGGTCCCGTGCTCGTCGATCGTGCCGCCGAGCGCGGCGCGCAAACGTGAGAGCTCTTCGAGGACGCGGTCGCGCTTGGCCTCGAGCTCGCGGATCTGCTCGTCGATCTGGCCGCGCCGGCGCAGGCCCTCCTCGATCGTCTCCGAGGCCTCGGCGTTCGCCTCGTCGCGGGCGCGCTCGGCGTCCTCGTCGGCGTGCGCGCGCGTCTGCTTCGCATAGACGTCGGCCTGCGCGCGGACCTCGTGGACATCGGCGTCGGCCGCCTCGCGCAGCTCGGCGATCTCGGTCTCGGCCAGCTTCCTGAGCTCCTGCGCCTCCTGCTCGGCGGTGAGCAGGATGTGCGCCGTCGACTTGCCGACGAGCTCGAGCTTGCGGGTGACCGCCACGTGCCCGATGTCGTTCGCCGCATCGGTCTCGAGCCAGTCGACGAGCTGCTCGAGGAACTTGTCGACCTCGCGCTTGTCGTAGCCGCGCCGGGACGGCGTGAAGCCCGGTGCGCGGAGCCGCTCGATGTTCTGCCATTCCACGGTGCTTGCAGCGTAATACGCGGCAGGCGCCGTGCCTACGTACTCTCTCGGCCATGGATGCCGACCTCGTCATCGCCAGCAAGCGCGAAGTCCGCAACTACGCGGATCGGCCGATCGACGAGGACGCCCTGCACCGCATCCTCGAGGCCGGCCGCGTGGCCGGGAGCTCGCGCAACCGCCAGGCGCGTCGCTTCATCGTGCTGCGCAACCGGGAGGTCGTCGAGCGCGCCGCGCAGGCCGTTTGGACGCCCCAGAACGTGCTCGGCGCCGCGCTCGTCGTCGCGATCGTCGTCGGCGGCAAGGGCCCGACGTCCTTCGACGCGGGGCGCGCGGCGCAGAACATGATGCTCGCCGCGTGGAACGAGGGGATCGGCTCGTCGCCGAACGGCGTCGCCGACAAGGAGGCGATGTCCGCCGCGGTCCGCCACGGCGCGGACGAGCAGGTCGCC
>DATFRW010000148.1:0-13487 GCA_035262945.1 Solirubrobacteraceae bacterium
CGCAGAGCAACCTCGCGACCTTCGCCCTGACGATCCGGGGCCCGGTCGGATCCGGCGTTCGTGCCAGATGGCATGTCGCCGACGGGTACACGAAGGTGCGTCGCCTCTCGGTCTCGAGCGTTCCCGCGTGGGGCGCGGTCAGCGTGCGCTGCCTCCACAAGGGCTGCTCGTATCACCGCAGCTGGCCGGCGGCGGCGAGCGGGCACCGCGCGCTCAACCTGGTCGGTGGGCTCGCCCACCGGCGTCTCAAGCCTGGGACGGTGATCCAGATTCGGATCGCGGCCCCGTACGCGACCTCAGCGAAGATGGTGCGCTACACGATCCGCGCGCACGGGCAGCCGCTCAGGACCGTGACTCAGCCGCCGCGGTCGAAGAAGTAGAAGCCAGGGAGGGCCGCGCGGGTCACCTGGGCGGTGATCGATGCGGCGATCTCGAGGTCGCCGATGCGTACCGCGAGGTCGTCGAGGGTGACGATGCCCGTGAGCTTGTCGCCCGCGACGATCGGCAGGCGGCGTACGCCGTTGTCGACCATGAGCTTCGTGGCCTCGGTGACGTCCATCTCGGGCGCCCCCGTGACGACCGGGCTCGAGGCGTGGCCGCTCGCGGGAGTGTCGCCGTCGTGACCGTCGGCCACCACGCTGACCGCGAGGTCGCGGTCGGTGATGAAGCCGACGGGAAGGCCGGAGTCGTCGACCAGGACGACCGACCCGACGTTGCGCTCGCGCATGAGCTCGGCCACGTGCCGCACCGGTGCCTCGGGCGGCGCGGTGACGACCGATTCGGTCATGACCTCGCGGATCTCCATCGCGAGCGCACTCTATCCACCGCGCTGCGCTCGCGGTGCGGCCCCTACAATCGCGCCCGTGGCGCCGCCCACACCCAGAGAGCTCGCTTGGCGCGGGCGTATCGAGGCCATGCTGACGGTGGCCGCGCCGTTCCTCGACTTCGTGCTCGCCGTCGGCGACCGGGTCTCGCGTGCGGTCGACCGCGACAAGCTCGAGTCGTCCGAGCCGGCGCGCGCAGAGATCGCGGCCGGGGCCGACGCATGACTCCGCAGGAAGCCCTGGCGTGGGAGGCGCAGCACAGGACGCGCGCCGCGATCGCCGCCTTCGCGGCCGCGGCGTTCACGATGCTCGGCGTCATCCTCACGACGGTCGGGCAGCCGAGCTCCAGCCAGTTCGACGACCGCATCGTCACCGTCGTCGACGCGATGCGGCGTACGGCGGACGGCCAGCCCGTGCCGCCCGGGCGCCTCTCGGCCTACGCGGTCGACGTCGGGCAGCACCCGGCGGTGCCGATCGTCGGCGCCGTGCTCTACGCGCTGGGGTCTCTGGCGATCTTCTTCGCCATCGCGTACCTGTTCCGGGCGACGCGGGCGCGCCGCCCGAGCCTGCCGCAGGCCGCCCTCATCCTGGCGGCGGTCGGCGCTGTCGGCTACGCGATCGGGCGCGGCGTCGCCGAGATCGCGCGCTACCTCGGCGCCGCCGGGTTCGTCAATGCGGCCGACAAGAGCAACTCGGCGGCCGCCGACGCGCTCAGTCCCACCGCGACGCTCGTCGGCCAGGTGATCTGGCAGGCGTCGGCGCTGGCCCTCGGCTTCGCGTTCATCCTCATCGGCCTCAACGCGATGCGCGTCGGCCTGCTCACGCGCTTCATGGGCGTGCTCGCGATCATCGTCGGCGTCACGTTCGTCCTGCCGCTCGACCAACAGGGCATCATCCGCATCTTCTGGCTCGCCGCGCTCGGCCTGCTCTTCATCGGCCGGTGGCCGAGCGGGACACCGAAGGCATGGGCGACCGGCGAAGCCGAGCCTTGGCCCACGCAGCAGCAACTGCGCGAGCAACGCGAGGCCGCGCGCGCCGGCCGCGATCCCGAAAAGACGCCCGAACCCGCGCCCGAACCCGCGCCAGAGCCCGAGCCAGTACCGGCCCGCGCGGCGCGGACCGAGCAGCGCAAGCCGACGCCCGCGCCCACCGCGCCCACGCCGCGACGCCCCGACGCCGCGAGCCCCGGCACGACACATCCTTCGTCGAAGAAGAAAAAGCGCAAGCGCCGCACCTAAAAACGGTCCGGGCGCGGACAAACGTGGCGTCGGACTTGTTTTAGAACGGGCACCACGAGGGCGGTACCTCGATCCACCGAGGAGGAGACCCTCATGGAAGCAGGCAGCGCGGCACGTACCGACGAGCGCCGGTTTGAGCGGGAGGTCGACCCGACCGCGAGCGCGGGGCGCGTGCAATTCGTCCCCACCCCGATCGCCGACCCCGGGCCGCTCGGGCTCGCGGCGTTCGCGACGACGACGTTCATCCTCAGCATGTTCAACGCCAAGCTTGTGGGCGGCGCCGGCGAGCCCGTCGTCTTCGGCATGGCGCTCGCCTACGGCGGCATAGCGCAATTGCTGGCAGGAATGTGGGAGTTCCGGACGGGCAACACCTTCGGCGCCGTCGCGTTCAGTTCATTCGGCGCCTTCTGGATCTCGTTCTGGGTCTACGTGCAGTTCTATGCCGCCGACATCCCCGCGAAGGACGCCGGCCACGCGGTCGGCCTGTACCTCATCGCGTGGGGCATCTTCACGACCTACATGTTCGTCGCGTCGCTGCGCACGACGGCCGCCGTCGCCTTGGTCTTCATCCTGCTGGCGGCGACGTTCTTCCTCCTCGGCATCGGTGAGGCGGGACCGCACGCGAACATCACGAAGATCGGCGGCTGGGTCGGCCTCGCGACCGCCATCGTCGCCTGGTACGCGTCGTTCGCGGCGGTGACCAACAGCACGTTTGGGCGCACCATCCTGCCGGTCATGCCGCTGCGGCGGTGAGCGGGCCGACACCCGGCTCCGGGTATGTTGCCGGTGAGGCGAGAGAGGAAAGGAGCTGCAGATGACGCCGGACGGCACGCCGAGCGCAAGCACTGACGGTGGGCACGTGGCCGTGGAGCGCGACGAGTCGGTCCCCGAGACGCAGATCGCCGTTCATTGGCGCGAGGAGGAGTACATCGAGCCTCCGGCGAGCTTCGTCGCGCAGGCCAACGCGAACGATCCCGCGATCTTCGAGCGCTTCGGCGAGGAGCACTTCCCCGAGTGCTTCCACGAGTACGCGGACCTTTTGACCTGGGACGAGCGGTGGCACACGACGCTTGACACGAACGACCCGCCGTTCTGGAAGTGGTTCGTCGGCGGCAAGCTCAACGCGTGCGTCAACTGTGTGGACCGCCACCTGGCCACGAGCGCGGACAAGGCGGCGTTCATCTGGGTGCCCGAGCCCGAGGACGAGGAGACCCAGACGGTCACCTATCAGCAGCTGCACGACCGGGTCAACGAGTTCGCCGCGCTGCTACAGGGCTTCTGTGGGGTGCAGACGGGCGATCGCGTCACCTTCCACATGCCGATGCTGCCCGAGCTCCCGGTGTCGATGTTCGCCTGTGCCCGCCTTGGCGTCATCCATTCCGAGGTGTTCGGCGGCTTCAGCGGCGCCGCGTGCGGTGGCCGGATCGCCGACTCTCAGAGCCGCATCCTGGTGACGATGGACGGCTATTACCGAAACGGCGAGCTGATCGATCACAAGGCCAAGGCCGACGAGGCGGTGGCCACCGCGCGCGAGCAGGGCGTCGAGGTCGAGAAGGTGCTGGTGTGGCGGCGCCACCCTGGGCAGTACGCCTCCGAGAGCCCGATGGTCGAGGGCCGCGACTTCTTCGTCGACGAGGTCATGGAGGAGTACCGCGGCGCCACGGTCGAGCCGGTGTCGATGCCGGCCGAGGCGCCGCTGTTCCTCATGTACACCAGCGGCACGACCGGCCGTCCGAAGGGCTGCCAGCACTCGACGGGCGGGTATTTGTCCTACGTCGCGGGGACGTCGAAGTACTACCAGGACATCCACCCCGACGACATCTATTGGTGCTTCGCCGACATCGGGTGGATCACCGGACACTCCTACATCGTCTTCGGGCCGCTGGCGCTCGGCACGACCAGCGTCATGTACGAGGGCGTGCCCACCTACCCGGACGCGGGGCGGCCGTGGCGGATCGCCGAGAAGCTCGGGGTCAAGATCTTCCACACGGCGCCCACGACGATCCGCATGCTGCGCAAGCTCGGGCCCGACGAGCCGGCGAAGTACGACTACCACTTCAAGCACATGACCACGGTCGGCGAGCCGATCGAGCCCGACGTGTGGCGCTGGTATCACCGCGTGGTCGGCAAGGACGAGGCGGTCATCGTCGACACCTGGTGGCAGACCGAGAACGGCGGCTTCCTGGGCAGCACGCTGCCCGCGCTGCAGCCGATGAAGCCGGGCAGCTGCGGTCCGGGGGTGCTGGGGGTCTATCCGGTCATCTACGACGACGACGGCAACGTGGTCGAAGCGGGCAGCGGTAAGGCCGGGAACATCTGCATCCGCAACCCGTGGCCGGGGATCTTCGAGACGATCTGGGGCCAGCCGGAGCGGTTCGTCGACACGTACTACAGGCGCTACAACCGCGATCCGGACAGCAAGGACTGGCGCGACTGGCCGTACCTTGCCGGCGACGGCGCCGTCCAGGCCGCCGACGGGTACTTCCGGATCCTCGGGCGCATCGACGACGTCATCAACGTCGCCGGCCATCGCCTGGGCACCAAGGAGCTCGAGTCGGCGAGCATCACCGTCGAGGAGGTCGCCGAGGCGGCGGCGGTGCCGGTGATCGACGACCTGCGCGGCCGCGCCGTGGAGATGTACGTGGCGCTGAAGCCCGGGTACGAGCCCAGCGACGAGATCCGCCAGAAGGTGTCCAAGGCGATCGAGACAGAGATCGGCAAGATCGCGCGCCCGAAGAACGTCTGGGTCGTCAGCGACATGCCCAAGACCCGGTCGGGCAAGATCATGCGCCGCGTGATCGCGTCGATCTCGAACTTCGCCGACGTCGGCGACGTCACGACGCTGGCCAACCCCGAGATCGTCGACGACATCCAGCACCGCGTGCAGAGCGAGAAGGTCGCCCGCGACGACGTGCCGCGGGAGTTGACCGAGCAGGAGCTCGCGGAGATTAAGGCGTTCGGCGCCGAGTAGTCTCGCGGGCACGCTCGTCCGCGACGTCATTCTGCGCGACGGGGCCGCTCTGCGGCTCCGTTCGCCCCAGCCCGAAGACGAGGCAGCGATCAAGGCGTTCTTCGACGCGCTCGCGCCGGAGAGCCTCTACAAGCGCTTCCACGGCATGGTGCGCACCGACGTCTTCGCGCACGACTACGCCAACGCCGATGGCGACGCACGCGTCGTGCTGCTGGCCCACCTCGGCAAGCGCGTGGTGGCCGTGTCCGGCTACGAGCGCCTGCGCGAGCCGGCGGCGGCCGAGGTCGCGTTCGCCGTGGCCGACGAGATGCAGGGCCGGGGGCTGGGGACGCGGATGCTCGAGCAGCTCGCCGAGGTCGCGGCCGCCCGGGGGATCGTGCGCTTCGACGCCGAGGTCCTCGCCGGGAACCGCGCGATGCTCGGCGTTTTCGCGGGCGCGGGGTTCGACGTGCGCCGCGAGACGGAGTTCGGTGAGGTCCACCTGTCGCTCGACCTGCGGCCGACGGCGCTCTACGAGGAGCTGGTCGCCGACCGCACGCACGTCGCGGCGCTCGCCTCGCTGCGGCCGCTGTTGGCTCCCGGCTCGGTCGCGGTGGTCGGCGCGTCGTCGCGGGCCGACAGCGTCGGCGGCGCGATCTTCCGCGGGATCGTCGCGGGGGGCTTCACCGGCGTCGCGGTGCCCGTGCATCCCGACGGCGGCGTCGTCGGGTCCGCCCGTGCCGCGCGCTCGCTGTCCGAGCTCGCGGAGGTGCCGGACCTCGCGATCGTGGCCGTCCCCGCCGGCGAGGTCCTCGGCGTGGCCGACGAGGCCGCGCGCTGCGGCGTGCGGGCGCTGCTCGTCGTCTCGTCGGGCTTCTCCGACACCGACCAGCCCGAGGGCCGCGCGCGCGAGACGGCGCTGCTCGACGCGGTGCGGGCGCGGGGCCTGCGGCTCGTCGGGCCCAACGCGCTCGGCATCGTCAACACCGACGCAGCGGTCGGGCTGCACGCGCTCATCGGCGAGGTGCGCGTGCGCCCGGGCGGGCTCGCCCTCTCGTCGCAGTCGGGCGCGCTCGGGCTCGCGCTGCTCGGCCACGCGGCCGCCCGCGGCCTCGGCGTCTCGACGTTCGTCGCGCTCGGCAACCGCGCCGACGTCTCGACCAACGACGTCCTCGAGCACTTCGAGGACGACCAGCGCACGGCGGTCGTCGCCCTCTACATGGAGTCGTTCGGCAACCCGCGGCGCTTCTCGCAGGTCTCGCGGCGCGTCGCGCGGCGCAAGCCGATCCTGGCGGTGAAAGGCGGGCGCGCGGTGGGGGAGGCGGCCACCGACGCGCTGTTCTTCCAGGCCGGCGTGCTGCGGGTGGAGACGACCCAGGCGCTCTTCGACGCCGCCGAGCTCTTCGAGTCCCAGCCGCTGCCGCGCGGCCGGCGCGTCGGCGTGGTGACGAACTCGGGCGGGCTCGGCGTCGTGGCGGCCGACGCCTGCGCGGCCCGCGGGCTGACGCTCGCCTCGCCAGGCCCCGACAGCCGCGCGCGCCTGGAGCGCGCGCTCCCGCGCGCCGACCGGCTCGGCAACCCGCTCGACCTCGGCGTCCGCGCGAGCATCGAGGACGACCTCGAGGCGATCGCCGCGCTGCTCGACGACGGGCAGGTCGACGCGATGCTCGTGCTCCACGTCGAGCTCGGCGGCGACGATCCGGCTGAACGCCTGGCGGCGATCGAGCGCGCGACACAGGACGCCGTGAAGCCGGTGCTCGCCTGCGTCGTCGGCTCCGGCGGCGAGCTGCCGCGCCGCCCCGGCCGGCGCGTGCCGAACTACCGCTTCCCCGAGGCGGCCGTGCGCGCGCTCGCGCTCGCCGCCGACCGGCGCGACTGGCTGTCGCGCCCGCTCGGCCAGGCGCCGGTGGTCGAGGGGCTCGACCTCGACGTGGCGCGCGCCGTCGTCGCGGGCGGCGGCGACACGAGCGAGCTGCTGGACGCCGTCGGCGTCGACCCCGCGCGCGCCCAGGGCGTGCGCATGGTCGCCGACCCGGACCTCGGCCCGCTGATCGGCGTCGGCGACGAGTGGCGGCTCGCGCCGCTGACCGATGTCGACGCCGACGAGCTGGCGGGCGACGACCCGGACGTGCGCGATGCGGTCGTCAGGCTGGCCGCGCTGGCCGCGGCGGTGCCCGGAGCCGCGCCAGAACGCCAGCGCGCGAAGACGTGGTAGGAGAGAATGCCCGCCATGAGCCGCTACGACGAGCTGCGGGCGGAGCACCGGTGGAACGTGCCGGACCGCTACAACATCGCCGCCGACGTCTGCGACAAGCACGCGCGCGACAAGCCGGCCATGGTCTGGGAGCGCTTCGACGGCGCCCGCCGCGACCTGACCTGGGGCGAGCTGCAGGACCTCGCCAACCAGGCCGCCAACGTCCTGCGCGACCACGGCGTCGCACGCGGGGAGCGGGTCGCCGTCGTGCTTCCGCCGACGCCCGAGACCGCCGCGATCTTCTTCGGGGCGTGGAAGAACGCCGGGATCCTGCTGTCGATGTCGGTGCTCTACGGCGACGAGGGCATCGCCCACCGCCTGCGCGACTCCGAGCCCCGGGTGCTCGTCACCGACAAGGCCAACGCGGCCCGCTTCGACTCGTCGCTCGTCGGCGAGCTGCTCGTGCTCGACGACGGCCTGCTCGACGGGGCCTCGACGGAATTCGAGACCGCCGACACGGCCGCCGACGACCAAGCGCAGCTGTATTACACGAGCGGTACGACCGGCCTCGCGAAGGGCATCGTCCATGCCCATCGCTACATCCTGGCCCACGAGGAGTTCACCTACTGCCACGAGGTGCAGGACGGCGAGCGCTTCCACGGCATGGGCGAGTGGGCGTGGGCGGCGGGGATCGCGCCGCTACTGGGGCCGTGGCGCCTCGGGGCGGTGCAGTGCGTCTACCAGCGCGAGGGCGGCTTCAACCCGCACAAGCAGCTGGACTTCCTCGCCCGTCACGAGGTCACGAACGTCTTCACGACCCCGACCGCGATGCGGGCGATGATGGCGGTCGAGGACGCGGGCACGCGCTACCCCCAGAAGTTCCGCCGGGTGTGCTCGGCGGGCGAGCCGCTCAACCCGGAGGCGATCCGCTGGTTCCGGGCCCAGTACGGGCTCACCGTCCTGGACTTCTACGGCCTGACCGAGAGCTACCCGCTCGTGGCCAACTACCCGTTCATGGAGGTCCGCGAGGGCTCGATGGGCAAGCCGATGCCCGGGTGGGACGTCCAGATCCTCGACGAGGACGAGCAGCCGGTCGCGCGGGGCGAGCGCGGCGAGATCTGCCTGCGGGCGCGATCGAACCCGCACTACCCGCTCGGGTACTGGCGCAACGAGGAGGCTTCGCAGGAGACCTTCGGCGGCGACTGGTTTCACTCCAAGGACGCCGCGATGGAGGACGAGGACGGCTACATCTGGTACGCGGGGCGCGCCGACGACGTGATCATCGCCGCCGGCTACCGCATCGGGCCCTTCGAGGTCGAGTCCGCCTGCTTGGAGCATCCCGCCGTCCGCGAGGCCGCGGCCGTCGCGTCGCCCGACGAGGTCAAGGGCAACGTCGTCAAGGCGTTCATCGTCCTGGCCGACGGGCACGAGCCCTCCGACGAGCTGGCCGACGCCATCAAGCGCCACGTCCGCGACCGGCTGTCGGCGTACGCGTACCCGCGGCGGATCGAGTTCGTCGACGACCTGCCCAAGACGCTGACGGGGAAGATCCGCCGCATCGAGCTGCGCGAGCGCGAGCAGGCGGCGGCGAAGGCGGGCGCGTAGACCCTAGGCGGGGCGCAGGAGCGCCGCGGCGTCGGTCGCGACCACGGCCGTCCATCCGTCGGGGTGCGGGCCGGGGCTGGCGCCGAAGTCGATCCACACGCGCCGGCGGTCGTCGCCGTGCACCCGGTCGTACGCGACGACGTCGCCGGGAACGTCCTCGAGCAGCTCGAGGCTCCCGAGGCGCAGCGCCGGCGACGCGCGGCGAGCCGCGAGCAGCGCGCGGGCGAAGGTCAGGAACGAGCCCTCGTCCGCTCGCTGCGTGGCGACGCTGCGGGCTGCGGGCTCGGGCGGCCACGGCAGCCATGGCTCGGCCGGCCAGCCGTGGCCGGAGTCCGCCGTCCAGGGGATCGGTGCGCGGCAGCCGTCGCGCCCCCCGGGGTCGACGACGCGGTCCGGCGGCACCTCGGCGTCCTCGAGCCCGAGCTCCTCGCCCGCGTACAGGAACGGCGTGCCACGCAGCGTGAGCAGCATGAGCAGCGCGGCCCTCGCGCGGGCCTCGCTTCCGCCGAGCCGTGTGCGGATCCGCGGCTGGTCGTGATTCGAGAACACCCACGTCGGCCAGCGGGCGCCCATGATCTCCTCGACGTGCTCGATGCGCTCCCGCCATGCGGCGGCCTCCCACGGCACCCAGAGCGACGCGAAGTCGAACGCCAGGTGCAGCTCGTCGTCCTCGCCGAGGTACGGCCTGATCAGCTCGGTCTCGCTCAGGTTGACCTCGCCGACGATCATGCGGTCGCCGTACTCGTCGAGCACGCCGCGGATGCCGCGCAGCAACGCGTGGGTGCCCGCGTAATCGTGCTGGCCGACGACCGACAGGTGCCCGCCGGCCGAATGCAGCGCGGCGACGTCCGGCAGCGCCGGGTCCTTGCCGATCAGGTGCACGACGTCGGCGCGGAAGCCGTCGACGCCGCGGTCCAGCCAGAAGCGCAGCGTGTCGTGCATCGCCGCCACGACCTCCGGGTTGTCCCAGTTGAGGTCGGGCTGCTGGGCCAGGAACGTGTGCAGGTACCACTCCTGGGTGGCCTCGTCCCACGTCCACGCCGGCCCGCCGCCGAACGCGGCCGGCCAGTTGTTGGGCGGGTGGTCCGGCGACCCGTCGCGCCAGCGGTACCAGTCGCGCCGCGCCGAGTCGCGCGACGCGCGGCTCTCGATGAACCAGGCGTGCTGGTCGGACGTGTGGTTGGGCACCCAGTCCAGCAGCACTCGGATGTCGCGCGCGTGGGCATCCGCGAGCAGCGCGTCGAACGTCGCGAGGTCGCCGAACAGCGGGTCGACGTCGCGGTAATCGGCGACGTCGTAGCCGAAGTCGGCCATCGGCGAGCGGAAGATCGGCGACAGCCAGATCGCGTCGACGCCGAGCCACTGCAGGTAGTCCAACCGCGCGCGCAGGCCCTCGAGGTCGCCAACGCCGTCGCCCGAGGCGTCCGCGAACGAGCGCGGATAGATCTGGTACACGACCCCTTCCCGCCACCACATGCGGCGCCGAAGGCTACGGATAGGGTCCCGGTATGCAAGCGGAGATCACGCAGATCGGCGTCGTGGGTGCGGGGTTCATGGGTTCGGGGATCGCGGAGTCGGCGGCGCGTGCGGGGGTGACGGTCAAGCTGCATGAGCCGGCGGAGGGGCCGCTTGCCAGGTCGCGTGCGGCGGTGCAGGCGTCGGTTGATCGGGTGGTGTCGCGGGGGCGGTTGTCGGCCGAGGAGGCCGAGGCGTTGTTGGGGCGCATCGAGTGGTCGGCCGACCTGGAGGTGCTGGCGGGGTGTGAGTTGGTGGTGGAGGCGATCGTCGAGGACGAGCAGGCCAAGATCCAGACGTTCAAGCAGCTGGACGAGTTGTTGCCCGGTGAGGTGATTCTGGCTTCGAACACGTCGTCGATCCCGATCGCCGGGTTGGCGGCGGCGACCGGGCGCGCGGACCGTGTGCTGGGGTTGCATTTCTTCTCGCCGGTGCCGGTGATGAAGCTGGTGGAGGTGGTCATCGGGCTGGATACCGCGCCGGACACGGTTCAGCGGGCGGAGGCGTTCGCTTCGCAGATCGGCAAGACGCCGATCAAGACCAAGGACCGCTCGGGGTTCATCGTCAACTTCCTGCTGGTGCCGTATCTGATGGCGGCGGTGCGGATGTATGAGGAGGGGTTTGCCAGCCGCGAGGACATCGACGAGGGCATGAAGCTGGGTTGCGGGCACCCGATGGGCCCGCTGGCGCTGTGTGACTTCATCGGCCTGGACGTGCTCTACAGCGTGTGCGACTCGCTGTATGAGGAGTTCAAGCGCGACGAGTACGCGCCGCCCCCGTTGATGAAGCGCATGGTCGTCTCCGGCCACTTGGGCCGCAAGACCGGCCGCGGCTTCTACGACTACGTCTGAGCGACGAGGACGTCGTCCGTCGCGAGCGCGTACGAGCGCAGCTTGTCGAGTGCCTGCCGGAGGATCCGCGAGATCTGCATCTGGCTGATGCCGATCTGCTCGCCGATCTCGCGCTGTGTCAGGTCGCCCTCGTAACGCAGCCGCAGCACCATCCGCTCGCGCGGCGTGAGGACGACAGCGAGCTTGCGGAGCGTCGCCCGCAGCTCGGCGTGAGCGAACTGCTCGTCCTCGGTGCCGATCGTCGTGCCGACGGTCGCGCGGTCCTCGTCCTCCTCGTCGCGCGGGGCGTCGAGCGAGGTGAAGCGGTAGGCCCGGGTGGCCTGCAGCGCCTCGAGGACCTCCTCGTCGCTGAGCGCGAGCCGCTCGGCAAGCTCGGGAACGGTCGGCTTACGGTGCAGGTCGCCTTCGAGCTCGCGGGCGGTCTTGTCGACGCGGAGCGCGAGCTCCTGCAGGTCCCGCGGCACGCGCACGGCCCACGTGCGGTCGCGGAAGTGGCGCTTGATCTCGCCGACGATCGTCGGCACCGCGTAGGAGGAGAACGCGCCACCGCGGTCCGGGTCGTAGCGGTCGATCGCTTTGACCAGCGCGAGGCTCGCGACCTGGAAGATGTCGTCGAAGGGCTCGCCGCGCGACGTGTATCGCGTGGCAAGACTGCGCGCCAAGGGCAGGAACCGCTCCACGAGCATCTCGCGATCGACCGGATCGTGCCGGTCCTGGAATCGCTCGAAAAGGACGCGGTCCTCCTGCAGGCGCTGCGCTTGTTCGGTGGTCGGCAACGCTCGGGTGGTAGAGGAAGACCTGTCTGTCTCGGGTACCCTGCCCACGGATGGCGGAAACGGGAGCTGCCATTCTCGAGCAGCACCGGCCGACCGCCTAGGCGCCAGCTTCGCGGGCCACGCCTGACCTCGCGTCTCGCTGCGCGTTTGAAGGTCAAGTGGGGAGTCACACCAAGGGGGTGGGACATGGGCTCGCCTGAGTCCGACGACCGTCAGCGTGACCTCGATAAGGAAGTCGAGCGTTACCGAGAGGCGGCGACCGCCGCGCTCGAGCAGCTCGAGTGGAGCGTGGGATACCTGCGCGCGCTCCACAGGCCGGAGCTCGCCAATGAGCTCGACCGCAACCGCAAGCAGATCCTGGAGCGGATGGGCTAGCGCCTCACGAGCGCCGGCAGCGGGCGACGACCGCGAGGCCGAGCGGTGCGAGCGAATAGCCTGTCCGCCCATGCTCCTCGAGGGACGAAAGCTGCTGGTCACCGGCGTGCTGACGGACAAGTCGATCGCGTACTCCGTCGCGCGCCGCGCCCAGGAGGAGGGCGCCGAGGTGGTCCTCACCGGCTTCGGCCGCGGCCTGCGCATCACCGAGCGCATGGCCAAGCGGCTGCCCACCGAGGCCGACGTGCTCGAGCTCGACGTCAACGACCCGGAGCAGCTCGATGCGGTGGCGAAGGCGCTCGACGAGCGCTGGGGCCGCCTGGACGGCGTGTTGCACGCGATCGCGTTCGTGCCCGGCGACGGGCTCGGCGGCCAGTTCCTCCAGACCCCGAGCGCGTCCGCGATCGCGGCGTTCGAGACCAGCGCGTTCTCGATGAAGGCGCTCGCCGCCTCGCTGCTGCCGCTGCTCGAGCGCGGCGAGTCCCCGAGCGTCGTCGGCCTGGACTTCGACGCGAGCGTGGCCTGGCCCGCCTACGACTGGGCCGGCGTCTCCAAGGCCGCGCTCGAGTCGATCAACCGCTACCTCGCGCGCGACCTCGGCCCGCGCGGCGTGCGCTCGAACCTCATCGCCGCCGGGCCGCTGCAGACGGTCGCGGCGTCGAACATCGAGGGCTTCGAGGGCCTCGCCCAGATCTGGGAGCACCAGGCGCCGCTGGGGTGGGACCTGGCGGACCCCACGCCCGTGGCCGACGCGTGCCTCTTCCTGCTGTCGCCGCTCGCGCGGGCGATCACCGGCGAGATCCTGCACGTCGACGGCGGCGTGCATGCGCTGGGCGCCGCCGCGCCGGCCTGAGCGCTGCCGCGTGGCCGGGCAATGAGGGGGCGAAGCGTCGGGGTGGCGCGCGCGTGGGCGGTGTGGCTCGGCGCGGGTGGCTCCCAAACCCCGCGGCGCGTGAGCGGCAGCGTGCCAACTCGGCGTTCCGTGGGGCTTTGAGCACCATATGGGTGGGCGGATTCATCCGGTCGTCGCAACACCATCGGTGGTGTTGAGCGATTGGAGGTGTGGTGTCGGGGAGAAGGCGTGGGCCGTTTCGGTGGTTGACTGCGGTGGAGCGTGAGCAGGTTGCGGCGCGGATCGGGGCGGGGGATCGGGTGGTGG
>DATFRW010000149.1:0-6973 GCA_035262945.1 Solirubrobacteraceae bacterium
AACCCCGGTACGAGCTCCACGCCGCGCTCGCAGCCGAAGCGGGCGAAGCTCTCGCGCACCTCCTCGACCGGGACGGCGAGGAAGTCAAAGGCGGCGAGGTCGAGCGAGCCGTCGTCGGGCGCCGGCGCCTCGGGGAAGCCCTGGAAGGAGTCGGCGACCCAGACGGTGCGCCCGTCGCCCAGGCAGTCGAGCGCGGCACGCATGAGGATCGATGCGCCGCCGCGCCACGAGCCGGCCTCGATGACGTCGCCCGCGACCCCGTCGCGGACGATCGCCTCGACGCACTCCTGGAGGTCGTCGAGCCGGCCGAGCCCCACCATCGTCAGGCCGTGGAGCGGCCAGTCCATGCCCGCCGCGCGCAGCCGGACGTCGTCGCCACGCAGCTCGCGCGCGACGACCGTGCCGTCCGCCATGGCCCCGACGGACGTCGTGCCCGCGCCGGCCAGATCGCAGAGCGCGAGCTTCAGGACGTCGAGGTACGCGACCCGCAGCGTGTCCGCGTCAGGGCCCGCGCCGGCGGCCCGCGGCAGGCGCGCCGCGGCCAGATGTGCGCGCACGTCCTCGAGCCGCGCGTCGTGCGAGGAGACCGTCATGCCCGCGCAAGGATAGGTTGCCGCGCTGGTGAGCGCCGACCTTGTAGCCGCCCTGGAGCACCCGCTTCCCGCCACGCTGCCCGCCGGCACCCCGACGGTGGTGTTCTGCTGCGGGACGTGCTTTCACCGGCGCGCACCGATCGCCGACCTCGCGATCGTCGTCGACGGCGTCCACCACAGGCCGACCGCCGCCGGCATGCCGCGCCCCGACCGCGTCGCCGTCGACCCGGCCGCATTCCACAGCGGGTTCTGGGGCACGGTGCCCGTTCCGCCCCAACAGGCCGGTGAGGTCGAGGTCGCGCTCGCCGCGCGACTGGTGGACGGCAGCGAGGAGGTCGCGCCGCTGGGGCGGATCGCGATCGCCCCGCGCGAGCCCGCGCCGCCGCTCGGGCGGCCGGCGCGGCCGGGCCTCATCGCCGTCTGCATGGCCACCTACGACCCCGATCCCGCCCTGTTCCGCGCGCAGGTCGAGTCGCTGCGGGCCCAGACCGACCGCAACTGGGTGTGCGTGATCAGCGACGACTGCTCGAGCCCCGAGCGCTTCGCCGATCTCACCGCGGTCGTCGGCGAAGACGAGCGCTTCGTCGTCTCGCGATCCGAGGGGCGGCTCGGCTTCTATCGCAACTTCGAGCGCGCGCTGCGCCTCGCGCCCGCCGAGGCCGAGCTGATCGCCCTCTGCGACCAGGACGACCGCTGGCGGCCCGAGAAGCTCGAGGTCCTGCGCGCCGCGCTCGGCGGCGCGCAGCTCGTCTACTGCGACCAGCGCCTCGTCGATCCCGAAGGGCGCGTCCTGCGCGACACGATGTGGCAGGGCCGGCGCAACAACCACACCAGCCTGGCGTCGCTGCTCATCGCGAACTCGATCACCGGCGCCGCCGCGCTCTTCCGCCGCGAGGTCGCCGAGATGGCGCTGCCGTTCCCCGAGACACCGAGCCTGCAGTTCCACGACCACTGGATCGGCCTCGTCGCGCTGGCGTCCGGCGACGTCGCGTACGTCGACCGCCCGCTCTACGACTACGTCCAGCACGCCGGCGCGATCTTCGGCGAGGTCAGCGGCGGGCGCCCGCGCCGCTCGCCGGCGGGGCTGCTGCGCGGCGGGCGCGGCGCGTACTTCCTCGGCTACCTGCCGCGCACGGTGCAGGCGCGGATGCTGCTCGTCCGCTGTGGCGGGCGCCTGACCCGCGGCAAGCGCCGCGCGCTGCAGCGCTATATCGCGAGCGCCCGCGCCCCGCTCGCGTTCGCGTGGCTCGCCGCGCGGCCGCTGCGCATGCTGGCCGGGCGGACCGAAACACTGGCCAGCGAGACCGAACTCGTCCACGGCATCGTCTGGTTCAGGGCGACGACGATCCTCGCCCGCTTCGTGCGCAGGCCGGGCCGGGTGCCCGCCGACGCGAGCTTCCCCGACCCGCTCAGCTTCGAGCAGAAGCGCCTGCGGCGCTGGCGATCGGGCGCCTGACCGGCGCGTAGGCTTCGCGCAGCATGTCGTCCGCGCCGGTGGTCATCGAGGTCCGCGGGGTCGAGAAGACCTTCCGCGTCGCGCGCCATCGCGTCGACAGCTTCAAGGAGCGCGCGCTGCACCCGCTGGCGCACGGCGATTACCGCGAGCTGCACGCGCTGCGCGGGATCGACTTCGACGTCCACAAGGGCGAGTTCTTCGGCATCGTCGGGCGCAACGGCTCGGGCAAGAGCACGCTGCTGAAGATCATGTCGAGCATCTACCGGGCCGATGGCGGGCGGATCAGGATGGCCGGGCGGCTCGCGCCGTTCATCGAGCTCGGCGTGGGCTTCAACCCGGAGCTCACCTCGCGCGAGAACATCGTCCTCAACGGCGTGATGATGGGCCTCGGGCGCCGCGAGGCGCAGCGCCGGACGGACGCGGTGCTCGACTTCGCCGAGCTGCGCGACTTCGTCGACCTCCGGCTGAAGAACTACTCGTCGGGGATGATGGTCCGGCTCGCCTTCGCCGTCATGGTCGAGGCGGACGCCGACATCATGCTCGTCGACGAGGTGCTCGCGGTCGGCGACGCGTCGTTCGCGCAGAAGTGCATGGACGTCTTCCGCGAGAAGCGCCGGACCGGCAGGACCGTCGTGCTCGTCACCCACGACATGACCGCCGTCCAGAGCTTCTGCGACCGGGCGATGCTCATCCACGACGGCGAGCGGCGCTACATCGGCGATCCGGAGGAGACCGCGCTGCGCTACTACCGCCTGAACTTCGCCGGCGACAGCGCGAACGGGTCCGGCCCCGGCGTGCTCGACGTCAACGTGCGCATCGTCGATGCGGGCCTGCGCAACGCCGCCGGCGAGGCGGTGGAGAACGTCGAGCAGGGCGAGCCGATCGGGATCGAGGTTGTCTTCGAGGCCCGCCACGACCTCGAGGACCCCGTGTTCGGCTTCCACTTCCTCAACGCCGACGGCGAGACGGTCTTCGGGTTCAACGAGAACCTCAAGCTGCGGCCGGGCGAGCCGAACCGGCTCGCCGCCGGGCAGCGCGCGCGCATCTCGGGCACGGTCGAGAATCGCCTGCTCCCCGGGCGCTACGTCGTCAACAGCTGGATCTCGCGCAATCGCACCCAGGGAGACCTCGCCCTGCACGTCGTCCGCCTGCTCGACTTCGTCGTCTACGGCACGCGGCCCGGGCCGGGAAGCGTGTCGATGAACGCCGACGTCGCGGCCGAGATCGAAACGGGCGTGCGGCTGCCATGAGCGACGCACCGATCGAGCTGCGCGATGTCCGCGGCCCCTCCGCCCTCGGCGGCGGCTGGCGGCGCGCGCTCGACCTGCTCTACCTGATCTCGATCACCGAGTTCAAGCGGACCTACTTCGGGACCGTCCTCGGCTACCTGTGGTCGCTCGCGCGGCCGCTGATGCTGTTCGGCGTCCTGCTCGTGGTGTTCACGCAGGTCTTCCGCGTCGGCTCACAGGTGCCGCACTACCCCGTGCTGCTGCTGTTCAACGTGGTGCTCTTCGGCTTCTTCCAGGAGGCGACCGCGACCGCCGTGACGTCGATCGTCAACCAGGAGGCGGTGGTGCGCAAGACGCAGTTCCCGCGCCTGGTGATCCCGCTCGCCGTCGTGCTCACGAGCCTGTTCAACCTCGGCCTGAACCTCGTCGTGGTCTTCGTCTTCATCCTCGCCTTCGGCGTCGGGCCGATGTGGACGTGGCTGCTGTTCCCCGTGCTACTGGCGCTGCTGATCACGATCACGGTCGCGGTGTCGATGATCGTCGCGTCGCTGTACCCGCGCTTCCGCGACATGGCGATCATCTGGACCGTGCTGTCGACGGTCCTCTTCTACGGCACGCCGGTCCTCTACCCGATCACCGTGGTGCCGGAGACGCTGCGCCACATCATCGCCCTGAACCCGTTGGCGCCGCTGTTCGAGCTGGCGCGCAAGTGGGTGATCGACCCGAACGCTCCCGGGCCGGCCGCGGCCGCCGGCGGGGCCGTCTGGCTCATCTTCCCGGCGCTGATCTTCGTCGCGGTCTGCGTGCTCGCGGTCTGGGTCTTCAGCCGCGAGGCGCCGCGGATCGCGGAAGAGCTGTAGGCGCCGCTCGCCCGAGCAGCGCTCCGGCCAGCACGACCGCGACGAGCGTCACCGCCGGCATCTCCCAGTCCCAGTCGATCGCGCTGTGGAACGTCCACGCGGTCAGAACGGCGATCGCGCCCGCGGCGAGCGTGGGATCGGCTCGATGTACGGCGCGGGCGGCGAGCGCGACGCCGCCCAGCAGCGCCACGAGCAGCGCGACGCCGACGATGCCCAGCTCGGCAAACGTCTCGAGCTCGAGCGAGTGGGCGTCGCGCACGTTCTCGCTGATGCGGCGGTGGCGCAGCCATTCGGTGCGAAAGCCGCTCGCGCCGACCCCGGCGAGCGGGTGGTCGACGCCCGCGTCGATCGCCACGCGCCAGTACGCGTAGCGGTTGGAGCCGAGCGAGCCGAAGCGCTGGCTGGTGGCGCCGGTGGCGGGCGGGGCCTGCTGGCGGCCGCCCGCGGCGACGATCGGCACGACGAGTAGCGCAACGATGACGCCGACCGCCACCCACACGGTCGCGCGGGGGAGGGGGAGGGCGCGCTCGGGGAGCGGCGCGCGGGCGGCGAACGCGGCGGCCGCCATCAGCACGACGGCGACCGCCAGCACGATCGCGCCCTCGCGCTCGCGGGTCGAGAGCGCGCCGCTCGCGGTGCGCACGGTGGGGGCGAGTGCCGCCGCGAGCGCTCCCGCACCGCCGGCGACGACCGCGAGCGCCGCCGCGCGCAGCTGCGCCCAGGTCGGGGCGAGCGCGATCAGCGCGATGAGGCCCGCGGCCAGCGCGGCGATCGCCCCGCGCGAGAAGCTCAGGTAGCAGCCCATCCCGAGCGGCACGGCCGCCGCGCCCGCCGCCGCGCGCAGCGCCGCGGGCCGGTCGCGATCCCCGGCGAGGCGCGCGCAGAGCAGGAGCCCCATCGCCGCGAGCAGGCCCACGGCGTTCCAGTACGTGAGCGGCTGGTCCAGGCGGCCGGCCGCGCTGGCCTGCGGGTGCTGGGTGACGATGCCCGGCAGCAGCCGGCCGCTGAGGCCGTAGCCGATGACGATCACCGTCCCCGCGGCCGCGAGCGGCTCGAGCGCCCGGAACGCCGCGCGGTCTGCGAATGCGATCGCAGCCGCCGCGAGGGTCACGGCGTAGAGCAGCGCGCGCTCGGCGTCGTCGCCGGCGTAGTCGGCGACCGGCGCCCAGGTCGCCGACAGCGCGATCCAGCCCGCGTAGGCCACCGCCGCGGCGAGCGCCACGCGCGCGGCCGGGTGGCGTGGGATGAGCGGGCCCGGAGCCGCCACCGCCAGGACGACGAGCACGATCCCCGCGACGAGCAGCGCGACGTCGCGCGGCCCGTCGAAGAACCCGCCCGCGAAGAAGGCCAGCACGACGGGGCCCGCGACCAGGGCCGCCCGCGCACCGAGCAACGCCGCCTTGCGCACGCGGGCTACGCGTGCTTCCCGATCTGCCCGATCTGCCCGACGGCCCCGCGCAGCCCGACGCAGCCGATGCAGCCGACGCAGCCCGCGCAGCCGACGCACCCGATGCACCCCACGCAGCCGGCACAGCCGACGTTCCCGACGCCACCGAAGATGCCCGCGCTCCACACGGTCGCGAGGCTCAGCGCGACTCCCGCGCTGGCCACGGTGCCCGCGGATGCCGCGACGCCCGCGCTGGCGACCGTGCCCGCCGAGGCCGCCACGCCGGCGCTGGCGACCGTGCCCGCCGAGCCCGCCACGCCCGCGCTGGCGACCGTGTTCTCCGAGTCCGCCACGCTCATTGCTCAGCCCTCCCACGGGCGCGCAGTCCGAAGAACAGCACCGAGACCACCGCGACGCACTGCACGCCCAGCACGATCGAGGCGAAGCCGACGAGCGATTCGTTGCCGGTCGTCAGCAGGATCGGCTCCGCGATGGCGACCGCGCCGAGCGCCCAAAGGAACGTCGTCTGGTGCAGGGCGACGAGGTACTGCACCGTCAGATAGGCGATGGCGAGCAGCGTCATCGCCAGCCCGAGCGGGAGCAGCGCGTCGGCGGCAAGGGTGAGGTCGGGCCCGAAGGCGATCCGCAACAGCGTCTCGGGCGCCACTGCGAAGATGAGCAGCGCCGGCGCAGCGATGACGGCGACCATCGCGAACGCCCGCAGCAGCACCCGCCGCGGGTCGCGGCCCTCGGCGACCCGGCGCGTGGACTCGGGCAGCAGGTGCAGCCCGATGCCGATCGCCACCCACACCACCGCCTTGGCCGCGACGGCCGCGGCCGCGTAGGAACCGGCCTCGTCGCCGCTGAAACGGTGCTTGGCGACGATCACGTCGATGTTCTGCAGCAGGGCGAGCAGCAGGAGGCCGACGATCGGCACCCAGCCGTCGCCGACCAGCGAGCGCAGCGTGCGCACCTTCCCGTGATCGCCGCCGACGGGGGCCACGTGGTGGTGCAGCTCGCGCTCGAGCCAGAGCGCGACGACCGCGAACGTCACCGGCGCGCCGAGGTAGGCGCCCGACACGCCCAGCCCGACCCCGAACAGCAGCAGGCCGAAGAGCAGGCGCCCGGCCGCGTCGCCCACGATCGACACGCCCACCGGCTGATAGACCCGCAGCCCGAGCAGAGCGCCGCGCTGCAGGCACACGAGCATCCACAGGACGCCCGACACCGGGATCGCCGCCGCCGCCCACGGGACGTCGTCGACGCCGATGATCGCGGCGAACTGCTCGCGCAGCAGCGCCGACAGTCCCGCGACGACCACGAGCGCGACGAGCAGCCGCCGCGTCCACGCCCGCAGCGTGGCGCGCAGCAGCTCCGGGTGACCGAGGCGGTCGAGCGCGGCTTCGCGCGCGGCGGCCGTCTGCACCGCCTGGCCCACGACCATGAGG
>DATFRW010000150.1:0-22423 GCA_035262945.1 Solirubrobacteraceae bacterium
CGCCCGGCTCGAAGTCGACGCGGTCGAGGCGCATGATCCAGTCGCTGCCGATGTCGACCTCCCGCGAGAGGAGCGCGCGCGGCGGCTCCTCGTCGCCGAGCTCCCACACGAGCGTACGCCCGTCGTCGAGCTCGTAGGCGACCCCGTTGCCGGCACCTTCCGTGAGCGAGAGCCGCGTCAATGGAAGTACTGGCCTCCGTCGATGACCATCGTCTGCCCGGTCACGAACGTCGACTCCGGCCCGCAGAAGAAGGCGACTGCACCGACGATGTCCTCGGGCACCTGGTCGCGCTTGATCGTGCGGGCGCTCACCGAGACGTCGCGCAGCGCCTCGACGACCTCGGGGTGCTCCTGGACTCCCTCGCTCATCGTGAAGCCCGGGGCCACGCAGTTGACGAGGATCTCGTCGCCACCCAGCTCCTTGGCCAGCGCGCGGGTGAAGGCGACGATCGCGCCCTTGCTCGTCACGTAGTGCAGGACGAACGGCACGCCGCGAAACGGCGTCCCCGACGAGATGTTCACGATCCTCCCGCCGCCGCGCTCGCGCATGTGCGGCACCACCGCGCGGCAGGTGAGGAACATGCTCAGGACGTTGACGTCCATGACCTGGCGCCACTCGTCAGCCGGGATCTGCTCGAACGGCCGCATGGCCAGCTGCGCGTAGAGGCCGGCGTTGTTGACGAGGATGTCGATGCTGCCGCACTGCTCGAGCGTGTCGCTCGCCATGCGGGCGACGTCGTCCTCGGAGGACACGTCGACCGTGAGCCCGACACCGCCGTCGTAGGTGGCCGCGGCGTCCTGCGCGCCCTGAAGGTCGGCGACGACGATGCGCGCGCCGTCGGCCGCGAGCCGGTCGGCGATCGCGCGCCCGATCCCCTTCGCGCCGCCGGTGACGATCGCGACCTTCCCTTCGAGTCTCATCGGATCGGCGAGAACGGGGTGGGGACCAGGATGCGGTTGCGTTGCGTGTGGATCAGTGGCTGCAGGCGTTTGAGGAAGTCCTGCCAGCGCGGGTCCGCCTGCAGCGCCGCGCGGCGGCGGCTGCGCTCCTCGAAGGAGTCGTACGCCCACAGGTGCACGATCGAGCTGGGCTCGCCGACCTCGACGGTGAACGCGCCGATGAGGTTGCCGAGGTGCTCCTGCTGCAGGTGCGTCCCCTCGTCGGCGTACATGCGCACGACCTCGGGAAGCTTGCCCGTGAACACGTGGTACGTGCGTTCCTCGACGATCACCTCACACGCCTCCCATGCACAGGTACTTCGTCTCGAGCCACTCGTCGATGCCGTACTTCGAGCCCTCGCGGCCGATGCCCGACTCCTTGACCCCGCCGAACGGCGCGACCTCGGTCGACACGACGCCGGTGTTGATGCCGAGGATCCCGTACTCGAGCGCCTCGGACACGCGCCAGATGCGGCCCATGTCGCGCGAGTAGAAGTAGCTCGAGAGGCCGTACGGGGTGTCGTTGGCCTTGCGCACCGCCTCCTCCTCGGTGGCAAAGCGGCTGATCCCCGCGACCGGGCCGAACGTCTCCTCGCTGCTCATCGCCATCGCGTCCGTGATGCCGGTCATGACGGTCGGCGTGAAGAACTGCGGGCCGAGGTCGCTGCGCGCGCCGCCGAGCAGCAGCTCCGCGCCGTGCTCGCGCGCGTCGCCGACGTGGCGCTCGACCTTCTCGATGCCCGGCGCGTCGATGAGCGGGCCGACGTTGACGTCGGGCGTGAAGCCGTCGGCGACGACGAGCCTTGCGACGCGCTGGGTGAACGCGCTGACGAAGTCGTCGTAGACCGCGTCCTGGACGTAGATGCGGTTGGCCGAGATGCAGGTCTGGCCCGAGTTGCGGTACTTGCAGATCAGCGCGCCTTCGATGGCGGCGTCGAGGTCGGCGTCGTCGAAGACGATGAACGGCGCGTTGCCGCCCAGCTCGAGCGAGACCTTCTTGACCTGCCCGGCGCACTGGGCCATGAGCAGCTTGCCGACCTCGGTCGAGCCCGTGAAGCCGAGCTTGCGCACGAGCGGGTTGGAGGTCATCTCGCGGCCGATGACCGGCGCGTCGTCGGCGTCGCCGGTGACGACGCTCAGCACTCCCGGCGGGAGCCCGGCCTCCTCGCCGAGGCGCATGACCGCCAGCGCCGTCAGCGGCGTCTGCTCGGCCGGCTTGAGCACCATCGTGCAGCCGGCGGCGAGCGCCGGCGACGCCTTGCGGGTCGGCATGGCCGCCGGGAAGTTCCACGGCGTGATACCGACGGTGACACCGACCGCCTCCTTGGTGACGACGATGCGCCGGTCGGGCAGGTAGGTCGGGATCGTGTCGCCGTAGACGCGCTTGGCCTCCTCGCCGAACCACTCGAGGAAGCTCGCCGCATAGGCGACCTCGACGCGCGCCTCGGCCAGCGGCTTGCCCTGCTCCGTGGTCAGCAGCGCCGCGAGCTCCTCCTGGCGCTCCATCATGAGGTCGGCCCAGCGGCGCATGATCGCCGCGCGCTCCTTGGCCAGCATCCCGCGCCAGCCCGGCAGCGCACGCTGCGCCGCCTCGATGGCGCGACGCGTCTCGACCGCGCCCATGCGCGGGACGTCCGCGACGACGTCCTGCGTGGCGGGGTTGACGACGGCGAAGGTCGCGCCAGAGTCGGCATCGACCCACTCGCCGTCGATGTACCCCTGCCGGAGCAGGAGGTCCGTCTGCAGGACGCTCACGACCCGAGCGCCGCCTTGATCTCGCCGCAGGTCGCGACCTTCCCCACGTTGTTCATCGCGTAGTTGAGCGCCGCGTGATGCCACTCCTCGCTGATCGTCGACGTCCCGTCGGAGGCGACGACCACCTCGTAGCCCGCGTCGGCGCCGTGGCGCGCGGTGTGCTCGATCGACATGTTCGTCCAGGCGCCGGTGATGAGGATCGTGTCGGCGCCGAGGCCCCTGAGCAGGATGTCCAGGCGCGTCTCGTAGAAGCCGTTCATCCGCATCTTCTCGACGACGTGGTCGCCGTCCTGGGGCTCGAGGCCGTCGGCGGCAGCGGCGCCCCAGCTGCCGCGGACGAGCCCGCCGGACTCCTTGACGCCCTGGAACAGCGGCGCGTTCTGCTTCAGCCCCGGCGCGCCGTCCTCGACGATGTACCAGACGTGGATGACCGGGACGCCCGCCGCGCGGGCCGCCGCAGCGAGGTCGGCGACGTTGGCCACGACGTTCTGCGACTTTGCGTGCTCCGGCGCGCCCGAGTCGGCGAACGCGCCGCCCTCGATGATCACGTCGTTCTGCATGTCCTGGATGATCAGCGCGCAGCGGCCGGCGTCGAGCTGAAGGGTTTCGTCGGTCACGTCGTTACCTCATGTAGGAGAGTCGGTTGCCGGAGACCTTCGTCTGGATGCGATAGACCGAGCTGCTCGCGGGGATGAACAGCCAGTTCCAGTCGGGCCCGCCCCAGTTCAGGTTGCCGACGCTCTCCGGCACCTCGACGGTGCCGATGTGCTCGCCCTCCGGGCTGAACACGCACACGCCGCCGGGCCCGGTGACCCAGACGTTGCCGCGCTCGTCGAGCTTCATGCCGTCGACGAGGTCGCCGATCTCGAGGCTGCCCGAGCCGATGCCGTCGGCGAGGACGCGGCTGTTGGCGAGCGTGCCGTCGCCCTGCACGTCGAAGACGCGGATGTGCGCGCGGTCGGTGTCGTTGATGTAGAGCAGCGACTCGTCGGTCGAGAAGCACAGCCCGTTTGGCTGGGAGAAGTCGCCGACGAGCAGCTGCGGGTCGCCGCCCTCCGGCGCGATCCGGTAGACGCCCTGGAAGTCCAGGTCCTGCTCGCGCTCGAGACCGAAGCCCGGCATGCGGCCGTAGGTGGGATCGGTGAAGTAGATCGCGCCGTCGCTCTTGACGACGACGTCGTTGGGGCTGTTGAGCTCGCGGCCGTCGTAGTGCGTGGCGAGCACCTCGCGCCCGCCGCCGGCGCCGTCGGGATCCATCCGTACGACCGAGCTGGTGACGTGCTCGCACACGACGAGCCGGCCCTCGTTGTCGATCGTCATCCCGTTGCCCTTGTTGGACGGGTTGGCGACCTCGCTGACCCCGGACTGCTCGTCCCAGCGCCGGCGCACGTCGCCGGGCATGTCGCTGAAGAGCAGGAACCCGTCGGGGTTCCAGATGGGCCCTTCGGTGAAGGTGAATCCCGTCCCAAGCCGCTCGAGCTCGGCGTTCTCGTCGACGAGCTCGAGGAAGGCCGGTGCCTTGACCTGCACTGCCATAGGCAACCCTCTCCTCGTTTATCGATTGCGCGGCGCGCGCGAACGTAACACGTCGCGGCTTCAGCGCACCCAGACGTGGTCGAGCATCACGCCGAGCATTGGGTTCACCTGGACGTTGCCGGCGCGAGCCGACGTGAAGAACGTGCTCTGGCGCGTCGCGAGCGGCACCGCGGGAGCAAGGTCAGATAGCGCACGCGCCGCCTGAGCCCAGGCCTCATCAGCAGCGGGGCCGTCGGCCCGCAACGCGGCGGCGACCTTGCGGTCCAGCGACGGCGAACACAAGCGCGACAGGTTGAGGCTGGATGGCGCCCTCAGACCCGCGCAGCTGAAGCTCGGGTCGAAGAACGTCGCCGCCGTGGGGTAGTCCGCCAGCCATCCGGACATCCCGATCTGCGCGTGGTTGCGCGGGTCGTTGACGACGCCGACGTAATCGAGGCCGACGTCGACGACGCGCAACGTCGTGCGATAGCCGAGTTCGTGCAGGAGCCGCACGAAGTAGTTGCCATAGCGCACCTTGGTCGTGTCGGTCCACACGCGCACGCGCATGCCGCGCGTACCGGATGCTTCGACCAGCCGCTTCGCCGCTGTCACGTCCGGGGCCGTCCAATCGCCCGTCCGGGTCGGTGCCGCGGTGTACGGGCAGTACGGACGCGCACGCGGGACGGATGGCGGGATCACCTGGCACGCCGGCTGAGCGACCGACGAGCCGTCCGCAAGCTGGACCATGTGCGCCCGGTCGGTCGCGAGGTTGACGGCGCGGCGCACGAGAACGCGGTCGAACGGCGGTTCGCGCACGTTGAGGAACATGAAGTCCGTTGCGAGGCGCGGGGCGACGACGACGCGACTCGGATAGCGCGTCACGATGCCGCTGCGTCGTGCCTGCGGGAAGAGGCGCCCGGCGTAGTCGAGTCGCGCGAGGTCGCTCGACCCGCGCTCGACAGCGTCGATGCCTATCTGCGGTTTCTGCGCTCGCCGCACGACGATCTCGTCCGCGAATCCCTCGGGCCGCGCGGCGACCGACCACGAACGGAAGTAGGGGTTGCGGACGAGTCGCGCGTTGCCCTTGGCGTCCAGCGACGCGAAGCGATACGGGCCGGTCCCCGGCGGCGGCGGCAGCGTCGCGTGGGCGGGCGTCCCCGCCGGCACCACCGACGCGAGCACTGAAGCGACCCTGTACGGGAAGGCCGGGTCTGGGCGGCGGAGCCGGAACACGACCGTGCGGCCACGGTCATCCGTGAGGATGCCGCGGGAGAGGTCACACGTCGTCCGTCGCTCACAGCCGCGGGCACCGACGATGTTCGCGAACCACCCCGGGTAGGTCTCGCCGCTCATGAGGACCGCCCGCTCGATCGAGCCGCGGACGTCGGCCGGGCGCACGGGCCGCCCGTCCGAGAAGCGGACGCCGGGACGCAACGTGAAGAGATAAGTGTGGCCATCGTCGCGCGGCTCCGGCCTGGCGGTGGCCAGCGCGCCCGAAAGCGCCTCGCCGGCCGCGCCGGGGAGGCGCCGATAGCCGAGGAGACCGTCGTAGACCAGCGAGAGCGTCTCCCAGCCCTGCGCGTAGCCGCCGGCGGGGTCCATGCACTCTTCCTGGCAGTAGCTCGAATGGGCGACGAGCCGGCCCCCGCGGTGGCTTGACCGCGCGGCGACGGCGGTGGCCCAGAGCGAGCCGTCGGCCGCGACGAGCGCGCTCGGGCTGCTCGCGAGCGATCGCCGCGCATCGATGCGTCCGGTGTCCGGGTTGAACCTCGCTATCGCCCCGGTCGCGGCGTCGGCGATCCACACCTTGCCGCCCTCGACGGCGAGTGCCGCGGGGTCGCCGCCGATCGGGTACGTCGCCGCCATCGACCCGCGATGGGGGTCCACGCGCGAGATGGTGCCATCGGCTCGGTTGGCGACCCACACGGCGCCCGCTCCGACCGCCACGCTCGACGGCCCGTTCCCGACGTTCGTCGAGGCCGTGGCGGTGCCCGATCGCGGGTCAAGCCGTACAAGCTGGCCCGACTGCTCCGCGGCGACCCAGACGGCGCCCGCGCCGACGGCGAGCGCCGTCGGGCCCGCGCCCGCGGGAAGTCGCTGTGTCATCGCGCCGCGCGCGATCTCGATCCGGGCGACGACCCCTTCACGCGGCTCGGCGACCCAGACCGACCCGAAGCCCACGGCGATCGCGCTCGGCTGGCCGCCGACGTCGAACCGCCGCACGACTCGATTGGTCGCCGGATTGACCTGCGCGACCCGCTGGTCGTCCGCCGCCACCCACAGCGACCCCTCGCCGAAGGCAAGCGCGCCCGGCCGGGCGCCGATGGGGATCACGATCGCCTGGTCGTCGTGCGCGCGGACGATGCGCGTGACCGTCTGATCGAGCGCGTTGGCAACCCACACCGAACCGGCGCCCGCCGCCACGCCGCTCGGGCTGCGGCCCACTCCGTACGCGGCGCGGGCGGCCCCGGTAGCGGGATCGATCCGGGCTACAGAGTCCGCCTCGACAGCGACCACCGGTTGGCCGGCTATCCAGTGGCGTACGGCCACGGCGCCGATCGCGACGCACGCGAGCAGGCCACCGGCGACGAGGAGCGCCCGCCGGCCGGTCCTTCGCACGGGCGGCATGCGCGCCGCGGCGGAGCGCTGCCGCGCGGGAGCATCGAGCGCCGGGTCCTGGTGCAGGATCGCGTCGTGGAGGCGCCGCAGCTCGGGCCCGGGCTCCGACCCGATCTCGTCGACCAACCGGCCCCGCGCGACCCTGAAGGCATCGAGCGCCTCCGCCTGCCGCCCCGACCGATACAGCGCGAGCATGAGCTGTCCCTGCACGTGCTCGCGAAGGGGATACTCGGCGGCGAGCGGCGCGACCTCGCGCAACGCGTCCTCGTGGCGGCCCCCCGCGAGATCGGCGTCGATCGCCAGCTCCTTGGCCTGCAACCAGAGCTCCTCGCAGCGGCGGATCTCTGCCGCTGCGAACGGCTCGTCGGCGACGTCGGCGAGGGCCGGTCCACGCCACAGCGCGAGCGCCTCGCGCGCATCGCCGTTCAGCGGCGCCTCGCGGCCCGCGGACGCCACGAGGCGCTCCGCGCGCGCCAGGTCAACGCTCTCGGCCGCACACGAGAGCTGATACGCGCGTCCCCTGGTCTCGATCGCTGCGCCGGTGCCGGTCAGCGCCTTGCGCAACTGGGAGATGTAGAGCTGGAGCATCTTGCCGGCGCTCGCCGGCGGCGACTCTCCCCACAGGCCTTCGACCAGGCGATCCGCGGACACCGGGCGGTTCGCCTCGAGCACCAGCATGGCGAGGACCGCGCGCTGCTTCCGCGCCCCGAGCGCGAGCGGCGCGCCGTCGACGACAACCTCGACCGGTCCGAGAACACGGAGGTCCAAGGGCCGACTCTAGCCGCGCCGAAATCGCGGAATCAACCGGCGCTCTACCCCAATAGACCAGCGGCAGACCCCCGTCGCGCACCGTCCCGTCTCGTCAACGCGGCCCGGTCGAGACCCCGGGCCGAGAGCGATCAGGAGGTTCCACGATGCGCCTCAAGTCTTCCGTCGTCACCGCCGCCCTCGTCGCGGCCGCGATCGCAGCGCCTTCGGCGCCCGCGTCGCCGATCCAAGACCCCGCCGTCGACGATTCGTCGGCCAGGGTGCAGGACCTGCGTCACCTGGAGGCCGGCGGCACCACCGATCGCGCCGGCGTGGCCGCCGACGCGCAGCCGATCTCAGTCAAGGCCGAGCCGGCCACGGATGACGGCTTCCCTTGGGACGTGCTCACCCTCGGTCTCGCGGGCGCGGCGCTCGCGCTGACCAGCGCGGCGGTGGTCGCGAGCAGGCGGCGCCGCTCGCGCCGCACGCGCGTGGCGGCGTAGCCGCAAGCAGCCTCGCCCGGGGGTCAATGCCGGCGCGCCCCGATTAACGATTATCGGTGGCGCGCCGGTTTGGCGTCTGGTAGAAGAGCGCTCGTCCCAGTCGCGTCGGAGGAGGGCCCATGACGGAAGTTATCGTCGCAGCGTCGCGCGAGGAGGCCGTTGACGCCTTCGGCGACGGCGAGGGTGTGACAGTGGTGGCCGGCGGAACGATCGTGATGCCGGAGATCACCCACGGCCGCCTCGCCCCGAAGCGCGCGCTCCTGATCGGCCGTGCCGGCCTCGCCGGCGTCCGCAGCGAGAACGGGCGGACGGTCATCGGCGCGGGCACGACGCTTGCCGACCTCGAGGACGCGGTGGAGCCGCTCGGCACCTGCGCCCGGCGCGTCGCGGACCTCGAGATCCGCGGCCAGGCGACGCTCGGCGGCAACCTCTGCGCCCCGCCCGGGCCGGAAGGGCCGCGCGGCGACCTGCAGGCGGCGCTGCTCGCCCTCGACGCGGAGGTGCGGTCGACCGGCGCCGGCGGCGAGCGCACCGAGCCGGTCGCGGACTTCCTCGCATCGGGACCGGAAGGGCGACTGGTCCTCGACGTCTCTTTCGCCGAGCCCGACGCGGCGGCGACCGCTTCGGTCCGGCGGCCCCACGCCCACGCCTACACGGTCATGCGCGTGTGCGCCGCGCGCACCGGCGTCGAGCTGCGCGTCGCGGTGTCCGGAGCCGGGCCCCAGGCGGTCCGCAGCCGCGCCGTCGAGCAGAGCGGCGATGCCGACCGCGTCCTCGACGACGTCAGCCCGCACGACGATGCCCTCGCCTCGGCCTGGTACCGCAGCAAGGTGCTGCCGGTGCTCGTCCGCCGCGCCCTCGACGACCTGGAGAACCGATGAGACTGACTGTCAACGGGGTCGAGCACGACGTCGCGTCGCCCCCGCTCGCGACGCTGCTGCACGTCCTGCGGGAAGAGCTCGTCGTCACCAGCCCGAAGGCCGGCTGCCAGCAGGGCGGCTGCGGCGCCTGCACCGTGCTCGTCGACGGCGAGCCGCGGCGCGCGTGCCTGACTGCGGTCGCGGCGGTCGACGGCGCCGAGGTCACGACCGTCGAGGGCCTCGGCGAGCCCGACGCCCTCTCTCCCGTCCAGACCGCCTTCCACGAGCACTACGCGGCCCAGTGCGGGTTCTGCACGTCGGGTTTCGTCATGGCGGCCGAGGCGCTGCGCACGCGCAGCAACGGCGACCTCGAGCGCGAGGAGATCATCGAGGCGCTCAGCGGCCACCTGTGCCGCTGTACCGGCTACGTGAAGATCGTCGACGCGGTGGCGGCGTCATGAAGGCCGTCGGCGCCCGCCTCCCCCGCTACGACGGCGTCGCCCACGTCACGGGCCGCACGCAGTACGTCGACGACGTCCGCATCCACGGCACCCTGTGGTGCAAGGCGCTGCGCTCGCCGCACCACAGCGCCCTGATCCGCAGCATCGACACGAGCAAGGCCGAGGCGCTCCCCGGCGTGCACGCCGTGGTGACGGCGAACGACGTGCCGCACAACGTCTACGGCCACCTCGAGGGCCTCGGCGTCCCCGCCGACGAGCCGCTGCTCGCGGAGATCGACGTGCGCTGGAAGGGCCAGCCAATCGCCGCCGTGGCCGCCGAGTCGGAGGAGGCCGCGCAGGCCGCCGTCGACGCGATCGAGATCGTGTTCGAGGAGCGCGAGCCGATCCTCGACATCCGCGCAGCCGCGGACCCCGGCGTCGACCACTTCCACCAGTGGGGCGCGGTCTATCCGCACTTCGGCCCGCACAACCACCGCCGCGTCCGTAAGGGCGACATCGACCAGGCATTCGACGAGGCGGACCTCATCGTCGAGGGCGTCTACCGGCCGCAGGCGATCGAGCACTGCCCGATGGAGACCCAGGTCTCGCTCGCGGTGCCCGAGCCGAGCGGTCGCCTCGTCATCTACTCGTGCACACAGGCGATGTACTTCTCGATGGGCGTCGTCGCCGCGCACCTCGAGTGGCCGCTCAACAAGCTGAAGTTCATCGGCGGCACCGTCGGCGGCGGCTTCGGCGGCAAGGTCGACACCGCGACCGAAACGATCGTCTCGTTGCTCGCGCTGAAGGCGCGGCGCCCGGTCAAGTGGCGCTACACCCGCGAGGAGGAGATGCTCACCTCCTCGACGCGCGCGCCGTGGCACATCGAGATCCAGGACGCGGTCACGAACGACGGCTGGATCCTCGGCCGCCGCACGCTGACGCTCCACGACGCCGGCGGCTACGCGCGCTTCTCGCCCTATGGCGTGACCAAGCACGCGTTCCACCACACGGGCGCCTACACGATCCCCAACCTGCGCTTCGACGGCTTCGTCGTGTTCACGAACCGGGTGCCGACGACCGCCATGCGCGGCTTCGGCGTGACCTCGGTGTCATTGGCGGTCGAGCTGCACATGAGCCGCGTGGCCGAGCAGCTCGGGATCGACCCGCTCGAGCTGCGGTTGAAGAACGCCAACAGGGTCGGCGACACCACCGGCAACCGCGTCGTGATGCACGACCCGTCGACGGTTCCCGTCGTGCTGGCGGCGGCCGACGCGGCCGGCATCGAGCTGGGCGCGGACTACCGGGCGATGACGCCCGAACGGCGCAACGGCGATCTGCTCCCGGAGCACCTCGTGGGCCAACAGGCGCCGGACGGCGAGCACCTCGCGACCTATCGCGGCGCGACGAACGGAGGGCGCTGATGGCCAAGCACCGCGGTCGCGGCTTCGCGACGATCGAGTACCCGACCGGCATGAACCAGAACGGCGATCCCAGCCAGGCGTGGATCAAGCTCAAGCCGGACGGGCGCGTCGACGTCTTCGCCGGCACGGTCGACATCGGCCAGGGCTCGAAGACCGTGCACACCCAGATCGTGGCCGACGCCCTCGGCGTCCCCTACGACTGGGTGACGATGGACAACTCGAACACCGACTCCTCCGCGGTGTGCACCGGGACGTTCGCCTCCCGCGGCACGTTCATCGGCGGCAACGCCGTGCGCTACGCGGCCGAGCGGACGCGCGAGCGGATCCTCGACATCGCCTCGCGCGAGCTCGAGATCGCGCCCGAGGACCTCGACATCGCCGACGGCGAGGTCACCGCCAGGGGCGCGCCCGACATCAAGATCTCGATCCCCGACGTGGCGGGCGCCGCGACGTACGTGCACGGCGAGCTCATCAGCGGCAACGGCACCGCGCTCAAGCCGCTGGCCGAGGTCGACGACGACGACGGCTCGGTCACCGTCGAGCCGCACTCCGCGATCTCGTACGCCGCGTGCGTGATCGACGTCGAGGTCGACGACGAGACCGGCGAGGTGACGGTGCTGCGGATGCTCCAGGTCTACGACGTCGGCCGCGCGATCAACCCGACGCTCGTCGAGGGCCAGATCGAGGGCGGCGCGATGATGGGCCTCGGGCTCGGCCTGCTCGAGGAGTCCTATCCGTACTACCCGTCGGTCGAGCACCGCGGCGAGCAGTTCGGCACCTACCTGGCGCCCGCGCTCGAGGACCTGCCCGAGTTCGAGAACGTCATCCTCGAGCACCCGTCGAGCGACGGGCCGTTCGGTGCGAAGGCGATCGGCGAGATGGCCAACAACGCCCAGCCCCCCGCGATCGCGGCGGCGATCCACGACGCGGTCGGCGTGTGGGTCACGCAGATGCCGGCCACGCCCGAGCGGGTGCTGCGCGCGCTGGAGGCCAACCGCGAGCCGCGCCGCGAGGGCAAGCGCGTCATCTACGACGAGGAGATCTCGGTCGCCGCGGTCAGCGCCGACGGCGGCGAGGCGTACTGGGGCGTCGATGCCTGAGGGCGGCTCGGCGTTCGGCACCTGGAACGGCATCGACTCCTTCGAGTTCGTCGACGGCGTGCGGCTGCACGCGATCGGCGGCGATCAGGTACTCCTGTGCCGGGTGAAGTACGAACCCGGCAAGCGCGTCCCGCGCCACGCCCACGAGCACACCGAGCAGCTCATGGCCGTGGTCGAGGGCACGGTGACGATGACGATCGGCGACGAGACCCGCGAGCTCGGCCCCGGCGACGTGGTGTGCGTCAACCGCGGCATCGAGCACGAGCTCTACTCGGAGGGCGGCGTGACCTTCTTCGAGGCGCTCGCCCCGGTGCCGCTCGACCACGTGCCCGACCGCGACCGCGACCTCGTCCTCGCCGAGGGCGGCGCGACGCACGTGGCTCGCTGATGGCAGAGTTCGACGGCAAGGTCGCGCTGGTCACCGGCGGCGCCAGCGGCATCGGCGAGGCGACGGTCGCGATGTTCCTCGAGCGCGGCGCGCAGGTCGCGTCGTTCGACCTCGACCCCGCGGGCAGCCCCGACGGCGCGCTGAAGGTCGAAGGCGACACCACCGACGCGCGGTCGGTCGCCGACGCGGTCGCGCGCGCCGAGCGCGAGCTGGGGCCGCTCGCCGCGGTGGTGTGCTGCGCGGGCACGGCCGGCGCCTCGCTGCGTACGGTCGACGTCTCCGACGACGAGTGGCGCCGCGTCTTCGCGCTCAACTGCGACGGCGTCTTCTATTTCAACCGCGAGGCCGCGCGCGTCATGGTGCCGCGCGGCTCGGGCCGCATCGTCAACGTCGCGTCGATCGCCGGCAAGGAGGGCAACCCGATGGCGGCCGCCTACTCGGCGAGCAAGGCCGCGGTGATCGGCATGACGAAGTCGATCGGCAAGGACCTGGCCACCACCGGCGTGCTCGTCAACTGCATCGCCCCGGCCGTCATCGCCACGCCGATGCTCGGCCAGATGAGCCAGCAGCACATCGACTACATGGTCGAGAAGATCCCGATGGGCCGCATGGGCGGCCCCGAGGAGGTCGCCGAGCTCATCGCGTTCCTCGCGAGCGACCGGATGACGTTCTCCACCGGAGCGACGTTCGACATCTCCGGCGGCCGCGCCGTCTTCTAGTCGACCATCGTCTCGTAGAAGAGCCGCTCCCGCTCGCCCTCCATCAGCGGGAAGAGCTCGCCTACGCCGATCGACTGGAAGTGCTCGGTCTGCCCGTGCGCCTTGAACGCGTCCTCGTCGACGTACTGCTCGTACAGGACGAAGACGCGCGGGTCCGCGGGGTCGCGGTGAGGGATGTAGAAGATGTTCCCGGGCTCGGTCCTCGACGCCGCTGTCAGCTTCTCGACGAGCTCCGCGGCGCGGTCCTCCTCGCCATCGCGGGTCTTCATTCGGGCAATGAGGACGTAGGGCATCTCGAGCGCTCCTGCAGTTATCGATAACCGGGCTGCCGGACCCTATCGGTAGGGCACGGCCTCGCGCGCGCCGGACTGCGCCGAGCGCACGATCGCGTCGCACACCTCGGCCGCGCGGTAGCCGTCCTCGAGCGTGGCGCCATGCGGCGCGACGTCGCCGTCGTCGCGGATCGCCGTGAGCAGGTGGTGCAGCTCGTGGACGAAGGTGTGCTCCCAACCGATGATGTGGCCCGGCGGCCACCAGTGCTCCCAGAACGGGTGCTCGGCCTCGGTGACGAGCACGGTGCGGAAGCCCTGCGCCGACGCCCCCGGCGACGAGCCGTCGAAGTGCACCTGCAGCTCGTTGAGCCTCTCGAGGTCGAAGGCGATCGAGCCCTTGCTGCCGTTGATCTCCCAGCGGAACGCGTTCTTGCGGCCGGTCGCGAAGCGCGTCGCCTCGATCGTGCCGAGCGCTCCGCCCGCGAACCCGACCGCGGCCTCGAACGCGTCGTCGACCTCGCGGCCGGGCTGGAACGTCGCGACGAGCGCCGAGACCGTCTCGATCTCGCCGACGAGGTAGCGCGCGAGGTCGATGACGTGCGCGCCCAGGTCGCCCAGCGCGCCCGACCCCGCCGCCGCCTTGTCGAACCGCCACACGGCCTCCGTCGTCGTCCCCCAGTCCTGCAGGTAGGCGCCGCGGAAGTGGCGGATCTCGCCGATCTCACCGGACTCGATGAGCTCACGTGCCAGCCGCACGGCGGGCACGAAGCGGTAGTTGAAGGCGCACATGTGCTTGACGCCCGCCGCCTGCACGCGCTGCCACGTCTCGTAGCTCTCGTCGGCGTCGCGCCCGAGCGGCTTCTCGCAGATCACGTGCTTGCCGGCCTCGGCGGCGGCGATCGTCGGCTCGGCGTGGAGGTTGTTCGGCCCGGAGTTGTCGAACAGCCCGATGCGGTCGTCGGCGACGAGCGCCCGCCAATCGGTCACGTGCTCCGCGAAGCCGTAGCGCCGCCCCGCCTCGGCGACCGCGTCCTCGTTGCGCCCGGCGATCGCCACGAGCTCGGGAACGAGCGGCGGCGGCCAGGTCATGTACGCGAGCTTCTTGTAGGCGTTGGCATGGGCCTTGCCCATGAACGCGTAGCCGAGCATCCCGACGCCGATCGCGGCGGCGTCGCCGGCGCCGGTCGGGTCGCCCTGCGTGTGGAAGGCGGACACGCTCACGCTTCCTTCGCGAACGCGGCGTCGAAGGCCACCGACGACGGCGCGAAGTCGGTCCGCCGCAGGAACTGCACGGCGTCGGCGGCGCCCCACTCGCGGTCCATGCCGGAGTCCTCCCACTCGACCGAAAGCGGGCCCTCGTAGCCGATCCGGTTCAGCACGCGGAACAGCGCCTCGAAGTCGACGTCGCCGTGGCCGGGCGAGACGAAGGTCCACCCGCGGTCGGCCTCGCCGAAGTCGATGTGCGACCCGAGGATCGAGCGACGGCCGTCGAGCATGCGCTGCGAGTCCTTGACGTGGACGTTGTAGATGCGGTCGGCGAACTCCGCCGCGAACGCTGCGGGGTCGAGGAACTGGGGGATGAAGTGGCTCGGGTCGAGGTTGATCCCGAAGCCCTCGCGACGGTCGAGCGCCGCGAGCGACTTGCGCGTCGTGACGAAGTCGTAGGCGATCTCGGTCGGGTGGACCTCGAGGGCGAAGCGCACGCCCTCGCTGTCGAAGACGTCGACGATCGGTCCCCAGCGCTCGGCGAACTCCTCGTAGCCGCGCTCGATCGCGGCCCAGTCGTTGGGCGGGAACGAGTAGAGCATGTGCCAGATCGGCGAGCCGGTGAAGCCGGTGACGACCTGCACGCCGAACGCGGCCGCGGCGCGGGCGGTGTCCTTCATTCGTTCGGCGGCGCGGGTGCGCACGCCCTCGGGGTCGCCGTCGCCCCAGACCTCGGGCGGCAGCACGCCCTTGTGGCGCGCGTCGATCGGATCGCACACCGCCTGGCCGACCAGGTGCGCGCCGAGCGCCCAGCACCCCAGCCCGTGGCGCTCGAGCAGCTCACGGCGTCCGCGCGCGTAGTCGGGCTCGGCGATCGCCCGGTCGACCTCGAAGTGGTCGCCCCAGCACGCGAGCTCGAGGCCGTCGTAGCCCCACGACGCGCAGCGCGACGCGACGTCGTCGAGGGTGAGGTCCGCCCACTGCCCGGTGAAAAGCACGATAGGTCTGGCCATGACGCGCCACTCTAATTGGCATCCTCCGGCGGTGCCCTCGCCCGCCCTCAGGCCGCCCGCCCACCGCGTCAGCCGCACCGCGATCCGCTATTGGGCGGCCCGCGCGCTCGGCGGCTGGCTCGTGATCGCGGCCGCGCAGGTGGGCTGGTGGATCGCCGCCGGAGGCCACACCGGGCTGCGCATCGCGGGTCTCGCCGCGACCGTCGCGCTCGCCGCGGCGCACGCGATCGTCATGCCGCAATGGCGCTACCGCGTGCACCGCTGGGAGGTCGCGCCGCAGGCCGTCTACACGCGCGCGGGCTGGCTACGGCAGGAGTCGCGGATCGCGCCGATCTCGCGCATCCAGACCGTGGACAGCGAGCGCGGCCCGCTCGAGCAGATCTTCGGCCTGGCGAACGTGACGGTGACGACCGCCTCGGCGGCCGGCCCGCTCGAGATCGACGGGCTCGACTACGCCACCGCGCTGCGCCTGGTCGACGAGCTCACGACCGCCGCCCAGGCGACCCGGGGCGACGCGACGTGAGCGACTGGCAGCGCCTCAGCCGGCGCATGCTGCTCATCCACCCGGTCCAGGAGATCCCGCGGGCGCTGCCGGCCCTGCTCGGCGTCGCCCTGGCCGGGAGCCGCAGCGGCAACGGCGGGTTGTGGGCGCTGGTCGGCGTCGGCATCGCCGTCGGGCTGGGCATGATGCGCTGGTTCACGACGACCTACCGCGTGACCGAGGATCGCGTCGAGGTGCGCCAGGGTCTCTTCCGGCGCCGGCTCCTCGCCGTGTCGCGCGACCGCATCCGCACGGTCGACGTCACCGCGCACGCCTTCCACAGGCTGCTGGGCGTGACGCGCGTGACCATCGGGACCGGCCGCTCCGATCGCGAGGGCGGCGGATCGGTGCGGCTCGACGGGCTCGACGCGCGGGTGGCCGCGCGGCTGCGCGACGACCTGCTGCACCGGACGCCCGCGCCCGCACCCAGCGCCGCGCCCGCGCCGGCCACGCCGCCCACCGAGATCGCGCGGCTCGACTCCCGCTGGGTCCGCTACGGCCCGTTCACGCTGTCGGGCGTCGTCGCGGTCGGCGTCGTCGCCGGCTTCGCGGCCAACTTCATCAACGAGGCCAACCTCGACCCGCGGCAGTACGGCGTGCTGCGCGATGCCGCCGACCAGGTCCGGGACGCGCCGCTCGTCCTCGCGATCGTCGAGGTCCTGGTCGTGGCGATGGTGGTCGTGGCGATCGCGTCGACGGTCGGATACGTGCTCGCGTTCTGGGGCTTTCGGCTCACCCGCGATCCCCGCGGCACCTTGCACGTCACGCGCGGCCTGCTGACCACGCGGGCGACGACCATCGAGGAGCGCCGCCTGCACGGCGTCGAGATCAGCGAGCCGCTGCTGCTGCGCGCGGTCCGCGGCGCGCGCTGCATCGCGATCGCCACCGGGCTGCGGGTCGGCCGCGGCGCCGAGCGCGGCGGATCGCTGCTGCTGCCGCCGGCGCCCGTCGCGGAGGCGCGGCGCGTCGGCGCCGCCATCGTCCGCGCGACCGCGCCGCTCGAATGCCCGCTCGCATCCCACGGCCCGCGCGCCCGCACTCGTCGCTTCACGCGGGCGCTCATGGGCTGGGCGGCGCTCGTCGTCGTGGTCGCCGCCGCCTCCGCGCTGTTCGGGTGGCCCGGGTGGCCGTGGCAGGCCGCCCTCGCCCTGCTCCCGTTCGCGCTGGCGCTCGCCGCCGACCGCTATCGCAGCCTCGGGCACGCCGTGAGCGGCGACCGCCTCGTCGCGCGCGCGGGGTCGCTCGTCCGCCGCCGCTCCGTGCTCGCCCACGACGGCATCATCGGCTGGAACATCACGCGCACGCTCTTCCAGCGCCGCGCCGGGCTCACGACCCTCACCGCGACGACCGCGGCAGGCCATCAGCACTACGACGTCCAGGACGTCGCGCTCGCCGAGGCGTTGCGCGTCGCGGAGGCGGCCACGCCCGGGCTGTTGACCCCGTTCCTCGAGACCGGCGCGGCTCGGCGCGCCGCATAGACTGCCGCGCATGCACCGGCGCGACGGCTGGTCGTCGCTGTTCTCGACGGCGTTCAAGCGTTCGCGCAACGCCATGGTGCTGCTCGACGAGCAGCGCCGAATCGTCGACATCAACGGCGCGTACGTCCGGCTCCTCGGCTACGGCAAGGACGACAGTGTCGGCCGCCCGATCTGGCACTTCATCGTCGGCGGCCCGTACCACACGCCGGAGGAATGGCAGGCGGCGCTGGCGCGCAGGAACTTCACCGGCGTCGCGGATCTGCACAGCGCCGACGGCAGCACGGTGACCGTCCAGTGGGGGGCGTCGGCCGAACTGGTCGGCACGAACCACCTGGTCCTCGTCGTGGCGCTGAGCACGTCGCGGTGGGGGCGCTACTTCCGGCGCACCGAGACGACCAACGGCGGGACCCTCACGCCACGGGAGCGCGAGATCGTGCGGCTCATCGCGGACGGCAGCACGGGGCGCGAGATCGCCGACGAGCTGCACCTCTCGCACGACACGGTTCGCACCCACATCCGCAACGCCATGACGAAAACCGGCGCCCGTTCGCGCGCGCACCTCGTCGCCAAGGCCCTCGGCGACGGCCTCGTCGCTGTCTGAGGCTGCGATATCGCGCAACTGCGGTATCGACGCGTCGCTGCGCAGCAGCGACCATCGCATACATGAGGCCCGACCCAGAGCCCATCGGGACGTTCCCCCCGGTGCGGCTGCCCGACGTCCTGGATGACGTCGAGCACGACACCGACGAGGATCGCGAAGCGCTCCTCCTCGGCTTCCTGAGCGCCGCGTGGCCCACCACGCGCGCGCAGTATCAGTAAAACCGTCAGGCGGCGGAGCCGTTCCCTGCGAAGCCGCCAATGACCTGAGCGAGCCGCGCCGGCTGGTCCAACGGGATCAGCGTGTAGCTGTCCTCGATCTCGACGAGCCGCCCGCGTGGCAACAGCTCGGCGAGACGCCGGCCGTGCTCAGGGGGCATGACACGGTCTTCGTCCGCCCACACGACGAGCGCCGGGCGATCGACGTCCGGAAGCCGCTCGGCGACGTCGAGCAAGAGGCCTCGCTCGGCGGCGATCCCGCGCAGCACGCGCACCGCGTCGCGGCGGATGTCCGCCTGGCGCAGGACGGGCCTCAGCCAGCGCGCGGTCGCGGCGTCGCCGCGCTTGGTCAGCCAGCCGAACGCGAGCGGTAGCCGCCTCATCGGCCGCAGGCGCATCTGCTGCGTGAACAGGCCGAACAGCGCGGGCGGCAGCTTGCCGGTCATGACGATCGTCTTGCCGGTCAGGCCCGGAGGGAAGTTGTCGAACGCGTCGCACGAGACGAGCACGATCCGGCCGACCCGGTGCGCGCCGTCGGCGGCGACGAGCTGGACGATCGCTCCGCCGGTGTCGTTGCCGACGAGCGTGACGTCGTCGAGATCGAGACGGTCGAGCAGCTCTTCCACCAGCCGTGCGATGCCGCGGGGCGACAGGTCGGCATCGGATCGCATCGCCTGGCGATGCGCCCCGAGCGGGAGCGTCGGCGCGATGCAACGGTGGTCGGCCGCGAGATCCGCGACGACGTCCTCCCACAGCGAGGCGTCCATCAGCAGGCCGGGCAGGAGCACGATCGCGGGCCCGTCGCCGCCGGTGTCCTCGTACTCGATGGGGCCGGCGGACAGCTCGATCTGCCGGGTCATGCGAGTAGGTGGCGCCGCAGGAACGAGAGCTCGGTCGCGACGGCCTCTTCGTGGCCGTCGAGGAACGGCTCGTAGTGGCCGCCGGCCAGGTGCGCGACCTCGCCGCGCGGGGCGCGGCCGGCCGCGCGCACCGCGGGGGCCGCGAGCGCGCTTTGATCGTCGTCGCACACGACCACGAGCAGCGGGCAGCGCACCCGCGGCGCCGCGCGTCCCGGCCGATAGAAGCCGATGGCGAGGACGGACCGGGCCGCGACCTGCTGCCGCCACTGCGAGTACCGGTTGCCCGGGTTCAGCGCGCGATCGCCGTCGAGAGCGTCGGGCGTGCTCAGGCTGGCGACGGTGCCGGGCGGTCCCGCCAGCGGCACCAGCCGCGGCTCGCGGCCGAGGAGGCCGCCGAGCGCGTCGAGCACGCCGCGGCCCGTCAGGCGCAGGAAGGTGCGCACCGTCGCGTGCCGGATGGCGTTCGGCGCGGCCGCCCGCGCGTCGGCGAGCGGCGTCTGCGCGATCACGGCGGCGAGCCGCGGATCGCGCGATGCGACGCGGAACACGTGCCCGCCCGCGAGCGAGAAGCCCCAGAGCGCGACGCGTTCGGGGTCGACCTCCGGCAGGGTGCGCGCGAACGCGATCGCCGCGTCCCAGTCGTCGAGCTGCTCGCCGATGCGCACCACCTGGCGCGGCTCGCCGCCGCTCTCGCCGAAGTGGCGGAAGTCGAACGCCAGCACGGTGAACCCGGCATCGTGGAAGCGCTCCGCGAACCGGTCGGTCCCCGGTTCCTTGGTCACCGCGGTACCGCCGGCCATGATCACGCAGCCGCCGGTGGTCCCCGGGTAATGCCAGGCGGCGCACGTCGTGTCGCCGCTTCGGAAGTGCACCTTCTGACGCAGATCTGTGAGGGTCGAGGCCATGCTCGATATGGTTGCGCGCGAAAACCAGTTTCGCTCACGATCCAGGTGAGGTGGCGAACCAGTTGCCCAAGGGAAACCACACCCCCGTCCGCCCGCCGCGCGATGCGGTCGAGCTCGCGATGGACGTCCTCAGCGACCGCTGGACGTTCCTGATCCTCCGCGAGGCGTACTTCGGCGTGCGCCGCTACGGCCAGATGCAGCGCGACCTCGGGATCGCGCGCAACGTCCTCGCCGACCGGCTCAAGCAGCTCGTCGCCAACGGGATGCTCGAGCGCGTGCGCTACCGCACCGACCCCGACTGGTACGAGTACCGCCTCACCGAACGCGGGCTCGACCTCTATCCGGTGATCGTCGGCCTCATGCGCTGGGCGGAGCGCCACCTCGACGTCGACGAGGACGTCCTCGCGCTCGAGCTCGTCCATCGCTCGTGCGGCAAGCCCGCCGAGCCGTACCTCGCGTGCGCGCACTGCCGCGAGCCGCTGCACGCCCGCGACATCGAGGCGCGCGTCCGGCCGCGCGGCTGATCAGCGCGAGCGCGGCAGCGTGCCGTCCTCGCCGATCGGGCCGTGCGAGGTCGCGACCAGGCGAGCCGTCTCGTCCTCGCCGACGCGCGCGACGAGCCAGTCCTGCGTGGCCACCGAGGCGGCCGCTGCGCGCCGGCGCAGGTCCGGATCGCGATGGCGCTCCGCGGTGAGGTCGGCGCCCAGGAGCAGCGCGGCGGCGATCTCGTTATCGGACCTCCGGTCACCGCGATCGCGGGCGCGCTCGAGCATCCCCCACACGTCGACCGCGGCGACCTCCTCGTCCGTCGGCCTCGGGGTGGAGTACCGCCGGGCGCCGAAGACGCGGGAGATGATGTCCAAGACGCCCACTCAGGCACCCTCCGCCCGCACCGCCAGCAGCGCCGCCGGCGGCAGCCCGCTGAGCTCGCGGCACTCGCGGGTGAGGTGAGGCTGATCTGCGTAGCCGACCTCGAACGCCGCGCGCGCGAGGTCGGGCTCCGGCGCCGACTCGGCGAGGTCGAGGAAGCGGCGCAGGCGCAGGACGCGCTGGAGCGTCTTGGGCCCATACCCGACGGTCTCGTGGAACCGGCGCCGCAGGTGGCGATCGCCGAGCGCGACCTCGCGGCTGGTCTCGGCCACCGGCAGGCCGCCGGCGAGCAGCGTCGCCGCGTGCCCGACCAGCGGATCGGGCGGCAGCGCATCGCGCAGGCGGGACGCGACGGCGCCAGCTAGGACGGCAAGCCGCTCGCGCTCCGGTGTCTCGGCGAGGCGCTCCGCGAGCTCGTGCCCCGTCCTCCCCCACACCTCGTCGATCGTCACGACCTGGTCGCGCAGCTCGCGCGCGGCGAGCCCGAGCGCGGGGCCCGCTGCACCGGGGCCGAAGCGCACGCCGAACAGCGTCTCGCCCGGCGGGATGTCGACCAGGACCGGCCCGGTCGCCACCCCCGCGATGACGAGCTCCCCGTTCTGGCCCCAGACCACGTCCATGCAGCCGTCGGGCAGCACGCGCTGTGTGTGCCCTTCGGGCCCCGCGGTCTGCCGCCACACGCAGGACGCGTGGCTGGCCAGCGCACTCGGCACGGGGCGCTCGATGTACTCCGCGCCCACGCCCGCCCCTCTATGCGGGGGTCGCGACGCGCCGCTTGCGCTTGCCGGTGCTCCGGCGCCGCACCTCCGGTGCGGCCGGCTCGACGAGGCCCTGCAGGAACTCGCCGGTGTAGGACCCGGGCGTGCCCGCGACCTGCTCGGGCGTGCCCGCCGCCACGAGCTCGCCGCCGTCCTCGCCGCCCTCGGGGCCGAGGTCGAGGATCCGGTCGGCGCTCTTGATCACGTCGAGGTTGTGCTCGATGACCACGACCGTGTTGCCCTGGTCGACCAGCCGCTGAAGCACGTCGAGCAGCCGCTCGACGTCAGCGAAGTGCAGGCCCGTCGTCGGCTCGTCGAGGATGTACAGCGTGCTGCCGGTCGCCACCTTCGACAGCTCGGTGGCGAGCTTCACGCGCTGCGCCTCGCCGCCGGAGAGCGTGGTCGCCGGCTGCCCGAGCCGGATGTAGCCGAGCCCGACGGCGTTCAGCGTCTCGAGCCTGCGCCGGATCTTCGGGATGTGCTGGAAGAACTCGAGCGCCTCCTCGACCGGCATGTCGAGGACGTCGGCGATCGTCTTGCCCTTGAAGCGGATGTCGAGCGTCTCGCGGTTGTAGCGCTTGCCGTGGCACTGCTCGCACGGCACGTAGACGTCGGGCAGGAAGTGCATCTCGATCTTGATCTGCCCGTCGCCGCGGCAGACCTCGCAGCGCCCGCCCTTGACGTTGAACGAGAAGCGG
>DATFRW010000151.1:0-4116 GCA_035262945.1 Solirubrobacteraceae bacterium
GAGCTGTTGCGCTGACCGCCTGAGCCCGCCGTGCTTAAAGCCCCACGGAGCGCCGAGTTGGCACGCCGGCGCTCGCTTTCGCCGAGCGGCCGCCCGCGCCGAGCCACACCGCCCGCGGCGGCGCGACCGCCCACCCTTCACACCCTCGATGCCTCAGGCCACCGCCACCTCCGGCTCCTCGTCCGCCAGAAACGCCGCGAACGCATCGCCCGGCAGCGGGCCCGCGAAGAGGTACCCCTGCGCGCCGTGGCAGCCGAGCTGGCGCAGGCGCTCGAGCTGCACCTCGCCCTCGACGCCCTCGGCGATGACCTGCAGCCCCAGCGACCGCGCGATCTCCACGATGGCGGCGACGATCGCGGTGTCCTCGTCGTCGGCGCCGACGCCGTCGACGAACGAGCGGTCGATCTTGATGACGTCGAGCGGGAAGTGCTTGAGGCGGGCCAGCGACGAGTAGCCGGTGCCGAAGTCGTCGATGAGCACCTTGACGCCGATCTCGCGCAGCGCGGCGAGCGTTGAGCGCGGCGAGCCGGACTCTTTGATGAGGATCGACTCGGTGATCTCGAGGCCGAGGTACTCCGGCGGCAGGTCCGACGCGTCGAGCGCCGCGCGCACCTCGTGCAGGAACTCCGGCCGCGCGAGCTGCTGGCCCGACACGTTGACCGCGACGCGCAGCGGCACGTCGGGGAAGGTCCGGCGCCAGCCCGAGACCTCCTCGACCGCTTGCTCGAGGACCCAGCGCCCGAGCGGCGCGATCAGGCCGGTCTCCTCGGCCAGGGGAATGAACTCGACCGGGCCGACGGTTCCGCGCGTCGGGTGCTGCCAGCGGACGAGCGCCTCGACGCCCATCGGGCGCAGCGTCGCGGTGTCGAAGATCGGCTGATAGAGGACGCGGAACTCGTCGCGATCCAGCGCCCGGCGCAGGTCGGACTCGGTGCGCAGCCGCTCGAAGGCGTCGCGGCGCATGGCCTCATCGAACATCTCCGAACGCCCGCGCCCGCGCTCCTTGGCGCGGTACATCGCGGCGTCGGCCTCGCGGAGCATCTTCGACGGCGACTGCGACTGGCGACCGACGGCGATCCCGACCGAGGCCGAGCAGAAGACCTCGCCGGAGGCGACGGCGAACGGGTGCTCCCAGACCTGCGCGATGCGGTCCGCGATGTCGAAGGCCTCGCCGTCGGATTCGACCTCGGCGAGCACGACGAACTCGTCGCCGCCAAGGCGGGCAACGGTGTCGGAGCTCCGCACGACGTCCTGGAGGCGCGAGCCGACCTCGACAAGCAGGTCGTCGCCGGCCTGGTGGCCGAGCGAGTCGTTGACGGTCTTGAAGCCGTCGAGGTCGAGCAGCAGCACGGCGACGGCGAAGCCGAAGCGCTCCGCGCGGCCGAAGGCGTGCTCGATGCGGTCGAAGAGCAGGGCGCGGTTCGGCAGGCCCGTGAGCGAGTCGTGCAGCGACTGGTGGCGCATGACGGCCTCCGAGCGCTCGCGGTCCAGCGCGGAGGCGAGCAGGTCGGCGATCGACTGCAGCCACTGGCCCTCCTCGCCGGTGAACGCACCGACGGTGGCCGAGTGCACGGCGATGATCCCGAACGCGCCGGAGCGGCCGCGGATTGCCGCGGCGGCGGTGGCGCGGACGCCGCGCTCGCGCAGGCTCGGGACGCTGAAGCGCCGCTCGCTCGCCCACTCCCAGACGATGATGGGCTCGTCGCCGCCGAGGACGTAGCCGCCGAGGCGCTGCTCGTCAGAAGCCGCGCGCTCGCCGACGTCGAAGCCGACGGCGGCGACCGTCTGCATCTCGGTCCCGTCCTCCTGGAGCTCGAGGATCGCGCAGTGCTCGACGCGCAGCGTCTCGGTGAGCACCCGCACGGTCTCGTCGAGCAGCAGCGCGCGGTCGGACGCGCGCAGCGCGAGCCGCCCGAGCCGCGCCATCGCGGCCTCCCGGTGGGCGCGTGCGCGCTCGGACGCGGCGCGCCGGGCCTCGGCCTCGGCGCGCTCGCGCTCGGACACGAGCCGCTCGCGGTCGGCGCGGCCCAGTTCGCGCGTGAGTTGGTGGACGATCGAGGAGACGACGATGATCGTCGCGGCGGGCAGCAGCCACGAACCGATCTCGGCGGGCACGAAGTTCCCGTTCGCGATGAGGACGCGCGACCCGACGAGCCCGATCACGGCGAAGACCGTCTGGAGCGCGGCCTGGCGCAGGCCGAAGTAGACCGCGTAGGGCGTGACCCAGAGGAAGAAGAAGGCAAAACCGGTCTTCGTCGAGCCCGAGAAGACGCACGCCGCGGCGGCGAGCAGCGTCCCGAGGGTGACGATCGCCTTCAGCGCCCACGACGGCGCGTCGTCGAGCCCGCCGCGCCGCATCCAGATGCCGACGACTTTCGCGAGGATGCAGACGAGCGCCAGCGGGACGGTCTGAGCGGCCACGTGAGGCAGCAGCAGCCAGACGAGGCCGAGAGTCCCCTCGATGAGGAAGAGCAGTCCGAGGGACCGGGCGATGTGCCGGCGGTTGGGCGTTGGATCCGTGGGATCCACGAGCACGCGCGAGGGGCCCCCCATGTCGTACCCACCGTCATCGGGAGGTCAGGGCGCGAACTTGAGCCTCCGCATGCCCGGGGAGGGATTCGAACCCTCACGCTCTCGCGAGCAGCGGCTTTTAAGGCCGCGGCCTCTACCAGTTGGGCTACCCGGGCGCGCCGTCCATCCTAGGCCGCTCCATGAGAGGTTCGTTAACCCACTGGACCGGGCGACGGCATACGTAGGTACCCTGTTCCGTCGCAACCTTCGGGGGCCCGCGCGTGTTTCGTCGCGCGAGCCCCTTCTTCGCGCGCGTGGAAGCTTCCGCACTCAGACACGTCGACGCCGAGGGCCTGCGTGGCCCGACGCCACTGCTCCGGATCCAGTCCGACGAGCGGCTCGTCGCGCTGACGCGGCGCGGCAACCAGGCCGCCTACGAGGCGCTCGTGGCGCGGTACCAGGCGCGCCTGCTCGCGTTCTGCCGGCACATGCTCGGCTCGCGCGAGGACGCCGAGGACGTGCTCCAGGAGGTCTTCGCCGCGGCCTTCAACGCGATGATCGCCGACGAGCGGCCGATCAACGTGCGCCCGTGGCTGTATCGCATCGCGCGCAACCGGTCGCTGAACCACCTGCGCCGCGTCCAGGCGATCGGCGTGGACTCGATGGACGTCCACTTCTCCGAGAACGGCGCCTCGACCGCGGACAAGGTGCACCGGCGCGAGGAGTTTCGCCTCCTGGTGCAGGACGTCCAGGACCTGCCCGAGACCCAGCGCACCGCGCTGCTGCTGCGCGAGATCGACGCGCTGAGCTACGAGCAGATCGCCGAGGCGATGGAGACCACGGTCCCCAGCGTCAAGTCGCTCCTCGTCCGCGCGCGCGTGTCGCTGGCGGAGTCCGCCGAGGCCCGCCATCTCACCTGCGATGAGGTGCGCGACGAGCTCGGCGAGGTCGCCGAGGGCCTGCGCCGCACGACCGCGCCGATCCGCAAGCACCTGCGCACCTGCGACCGCTGCACCGCCTTCCGCAAGCACCTGCGCGACAACAACCGCGCGCTGGCCGCCATCTTCCCCGTCGGCCCGCTGCTCCTGCTCAAGAAGCTCCTGCTCGCCAACCTCGGCACGACCGCCAGCGCCGGCTCGAGCGCCGCCGCCGCGGCCGGTGCGAGCGCGGGCGCCGCGGGCGCCGGCGGCTCGCTGTCGGCCGGCATGGGCGTCGTCGCCTCGAAGGCCGCCGCAGGCCTCGCCGCGGCGGCGATCGTGACCGCGGGCGCCGTCGAGGTCGACCACGTGCGCCACAAGCCGGTCTCGCATCGCTCGGTCGCGAAGGTCACCCCGGCCAGCACGGTGCCCGCCGAGCCGCAGGTCATCGCGTCGCAACCGCAGCCGACCGTGGCGCCGGCGCCGGTCCACCGCCTGCACAAGCCGGTCACGAAGCCGAAGAAGGCCGACGACACGAAGAAGGCCGCCGATAGCGACGCCCAGGCGCCCAAGCCGGAGGACACCGCAGCGAAGAAGAAGCCCGTCACGCCCGCGGCCACGGCCGTCCCGCCGCCGCAGGAGGCCTCGGCGACGACGACGCTGCCCGCGCAACAGCCGCAGCCGACGA
>DATFRW010000152.1:0-4038 GCA_035262945.1 Solirubrobacteraceae bacterium
AGCCCACGCGGCGCCGCATCCTCGACGAGCTGCGCTCCTCGGAGCGCAGCGTCGGGGAGTTGGCCGACACGCTCTCGGTCAGCCAGCCGACGATGTCCAAGCACCTCAAGGTGTTGCTGGGCGGCGGTCTGGTCTCGTGCCGGATCGCCGCCCAGCGGCGCATCTACCGCGTCGAGCCCGAGCCGTTCCAGGCCCTCGACGCCTGGCTTGACCCCTACCGCCGCATGTGGAGCGAGAGCCTCGACGCCCTTGAACGCCACCTCGACGCCCAGGAGGCGCAGCGATGAGCCGCGAGACCTTCCAGCCGACCGCGCCCGGAGCCGTGGAGTACCGCGCCGACGGCGACCGCTGGACGCTGGCCTACGTGCGCGTGCTTCGCCACCCGCCCGAGCGGGTGTGGGACGCGCTCACCGAGCCCGACCAGATCGCCGAATGGGCGCCCTACACGGCGGATCGCGACCTCGGGCGCACGGGCGACGCGACGCTGACGATGATCGACGGCGACGACGCGCAGGAGCTCAGCGCGCACGTCACGCGAGCCGAGCGGCCGCGCCTGCTCGAGTACTCGTGGGGTGACGACCTGCTGCGCTGGGAGCTCGCGCCGGACGGCGCCGGCACGCGCCTGACCCTGCGCCATACGCTCGCCGATCGCGACTGGCTGCCGAAGGTGGCGGCCGGCTGGCATCTGTGCCTCGACGTCGCGGAGCGCTTCCTCGACGGCCAGCCGGTCGGCGCGATCCGCGGACGAGACGCCCTGAACCACGGCTGGCAGCAGCTCCACGACGCCTACGCCGAGCGGCTTGGTGTGGGTAGCCCCATGTCGTGACCGTGACGCCCGTGTTACCCCCTATCGCGTGACCGTCGACAACCGTCAACGCTGGCTCGCCCTTTACGTCCTGTGCCTGGGCAGCCTGATGATCGTGCTCGACGCGACGATCGTGAACGTCGCGCTGCCGTCGATCAGGGAGGACCTGGGCTTTTCGGAGACCTCGCTCGCGTGGGTCGTCAACGCCTACCTGCTGACCTACGGCGGGCTGCTCCTGCTCGGCGGGCGGCTCGGTGACCTCTATGGGCACCGGCGCCTGTTCATCTTCGGCATCACGCTCTTCACGCTGAGCTCGCTGGCGTGCGGGCTGTCGACCACGCAGGGCATGCTCGTCGCGGCGCGCTCGGTGCAGGGCGTCGGCGGCGCGATTGCGTCCGCGGTGTCGCTCTCGCTGATCATGACCCTGTTCACCGAGACGGCCGAGCGCGCGAAGGCGATGGGCTTCTTCGGCTTCGTCGCGTCCGGCGGCGGCACGCTCGGCGTCCTGCTCGGCGGCGTGCTGACCGACTCACTGAGCTGGCACTGGATCTTCCTCGTCAACGTCCCGATCGGGATCGTCGTCTGCACGCTGTGCCTGCGGCTGCTGCCGGCCGGCCAGGGCGGAGGCGGCGGCGGGAAGCTCGACCTCCCGGGCGCGGTGACGGTGACCGCCGCGCTCATGGTCGCCGTCTACGCGATCGTCAACGGCAACGACAACGGCTGGACGTCGTTCGAGACGCTCGGCCTCCTCGGGCTCGCGGTCGTCCTGCTCGGTGCGTTCCTGGTCATCGAGTCGCGCGTGAGCGCGCCGCTGATGCCGCTCGGGCTGTTCAGGCACCGCAACGTCGCGACGGCGAACGCGGTGGGCGTCCTGTGGGCGGCGGCGATGTTCGCGTGGTTCTTCCTGGCCGCGCTCTACCTGCAGCTCGTCCTCGGCTACAGCCCGCTGGAGGTCGGCCTCGCGTTCGCGCCCTCGACGGTGATCATGGGCGCGTTCTCGCTGGGGCTCTCGGCGAAGCTCGTCATCCGCTTCGGGTACCGCCTGCCGCTGTCTGCCGGGCTCACGCTTGCCGCCGGCGGGCTGTTGCTCTTCGCGCGCGCGCCGGTCGACGGGACTTTCGTGGTCGACGTCCTGCCCGCCATGATCCTGCTCGGCTTCGGCGCCGGCATGGCGTTCAACCCGGTGCTCATGGCGGCGATGAACGACGTCGACCCGAGCGAAGCCGGTCTCGCGTCGGGTGTCGTGAACACCTCGTTCATGATGGGCGGCGCGGTCGGCCTCGCGGTGCTCGCGAGCGTCGCGGCGTCGCGCACGGACAGCCTGCGCGCGTCCGGCGAGGACGCCGTCCACGCGCTCACGGGCGGCTATCACACGGCGTTCCTCATCGGCGCGCTGTTCGCGCTGGTTGCGGCGGCGCTGGGGAGCGCACTGCTGCGCTCGCCGCGGCCGGCCGCGGTGGACGAGGAACCGGCGGAGCTGGTCGAGGTCTAGCCGTAGATCGCGCGCAGGCGCGGCGCTACGGCGGTCGGCGAGGCGAGGTCGGCGATGCGGCGCAGCCCGTCGGCGCCTGCGACCTCGTCGCCGAAGCGCGCCTTGGCGGCGGCGGCGAGGGCGTCGACGTCGCCGGGCGGGGCGAGCCCTGCCGGGTCGACGAGCTCCGGCAGCGCGCCGGTCGCGGTGGCGACCACCGGGACGCCGGCCGCCATGGCCTCGGCTGCGGCGAGGCCGAACGTCTCGGCGGCGCGCGAGGGGACCATGGCGAGCGCGGCGCGGTCGCGCAGTTCGGCCAGCTCGGCCTGGCTGACGCGGCCCGCGAAGCGCGCGCCGCCCGCCGCGCGCAGCTGCGCGGCCTGAGGGCCGTCGCCGGCGACGACAAGCGGGAGGCCGGCGCGAGCGCACGCCTCGACGGCGAGATCGATGCCCTTCTCGGCGGAAAGGCGCGCAGCGACGAGGACATGCTCGCCGGCGCCGGCGCGCGACGCGCTCGCGTGCTCGCGCAGCGCATGCGGCACGACGTGCACGCGGGCGGGATCGACGGGCGCGCGCAGCTCGCGCAGGCGGCGCACGGCGAAGTGGGACGGCACGACAATCGCGTCGGCGTGCTCGGTGATCCGCCGCTGCCATAGGGCGAGCGAGGCCGCATAGACCGCCGCCTCCGCGCCGGTCCCCCGGCAGTTCAGGCGCACGCCGGGCAGCGTGTCGCGCCCCCGGCAGCGCACGCAGTCGTCGCCGTCGCTGTTGAAGCAGGTGCCGACCGCGCAGACGAGGCGGTAGTTGTGCAGGTGCAGGACCGCGCGGGCGCCGGCGCTGCGGGCCGCCGCCAGTGCCCGCCAGCCGAATGCCGGATTGAGGTTGTGGGCGCTGACCGCGCGCGCGCCGGTGCGGCGGACGGCCGCGGCGACGTCGTCGGGCTGCAGGCCGCCGCGCAGCAGCGCTACGGCCGCGCGGCCGCGGCCCAGCGCGGCGCTGTCGCGCTCGAGCAGCGCCACCTCCTCCCCCAGGTGCTCGCGCACGAGCCACAGGAGGTCGTCCACCGCGCGCTCCTCGCCGCCCGTGACCCGGTAGCGGTTGTGCAGGAAGAGGATCAAGGGCGGCCCAAAGCTACTGTCCCGGTGCCGTGAACACCGCTGTCGCGATCCCCACGCACCGCCGCGCCGCGTACCTCGAGGTCGCGCTGGCGTCGGTGATGGCGCAGGCGCGGGCGGCGGGCGCCGAGGTGCTCGTCGTCGACGACGGGCCCGACGCGGCGACGCGGGCGGTGGTGGCGCGGCACGGGGCGCGCTACCTCGCCCACGAGGCGCCGCGGGGCCTCAACGCCGCGCGCAACACCGCGCTCGACGCCACCGACGCCGAGCTCGTGTGCTTCCTCGACGACGACGTCGAGGTGCACCCGGGCTGGCTGGAGGCGCTCGTGAGCGCGGCGGAGGCGTGCCCGGACGAGGTCGGCGTGTTCACCGGGCCGATCCGCGCGCGCTTCGAGGGCCATCGCTTCCGCATGTGCGGACGCGAGGGACCCCCCATCACCTTCCTCGACCTCGGCACGACCGATCGCGACTGCGACCACGCGTGGGGCGCGAACATGGCGGTGCGGCGCAGCGCCGTCGACCGCGCCGGCCGCTTCGACGAGGCGCGCGAGCTCTACGGCGACGAGCAGGAGTGGCAGGCGCGCGTGAAGGCGACGGGCGGGCGCCTCCGCTACGTCGCCGCCGCGGCGCTCGACCACCGCCGCGCG
>DATFRW010000153.1:0-6125 GCA_035262945.1 Solirubrobacteraceae bacterium
GGGTGGAGCAAGTCGGCGCGCAACGTGTTCATCGCGCCCTGGATCCGGGGCGCCGCGGCGCTCCTGCACGACCAGCGTTTCGACGCCCACGAGCGCCTGGCGATCCTCGCCGAGGAGCCGGTCGCGGTGTTGTGCATGGCGCCGACCGAGTACCGCGTCATCGCCAAGCGCGCCGAGCCCCGCCCGACGCGCACGCTGCGCGCCCTCGTCGCCGCGGGCGAGGCGCTCAACCCCGAGGTTCTCCGTACCTGGCACGACGCCACCGGGATCTGGGTCCGCGACGGCTACGGCCAGACCGAGACCGGCCAGATCACCGGCATGCCGATCGACCGGCCGGCGGTGCCCGGCTCCATGGGCCTGCCGCTGCCGGGCGTCGAGGCGTGGGTCGACGACGGCGAGCTCGTCCTCGACCCGGCCAGCGTCCCCACCTTCTTCCGCGGCTACCTCGGCGACGGCGCGCCCAGCGGCCCCTGGCGCACCGGCGACCGCGTCACGCAGGACGACGACGGCTTCCTCTTCTTCGAGGGCCGCACCGACGACGTGATCATCTCGGCGGGCTACCGAATCGGCCCCTTCGAGGTCGAGTCCGCCCTCGTCGAGCACCCGGCGGTGGCCGAGGCGGCGGTGGTGTCCGCGCCCGACGACGAGCGCGGAGCCGTCGTCCGCGCGGTCATCGTCCTGCGCGACGGCCACGCCCCCTCCGATGGGCTGGCCCGCGAGCTGCAGGACCACGTCAAGGCCCAGACCGCGCCGTACAAGTACCCGCGCATCGTCGACTTCGCGCCCGAATTGCCGAAGACCGCGTCGGGCAAGGTGCGCCGCGCGGCGCTGCGCGGCTAGTCAGCCAGCCGCAGCGCCGTGCCCTCGGGCGCGAGCAGCTCCGTGCGGTGCACGAGGGCCGGCGAGGCGAGCGCCACACCGTGCTCGACCACGCGCGCGGGCAGCAGCGCGAGCCCTTCGCCGACCTCGACCAGCGCGAGCAAGCCGCCGACGTCGAGCCCGTCGTAGCGCAGCGCCGGCCGGAAGCCCTCGGCCCGCGCGTGCATCGCGAGCGTCGCGAGCGAGGTGGTCACGCCGGGCGCCTCGATCCAGCGCGCGTCGACGAGGTCCTCGAGGCGCAGGCCGGAGCGCCGCTTTACGAGCGGATGGCCCGGCGGCAGGGCGATCGCAAGCGGCTCCTCGACGAACTCAGCGACCGGCATTCCCGTGTCGGGCAGCCGCAGCGGGTCGCCCGGCGCGGCGATGCCGTCGACGATCCCCGCATCGAGCTCACCGGTCGCGACCGCGACGGCGATGGCATCGCGCTCTCCCACGCGCACGATCGTCTCGACCGCCGGCAGCGTGCGGCGCGCGGCCGCGAGAGCGCGCGCGGCCGCGCCCGCGGAGAGCGGCGTGGCGCCGACGTGCGCGCGCCCCGGGGGCCCGGATGCAGTGCGCACGACCTCGGCGCGCGCGGCGTCGAGCCGCAGCAGGATCGCGCTCGCATGCTCGAGCAGCCGCGCGCCTGCCTCGGTCGGTGCGACCGGGCGCCGGCGCAGGAGCGTCATGCCGAGGTCGGCCTCCAGCGCCGCGACGTGCTGCGATACGCCGGACTGCGTGTACCCCAGCTCGCGGGCGGCGGCGGAGAACGACTCGAGCCGCGCCACCGTCACGAATGTCCGCATGAAGCGGGGATCCACGCCCATCAGTATCGCTGATGCAACAACGGCGAATGATCGTTGGACGTGAACGGGCGGACGGTGCACGATCACGGCCATGTCGACCGCCACCATCGCCCTCGTCGGCGACCGCTCCCAGACCGTGCGCGCCCACGCCCGCATCCCGGCGCTCGTCGACGCCCTGCGCCGCCGCGAGACGCTCGTGCTCGACCCCTACTGGATCGCGTCCGAGGACGCCGAGGGCGCGCTCGACGGCTTCGACGGCATCTGGCTCGTTCCCGGCAGCCCCTACACGAGCGCAGACGGCGCCATCGCCGCGGCGCGTACCGCGCGCGAGCGCGGCATTCCCTTCCTCGGCACCTGCGGCGGCTTCCAGCACGCGGTGCTCATGCTCGCCCGCGACATCTGCGGCATCGGCGACGCCGCGCACGCCGAGTACGGCCCGGACGGCGAGCTCGTCATCGTCGCGCTCGAGTGCTCGCTGGTCGGCCATGAGGGCGCGATCAACTACGAGCCCGGCTCGCTCATCCAGCGCATCATGGGCGTCGAGCGCAGCCTGGAGCGTTACCACTGCTCCTACGGGATCGATCGCGCCTACATCGACCGCCTGACCGACCACGGCGTGCGCTTCACCGCGCACGACGACGCCGGCGACGTGCGCGCCCTGGAGCTGCCCGACCACCCGTTCTTCCTCGGCACCCTCTTCCAGCCCGAGCTCGCCGGCGACGGCACCCGGCCGCACCCCGTCGTGCGTGCGTTCGCCGACGCCTGCGTCGCCCGGGCGAGCGCGGCGGTCGTCTAGTACCCGGCGATCCCCGGCTGGTTCTGCGCGCCGTCGACGACGACGTTGGCGCCGCTGACCCAGCTCGCCCGCTCGGAGAGCAGGAAGGCCGCGACGTCGGCGACCTCGTCGACGGTGCCGAGCCGGCCGAGCGGAAACTCGCGCTCCACCCAGGCGGCGAACGTCCCGGGGTCGGCGTCGCGCCGCTTCGCCCAGCTGCCGCCCTCGAAGAGGATCGAGCCCGGGCTCAGCGCGTTGACGCGGATGCCGTCGGGCCCGAGCTCGCGCGCGAGCGTGTGCGCGAGGTGGATCTCCGCGGCCTTCGCCGCCGCATACTGACTGCGGGGCTGCGCGCGCGTCCCGGAGATCGAGGCGATGAACACCGCGGCGCCGCCGCCTCGCGCCCGCAGGTGCGGCAGCGCCGCGCGCAGCACGATCGCCGGGTGGGTCACGTTGAGCGCCATCGCGGCCTGCCAGTCCGCGGCCGTCGTGTCCTCGAGCCGGGGGCCGCCCGGCGCGCCGCCGGCGTTGGCGACGACCAGGTCGAGCCCGCCGAGCGCACCCGCGACCTCGTCGACCGCGGCGCTCAGCGAGGCCTCGTCGGTGACGTCGGCGACGACGCCGTGCGCACGCGCGCCGAGCTCCCGGGCGACGCGCTCGACCTCCGTCGCGTCACGCGCGCAGATCCCGACCGCGCATCCCTCCTCGGCCAGGCGCCGCGCGATCGCCAGCCCGATCCCACGCGTGGCGCCGGTGACGAACGCGACCTTGCCGTCGAGCCCGAGGTCCATCACGCGGGCGCCGGTCGCGGGCAGCGCTGGGGTCCGCGCTTGTATGGGAGGCGCACGGTCGTCGATGAGATGTTGTTGTCCTCGTTGGTCTCGAAGATGTGACCCCCCGGGTCGACGCGCTGCACGACCGCGAAGCACCCCCGCAGCCCGGTCACGTCGATCCAGTTGTCCGGATACGTCGACGGGTAGGCGTCGGCCCACCCGACCGAGGTGCCCAGCGTCACCTCCCGCGTGGCCGCGCGCTGGTTGCACCCGGGGAAGAACCGGTGCTGGCGCACCTGCGACCCCGAGCGCACTCGCTGCAGGTCGCGCAGGCAGTAGTCGTGCTTGGGGCCGACGCGCACGAGCTGCGTGCGCTGCGCGTTCAGGTCGATCGCCCAGAGCTCGAAGCGCGCGGCGTTCCTCCACTTCCAGTACGAGCCGCCGCGCGAGGGCACCGACTTGAAGTACAGCTCCGCGCCGGTCTCGTAGCGCCGCCGCACGCCGTTCGCGTCGGCGATCACCTGCCGCGCGCGCATCTCGGTCCTCGACACGCGCTCCCCGAACAGCTCGGCGGGGCCCTGCCCGATGTTCACGATCCGGTTGGCCATGTGCAGCACGGTTCGACCGCTCGGGCTGCGGGTGATCCGCAGGTTCGTCGCCCGCGCCATCACCAGATCCGGGCACCGCAGCGCGAGCGCCGGCTGCTGACATGGGTTCGGGGTCGCAGCGGCAAGCGCCGCCACTGTGGCGGTGACTGCGAGCACGTACGGCGCGTCAGGCTGTCAGATCGCGCGCCATCTCGTCGAAGACGGCGACATAGTGGTCGACGGCCTCGTCGGTGTGGGTCACCGAGAGGGTCCACTCCTCCTCGCGACCCGGCGTCATGAAGATGCCGCGGTTCATGTTGAACAGCCACGCGAGGTCGGCGAGCGCGGCGTCCTGATTGGCCTTGAACGTCTCGTAGTCGACGATCTTCACCGGCGAGAAGGTCACGCAGCCCTTGGACCCGATGCCGACGGCGTAGCCGGACAGGCCATAGCGCTCGATGACTGCGGTGCACCCGCGCAGGATGCGGTCGTTCAGCGCATCGAGGCGCTCGTAGGCCTCGGGCGTCAGCACCTCGGTCAGGTTTGCGCGCGCGGCCGCCATGCCGAGCGGATTGCCGTTGTAGGTGCCGACCTGGAAGACCGAGCCGTCCTCGACGACCGTCATGACCTCCTCGGTGCCGCCGATCGCGCCGGTCGGCAGGCCGCCGCCGAGCGCCTTGGCGAGCGTGACCATGTCGGGCATCACGCCGAAGCGCTCGGTCGCGCCGCCGGCCGCGATGCACAGCCCGGTCTTGACCTCGTCGAAGATCAGCACGACCCCGTGGCGGCTGGTGATGTCGCGGACGGCCTCCAGGTAGCCGGGCTCCGGGAGCACGACCCCGAGGTTCATCATCACCGCCTCCATGATCAGGCAGGCGGGCTTGCGGCCCTCGCGGTCGAGCTCGACGATCCGCCGCTCGAGCGACTCGGCGTCGTTGAAGTGCACCGAGAAGACCTCGCTGACCGTCGACTCGGGGATGCCCGCGCCGTAGGGCAGCGACGCCGGCGCCTCGCGCGGGCCGATGCGGTCGTACTCGACACCGATCGAGACCATCACCGTGTCGTGATGGCCGTGGTAGGAGCCGAAGATCTTCATCACGGTGTGGCGCTTGGTGTACGCGCGCGCGATGCGGATCGCGTCCATCGTCGACTCCGAGCCGGAGTTCGTGTAGCGCCAGCGGTGGATGTCCCAGCGGCGCGCGAGCTCCTCCCCGACCACGATCGCGTCCTCGGTCGGGGCGGCGAAGTGCGTTCCCTTGGAGTAGCGCTCCTGGATCGCCTTGCCGATCGCCGGGTGCGCGTGGCCCTGGACCATCGAGCCGAAGCCGTTGTGGAAGTCGTACATCTCGTTGCCGTCGACGTCCCAGACCTTCGGCCCTTCGCCATGCTCGAGGTAGATCGGCCACGGCTCCCGGAGCTGGTACGACGACGCGACGCCGCCGGTGAGCACCTCGCGTGCGCGCTCGTACATCCGCTGCGACGCCTGCGTGCGCTCGTTCAGGAGCTGCTCCTCGCGGTCCGTCAGCTCCTTGATGCGTTGGCGGTCGAGCTGGATGGGTGTGGTGGCCATGGCGGCGAGTGTACGGTTTCGGCCATGCCTCGCGACGCCGCAATTGCGGCCGTCTTCGAGCCGGTCCAGCCGCCGACGACCTTCGAGGAGACCGTCGAACGCCTGGGAACCGCGATCCGTCTGGGCATCCTCGGCCCCGGCACCAGGCTCCCGTCCGAGCGGGAGCTGGCCGACCAGCTCGGCATCTCCCGCTCGACCCTGCGTCAGGCGATCACGACGCTCGTCCAGTCAGGGCATGTGACCTCGGTGCGGGGGCGCGGTGGCGGCACGTTCGTCGTCCAGGAGCCGCCGCTGGCCGAGGGCGGCCCCGCGGTGCCGCTGCGCGCGGACTGGCACGAGGTGCTCGACCTGCGCGTCGCGGTCGAGATTGGCGCCGGGACGCTCGCGGCCGAACGCGCCGACAAGGACGACCTCGCGGTCATGCGCGAGGAGGTCGCGCGGATGGCGCACTGCTCGGAGTTCGACGACTACCGTCGCGCCGACATCGCCTTCCATATCGCGATCGCGCAGGCCACCGACGTGCCACGGCTGATCGCGCTGATGACGGAAGTGCAGGCCGAGCTGTCCGAGCTCATCGCGCACATCGCGCATCCGCCGGAGGTGCTCGAGCACGCCAACGCCGAGCACGCGCGGATGATCGACGCATTCGCCAAGCGCGACACGGCGCGCGCGGTGCGGCTGCTGCGCCGCCACCTCGACGGGACCGAGCACATCCTCGCGGGGCTGCTCCCGGCCGGGCACGCGTAGTGGGCGACC
>DATFRW010000154.1:0-16865 GCA_035262945.1 Solirubrobacteraceae bacterium
GGCGAGCACTGTTGCACCGGCGAGCACGAGGCGGGTCGTTCCGGAGCCGGTCACGAGCACGTCGACGTGCGCGCCGGCGGCGACCGCGTCGCCGACCGCGACCACGTCGAGGGCACGCTGGTCGCCCTGCAGCGGTGGCCCGGCGGCCTGCCGCTCGCGCTCGCCGGGGACCTCGAGGAACGCCGGGTCGAGATAGGCGCCCGCCGCCACGGCCACGGCGGCGCGCTTGCCGATCGCGTCCTGCGCGTCGCGCAGGGCGCCGCGGGGCGCGTAGCGCTCGGGAACCTCGCGCTGCCCGAGCGCGCCGGCGGCGATTCGCTCGCCGGGCGACAGCGCCGAGCGGGCCACAACGACGCCCACGGCGGGCCCGAGCTGGTCGCGCAGCGCGCGTTCGCGCCCCGCGACGTCGGAGGCGGCGAGCACGCCGAGCAGCAGCGCGAGCCCGAGGAGTGCAGCGGCACGCCTGCGGCGCGTCATCGCTCACGCACCGCCGCGCCAGGCGGGCAGCTCAAGCGCCAGCCGCGCCCCGCGGGCCGACGGCGCCGCGACGAGCCGCCCGCCGTGGCGATCGGCGATGTCGGCCGCGATCGCCAGGCCGCGCCCGCGCCGCCCCCGCGGGCGTCGCGTCAGGTCGCGCACCGGCGCGGGCAGGCCCGGGCCCTCGTCGGCGACCTCGATCCGCACGCGGTCGCCGTTCGCCCGCGCGAGCAGCTCGACCCGCCCCTCCCCGTGTTCGAGCGCGTTGGCGACGAGGTTGCCCACCGCCTGCGCCAGCCGCACGCGGTCGCCGCGCACCATCGCGCCGCGCCCCGGCTCGACGAGCTCGAAGCGCGATCCGAACACCGTCGCCACCACGCGCCACGTCAGCGCCTGGTAGGCGAGCAGGTCGCCGACATCGACCGCTTCGTCGCGGTCGGGCGCCCGGCGCCCGCGCCTGGCCGCCGCCAGGTCGTCGAGCGCGACGGCGGCGCGCGTGAGCTCGGACTCGATGGCGGCGAGCCGCGGCGGCGGCGCCTCGCCGTGCCGCGCGCTCGCGTGCAGCGCGAGGTGGGCGGCGGTCAGCGGTCCGCGCAGCTCGTGACAGGCTCGAGCGACGAGCTCGCGCCGGCGGCGCAGCTCGAGCGCGCAGGCGCCCGCGATCACGAGCGCGAACAGGACGACGAGCCACGGCGCGCCGACCGCCAGCAGCGGCAACGGCGCAATCGCCGCTGCCCGCGCGACCGGCTGCGCATCCGCCACCCCGTCGACAAGCCGGTAGCCGACGCCCCACACGTTGACCACGAAGCGATCGCCGAAGCACCCGAGCTTGTGCCGCAACCGGCACGCGTGCGAGTCGAGCGTGCGAGTCGTGCCGAGCGACCTGAACCCCCAGATCGACCGCAACAGCTCGTCTTTCGTGAACACCCGCGTCGGGTCCGCCGCCAGCGCCCGCACGAGCGCGAACTCCTTCTGCGAGAGCGTGACCGGCGTGCCGCGCACGCGCACCGTGCGCGCCGCCGAGTCGATCTCCAGGTCGCCGACGCGCATCCGCGCCGGGCGGCGGCGCAGCTCGGCACGTCGCAGCAGCGCCTCGACCCGCGCGCGCAGCTCTGCGTACGAGAAGGGTTTGCACAGATAGTCATCGCAGCCGTGCTCGAACCCGCGGAGGCGGTCGAGCTCGCCGGAGCGGCCGCTGACCACGAGCAGCGGCACGTCGGGGTCGATGCGGCTCACCACGCCGTCGGAGCCGCGCACGCGGCGCACGACCTCGAGGCCGGAACCGTCGGGCAGGCCGAGGTCGACGAGCGCGAGGTCGGGGAACTTCGTCTCGAGCAGGCGCAGGCCATCGACCATGTTCGGCGCCACGAGCAGCTCGTAGCCGTCGGCGGTGAGGTTGTCGGCCAGGAACGTGCGCGTGGGCTCGTCGTCCTCGACGAGGAGGATGGTGGGTGCGGGGTCGATCGGGCTCATGGAACCTCTAGGTCCCGGCGAACAGTTCTCTTCCCCCGCTGGGCGGGTGCCGAGCGCGGCCACGTGGCCGCGGCGAGGCGGGTCCCGCCTTCGATCTCCTACGCTGCCCGCCGTGGACCTGACCGCGCCCGAGATTCGCGTCCTCGGCTGCCTGCTCGAGAAGCAGCGCACGACACCCGAGGCGTACCCCCTCAGCCTCAACGCGCTGCGGCTGGCGTGCAACCAGTCGACCAACCGCGACCCGGTCGTCGATTACGACGAGGCGACGATCCGCGATGCGCTGCACCGCCTGTCGCGAAGGCGGTGGGCGCGCCTGGCCAGCGGGCCGGGCAGCCGCGCGCCCAAGTACCGACACCTCCTCGACGAGGCGCTCGGGTTGCCCGAGGACGAGCTCGCGGTGCTGACGGTGCTCATGCTGCGCGGGCCACAGACGCCCGGCGAGCTCAAGCAGCGCACCGAGCGGCTGCATCCCATCCCCGACCTCGGCGCGATCCACGCGACGCTCGAGCGCCTGATCGACCGCGAGCTCGCCGCGCGGCTCGACCGCCGGCCCGGCCAGAAGGAGGAGCGCTACTCGCACCTTCTCGGCGACGAGGCGATCCCGGTCGCGACCGTAGAAGCCGCGCCGCCGGAGATCCCCGCGCCCGCGGCCCCGCCGCCGGTCGAGGACAGCCGCGTCGAGCGGCTCGAGGAGGAGGTCGCCGCGCTGCGCGCGGACCTGGCCGCCCTGCGCTCCACGCTGGACGCGCTGCGGGCCGAGCTGGGGGCCTGAAGGCGCAAGATCGCATTCAGGTCACCCGCCCGAGAAGGGATCGCCCTTAGGATGCCGACGACCCCACGGACGACGTCCCCGGCGGGGTTTCTCAAGGGCATGGACACCACCCGCCGCGGTAACTACGACTCTGGCGAGGACTTCGTCCTCGAGTACGGCGAGCTTCGCTTCACGTTCAACGAGCGCGACTTCGCCGAGCGCTGCGAGCAGGCGGCGATCAAGCTCGGGTTCGTCTCCGGACGCCTCGACGAGCCCGAGCTCGAGGACCTCGTGAACCTCGCCGTCAACGGCGAGATCCACGAGCCCGCGTCCGCCCTCGGCGAGCACGTCAACGACTGCTGGCCCGAGCTGGTCGGGCCCAGCGACCGCTCGCTCGTGCACTGGCTGCGGCGGCTCGTCTTCCGCTCCGCGTGGCTCGACCAGCGCGTCAAGGAAGGCGAGCTCGACGTCCAGTTCGAGGGGAGCTCGCAGACGTTCCGCTACATCCAGCCCGACCGTGACGGCGAGCCGGTCGAGCTTGCGCCCGAGCCCTCGTGGGGCCGGGTCGCCTATCAGCCGCGCTGATCTACGCGACGGCCTCGGCGCGCGCCGACGCGATCGCGTCCGCGCCCGCGTCGCCCACGAGGAGCTCCGGCCGCAGCGTCCCGCTCGACGCCAGATCGAGCGCCGGGAAGTTGCGCGCCGCGGTGCGCGCCGCGTCGAGACCGATCACCGTCGTCTCGCCGCCGAGCGGCTCGGTCGCCGTGGCGATCACGGTCAGCGAGCCGCCGTCGACGATCGCGCGCGCCGCCGCCAGCGCCCTGCGCGCGGTCGCGACCGGGACGCCGTCGAGCGTGTCGACGAGCAACGCAGCATGGCCGCCGCGCGCCGCGATCCGCTGCGCCGTCTCCACCGCGCGCTCGAGCGCCTGGCCCTGGGCGTCGCTGCCGCTGGCGAGGGTCAGCGCGGACGCCGGCTGCACCGACCCGGCCTTCCACTCCCCGACCTCCTCGGGCCGCACGCCGGTGAGCACGAGGCTCAGCTCGAGCCCCTCGACCCCGGCCAGCGCGGCGGCCAGCCGCCGCAGCGTCTCGGTCTTGCCCGAGAACGGCCCGCCCGTGATCACCACGCGCGAGCCGCGGCCGATCGGCGTCAGCCACTCGATCGCCTTCAGCGTCGGGTCGTCGGACCCGAGCTCGATCCGCGCCGACGGGAACGCGCACGGCAGGTCGTCGTACGGCGTGCCCTCGGCGACCTCCTCGGCGGGCGAGCCGTTGATGGTGTCGACGCGCACGAGCGACGGGTAGCGCTCCGAGCGCCGCGGCTTGCGCACGGGGCCGGACACGCGGTCGCCCGACACGAGCTCGCAGCGGCGCACCTGCGCCGCCGAGATGTAGACGTCGTCGTCGGAGGGCTCGGGCGGCGTGAGCCGCACGAAGCCCGAGCCGTTGCCGAGCAGCTCGACGACGCCCTCGACCACGGCGTCGCGCCGCTCCTCCGAAGGCTCCTCCTCGTCGCGGTTCGTGCGGCCACGGCCGCCGCGGCTGCCGCGGCGACGGCGCGGGCGCGCGCCCTCTTCCTCGGCGGCTTCGTCGACGACTTCGGTGGCGACGGTCTCGGCGTCGTCCTCGGCCGCGTCGCCGTTGCCGCCCTCGCGCTCGAGGATGCGCTCGATCAGGTCGGCCTTGCGCAGCCGGCGGTAGCCGTCGAGGCCGAGCTCGGATGCGATCGCGTGCAGGTCCGCAAGCGGGCTCGCCTCGAGGGCGTCGCGATGCAGCACGGTCATGGGTCCTCCTTGTGGAAAGTTCGTTCGGTGTCGGTGGGCAATCCGTCCGCGTTGGCGATCAGCGGCCGGCGACCCCTGTTTCAGCCGCCCCAGGCTAGCGGTCGGCGCGGATCCACTTCAGTTCGTCGTCGGACGCGTCGAAGTCGGGGACCGCTTCGCGGCCCTCGAGCACGGCCGCGACGGCGAGCGCGTCGCGCACCGCCGCGACGTCGTGGACGCGCAGCATCGCGGCGCCGGCGCGCGCCGCCCACAGCGCCGCGGCGAGCGTCCCCGCGAGCCGTTCGGCGGGCGGCCGCCCCGTGATCGCGCCGACGAAGTACTTGCGCGAGACCGCGAGCAGCAGCGGGCGCCCGAGGGCACGCAGGCGATCGAGTGCCCGCAGGACCTCGACGGTCTCGGCCGGCGTCTTGGCGAAGTCGGGGCCCGGGTCGAGAACGAGCTGCTCGTCGGCGACGCCGCGCGCGCGAGCGAGCGAGATCCGTTCGCGCAGGAACGCCTCGACGTCGCCGACCACGTCGCCCCCGTAGTCCGGGAACTCCGCGCGCTTGGGCGCCGCGCGGGTGTGCATGAGGACGAGCGCGGCGCCGGTCTGCGCCGCAAGGTCCGCCAGCTCCGGGTCGGCGAGGCCGCTGACGTCGTTGATCATGGCCGCGCCCGCCTCGAGCACCGCGCGCGCGACGTCGGGCTTCCAGGTGTCGACCGACACCGTGACGCCCTCGGCGACCAGCCGCTGGACGAGCGGCACCACGCGCGCGAGCTCGACCTCCGCCGGCGTCGTGTCGGTGTAGGTCACGCCCGACTCGCCGCCGACGTCGAGGAGGTCGGCGCCCTCGGCCACGAGCGCCAGCCCGTGGGCCACCTGAGCGTCGAGCGTGTCGAGACGCACGGCGTCCGAGAACGAATCGGGGCCGGTGTTGACGATCCCCATGACCAGCGGCCGCCCGGGCTCGACGGCCACGGTGCGGTCGCGCAGGCGCAGCTGCATCACAGCGTGTAGTGGAGGAACAGGTGGTCGTCGGCGCGGTGGATGTTCCGCAGGGCCAGGCCGGCCGGGGGATCCAGCGCGCTGCCGCGCAGCACGGTCGGCGCGTCCCCCGCGGCGAGCAGCGGCGCGACGGTGAGCAGGAAGTCGTCGAGGCAGTCGGCGGCGACGACCTCGCGAAGGAGCGTCGGCCCACCCTCGCAGAGCACGACCTGCGCGCCGCGCTCAGCGTGCAGGTGGTCGAGGATCGCCGGGAGTGTGAGCTCGCCGTCGGCGAAGCGGTGGACCGCGACCCACGCGCCCTGGCTCGGCACCTCGCCCTCGGCCTGCGTGTAGACCTGCACGCGCGCGGTGGGCTCGCCCAGCAGCGGGATGTCGGCGGGCAGATCCAGGCGCCGCGACACCGTCGCGACCACGGGCTCGGGCTCGAGCCCGTTGGCCATGCGGTGCGTCCGCTGGTCGTCGTCGAGCAGGTTCGCGTAGCGCTCGGCGCGCAGCGTTCCGGTGCCGACGAGGATCGCGTCGACCGCCGTGCGCAGCTCGCGCAGCAAGCCCCGATCCGCCGGGTGGCCGAGGCCGACCGAGCGCCCCTGGAACGCCGCGCGCCCGTCGACCGATGCGATCATCGACGCCACGACGCGCGGGCGCCGCGACCGCCCGGGCGCGGCGTCGCGCAGCCCGAGGGCGCGGACGACCTTGCGCGGCGACCAGCCGGTGCTGGTGTCGGTGAGTGGCCTGAGCGTCGCGTCGGTCACGCGGGCATCATGGCGCGGGCGCGCCGCGCGCGCTCAGCGGACGGTGACGCTGCGCGTGACGGCGACCGTGTTCCCGGCGTTGTCGCTCGCGCTGACGCGCACCGTCATGCGGCCCGAGTGGGCCCAGCGGTGGATGGCCCGCGTTCCGAGGATCCTGCGCGATCCGTCGCCGAACGAGATGTGCACGTCCTTGAGCCCCGAGGCCTTCGCCTTCGTGCCGCTGGCGTCGCTCGCCTTCACGGTGACCCGGGCCGCGGCGCCGCGCTTGCGCGACCCCGTCAGCCTGAAGCTCACCTTGGGCGGCGTCGCGTCGACGCGCAGGTTGCGCGTAGGCGTGGCCGTGGCCTGACCGCGCCGGTCGATCGCCACGACGCGCCAGCGGTGCAGGCCGTCGGCGACCCGCGTCGGGACCGTCACGCCGGTCGAGGTCGTCTGGGCCACCGGGACCCCGTCGATCTGGACCTGGTAGGTGAGCGGCCCCCACAGCTCGAACGACGTGCCCCACTTCAGCGGCGGGCGCCCGAACTTGCGCCACTTCGTCGTGGTGTTACCGCGGAACGCGCCCGGCGCCCGGTCGAAGCTGCCCGCCATGATGCGCCGCGTGTCGCCGTCGCCCTGGACGAACGCGACGGCCACATCGCCCGCGCGGTCGGCCGACGCGAGCAGGCCGCGGGACGCGTCGGTGAGCCCGTAGGCGGGGTTCGACAGCACCGCGTCCGGACCGGGCGGCGTCACCGCCCGCGACGCGGCAACGTAGTCGTACGGGCGCGCGTGGATCGAGCGCCCGCCGGCGGCGTCGCCCTGCTGGAAGGCGATGAGCCCGTCGCCGGTCTCCGCCGCGGCCGGAACCGGCGACGGCGTCGCCAGGCCACCACCGATCACCACTCCGGGGTTGAACACGTCGTCCTTGAGCACGGCGCCGTAGGCATATCCGGTCCCCGTTCCCCCGATGCCTGCGTACCCCACCCCCCTGCCGCTGATCGACACGCGTGGCGTGTCCGCGCCTTCGGCCCCCTCGATCGCGACGGGGGGGTCGAACTGCGAGCCGACGAGCCGCCGGGCGACGGCGACGCCGTTCTGGCGGAAGACCGCCCACGCGAAGCTCGAGTCGTCCTCGCTGGAGATGTCCGGCTCGTCGGCGTTCTCGCCGAGGTCCTGCGGCGCCGTCGAGAGCCGCAGCTCGAAGATCCGCCGCGCGTACGCGTGGCCGCTCTCGCCCCACACGACCGTGGCGATGCCGTCGGCCGCGACGGCGACCTTCGAGCGGCCCGTCGCCGTGCCCGCGACGGCGGCCTGGTTGATGTCGAGCGCGCCCGGCACGCCGTTGAAGGCCGCGCCGTTGCGCTCGAGCCGTGCCGCGTTGACATCGCCGTTCGTCGTCCACGTCAGGTACGCGACACCGTTGATCGACATATCGACGTCGGGGTCCGACCCGCTCAGGGCAATCTGCTGCAGGCCCGCGTAGCCGGGCGCGCCCGCGGGCCGCACGACGCTGAATACGCCGCCGCCGCTGACGAACGCGACGACGAGGCGCCCACCGTCGGACGCGGCCACCACGGGCTGCGAGCCCGCGCCGCCCAGCCCGGCGTCGACCTGCTCGGGCGGCTGGAACGCGCCACCCGCGAGGCGCGAGACGAAGATGTGGTCGACGCCCGCGACGCGCTTGACGTAGGCCAGGGCGCCCGTGCCATCGCGCGCAACGTCGAGATCGCTCAGCGACTGGATGTCCGCGCTGGGACCATCAATCGGATCCCCGGGGAAGAACGTGCCCTTCGTCGCGGCCCCGGCGACGCCCGGCAGGGCAAGCGGGGCGAGGACGGCAAGAACGGCGATACGGCGACGCATGGGGACGGACGAGGCTCCTTGGGACTGCGGGCGGGGGCTGGACCGATCGCGGGTTCCAACCAGCGAGACCCGGGAAAGTTACGGATCCACCACGACGCCTTCGGCAGTTGCCTCGTCGAGGAAGGCGCGGGCGTGCGCCTCGCCCTCGCCGGGATCCCAGCCCGCCTCGGCCGCCATCGCGGCCGCCACTCGCCGGGCGGTCACACCGTCCGGATCGGCCACCGACCGCGCGGCGAGCAGCCCGATCCGGGTGCGCCGGAGCAGCACGTCGCCCACCGTCGCCGCCTGCTCGCGGCGCGCCACGTGGACCGCCTCGGCGAGGATGTCGGCGGGGCCGCCGGGGACGATCGGCTGGGCCAGCTCGCCGCTCGTGCGCGCGATCGCGAGCACCTCGTGCGCCGCGTGCCCGTAGCGGGCGGCCAGGCGCTCGTAGGCATCCTCGGGGACCCCTTCGACCCGCGGCAGCTCGGAGGCGTCGACCGCCTGCCCCAGCGGGATCTCGTGCGTCCGGCACGGCGCGGTGCGGGCGTCGCGCTCGACGAGCCGGTCGACCGCGAGCTTCGCCATCCGCCGCCAGGTGGTCAGCTTGCCGCCGGTGATCGTGATCATCCCGCTCGAGGTCTCGTAGAGCTCGGCCTTGCGCGAGATGTCGACCGACTTGCGCGGGTCGCTCGTGGCGATCAGCGGGCGCACGCCCGCGTATGCCCCGGTGACGTCGTCGCGCCCCAGGTCGGTCGCGAAGAACGCGTTGACCGCGTCGAGCAGGTAGGCGATGTCGTCGTCGCCTGGGCGGACGTGGTCGAGATTCTCGGCGTCGTAGTCGTTGTCTGTCGTGCCGATCAGCGTCGAGCCGAGCCACGGCAGGGCGAAGATCGCGCGCCCGGCGCCTGCCGGCACGATCGCGCCGGCGCCCACCGGAAGCGTCTCGCGCGCGAGCGTGATGTGCGTCCCGCGCGATGGGCGGATCCGCGGGACCTCGGCCTCGTCGTGGAGCTCCTCCGGGCGCAGCCGGTCGGCCCACACGCCGGTCGCGTTCACGACGTTGTCGGCGCGCACGGCGAAGCGCTCGCCGCTGAGGACGTCGACGACCGCGACCCCGCGCGTTCGCCCGCCCTCGTCGACGAGGTCGGTGACCTCGACGCGGTTGGCGCAGACCGCGCCGAAGCGCTCGGCCTCGGCGAGCACGGTCAGCACGAGCCGGCTGTCGTCGGTCTGGCAGTCGTAGAACAGGTACCCGGAGGTTGGGGTGCGCGCCCCGAGCGCGGGCAGCAGCTCCGTCACCTCGCTCCCGTCGATGATCCGGTGGCGGCGGCTCCCCCGCGCCATCGCGTCGTAGACGTTCAGCCCCATCCCGAGCATGCGGTCGGGCCGCGCGCCGTCGAAGGCCGCCACCACGAACGGCAGCTGGCGCACGAGGTGCGGCGCCAGCGCGAGCATGAGCTGGCGCTCCTGCAGCGCCTCGCGCACGAGGCCGAGGTCGAAGCTCTGCAGGTAGCGCAGGCCGCCGTGCACGAGCTTGCTCGAGCGGCTCGACGTGCCCGACGCGTAATCGGCCTTCTCGACGAGCGCCACGGAGTAGCCGCGCGACGCGGCGTCGAGCGCGACGCCGGCGCCGGTGATGCCGCCGCCCACGACGACGACGTCGAACCGCTCGCCGCGTAGCGCGGCGACGGCGTCCGCGCGGGAGATCACAAGATGACCGGTTCCGCGGCCGCCGTGCCCGCCTGTGCGCGGGCCGTGGAATCGGTCATCTTGCGCGGAGGCCGTCGAGGATGATCTCGAGGTGGCGGTGCCAGTCGTACTGGGGCACCGTCATCGTGGCGGTGAGGCCGCTCATGAGCATCGGGATATCTTCGACGACGAGGTCGTCGCGCAGCACGCCCGCCTCCTGACCGCGGCGGATGAGCTGTCCCGCCCGGTCCTGGAGGCGCATGAGCTCCGGGATGGCGACCGACCAGGCGGCGGGGTCGCGGTGCAGCGCCTGCTGGAGCCCCACATCGCGGGCGCACGCCGCCGCATTGGTTCGGAGGAGCCAGGCGAAGGACTCCCACGGGTCGTCCTCGGCCAGCGCGCGCTCGGCGTTGTCGGCGAACGCGCGGAACTTCGCCGCCAGCAGCTCGCCCAACAGCGCCCGCTTGTCGGGGAAGTGGCGATACAGCGTGCCGACCCCCACGCCGGCGGCGCGCGCGATGTCGTCGACCTGCGCGTCGGTGCCCTGCTTCGCGAACACCTTGCGCGCCGCCTCGATGATGCGCTCGCGGTTGCGGCGGGCGTCGGCGCGAAGCGGCTTCTGGGGCTCGGTGACGGTCATGTGATCGGCCTTGACAAACGGAGTTGCGGTTCCGTATCTTCGCTCAAGCGGAACCGGAGTTCAAGTTCCGTTTTCGACACTCCGAGAGTGTAGGTAGCCGTAGCGAGGTCGGCACGGACTGCGTTCACACTCGGACCTCATGAGTCTCCCCGACCGCCTTCGGTACGTATGACCTCATTGGACACCCCCCGCGCGAAGATGCTCGCGCTCGCCCTCCTGGCCACCACGCAGTTCGTGGTGGTGCTCGACGCGGCAATTGTCAACGTCGCGCTGCCCTCGATCGGGCGCGCGCTCGACTTCTCCCAGGACAACCTGGCGTGGGTCGTCAACGCCTACACGCTGACCTTCGGCGGCTTCCTGCTCCTCGGCGGCCGCCTGGCCGACCTCCTCGGCCGCCGCCGCATGTTCATGTACGGCCTCGTCGTCTTCTCGATCGCGTCGCTGCTCGGCGGCCTCGCGCAGTCCGACATCTGGCTCATCGCGGCGCGCGCCGCGCAGGGCCTCGGCGCCGCGCTCGTCTCCCCCGCGGCGCTGTCGATCATCACCAACACCTTCCAAGAGGGCGCCGAGCGCAACCGCGCGCTGGGCGTCTGGGGCGCGGTCGCGGGCTCCGGCGGCGCCGCCGGCGTGCTGCTCGGCGGCGTGCTCACCGAGTACCTCGGCTGGGAGTGGGTGCTGTTCGTGAACGTCCCGATCGGCGTCGGCGCGGCCCTGCTGGCCCCGCGCCTGCTGGCCGAGAGCCGCGACGAGGTCGAGCACCGCTCGTTCGACGTCGTCGGCGCCATCTCGGTGACCGGCGGCCTGGCGCTGCTCGTCTACACGCTGCTCGATGCCAACCAGGCGGGCTGGGGCTCGACGAAGACGATCGTGCTCGGCATCGTCTCGGTCCTGCTGCTCGTCGGGTTCGTGGTCTGGGAGCGCGGCCGCCGCGCGCCGCTCGTGCCGTTCTCGATCTTCCGCCTGCGCACGCTGCGCGGCGCGAACATCGTGTCGCTGCTCGTGGCGATGTCGCTGTTCAGCATGTTCTTCTTCATCTCGCTGTACATGCAGCAGGTTCTCGGCTACGACGCGCTCAAGGCCGGGATCTCCTACCTCCCGCTGGCGCTCACGATCATCGTCAGCGCGGGCCTCGCCTCGGCGCTCGTGACCCGGATCGGGTTCAAGATCACGCTCACCGTCGGGATGCTGTTCGTGGCCGGCGGCCTGCTGTGGTTCGCGCAGGTCCCGCCCAACGGCAGCTACGTCAGCGATCTGCTCGGCCCGATGCTGCTGGCGGCCATCGGCCTCGGCCTGTCCTTCGTGCCGGTGACCATCGCCGCGGTGACGGGCATCCGCCCGGACCAGGCGGGCCTGGCCTCGGGCCTCGTGAACACCTCGCAGCAGGTCGGCGGTGCGCTGGGCCTGGCGATCCTCGTCGCGGTGGCGAACGCCACGACGACCAGCCAGATCTCCGACGGCGTGCGCGACCGCGCGGTGGCGCTGACAGAGGGCTTCCAGGACGCGTTCCTGGTCGGCGCCGGATTTGCGCTGGCGGGCGCCGTCCTGGCGGCAACGCTCATCTCGTCGAAGGACGCTCGCGAGCACGCCGAGGCCGCGCGTCGCGGCGACGCGCCTGCAACAGCGACGGCCGCCTAGCGCCTGGGGTTATCTTCCGGCGGCGGTCGCGCCCAGCGCGGCCGCCGCCACCACGCGCGGCACGGCCTCGACGGGCCAGCCAGGCGCCATGATGTGGACGCCCGCCACGCCGGGCAGCGCGCGGACGCCGCGGATGACGTCGGCGGCGATCTCCACTCCGGCCGCCTTCGCCTCGTCGCCTTCGACGCCGCGCATGCGGGCGAACGTTCCCTCGTCGACCTCGACCCCGGGGATGCGCTCGTTCATGAACTCGAGCGCCCGGACGCTGCGCGGGGGCATGACGCCCACGAGGATCGCGGCGCGGTCGGCGACCCCGGCATCGACGATCGGCGCGAACCACTCGGCGAAGCGCTCAACGTCATAGACGATGTTGGTCTGCAGGCAGCCGACGCCGGCGTCGAGCTTGCGCTCGAGCCGCTCGATGCGGTCCACGAGCGGGTTGGCGGCGCTGGCGATGAGAAAGCCGGTCGGCGTCTTGAGCTCTTCGCCCGCCGCGAGCCTGCCCTCGTTCATGGCGGCGATGAGCGAGACGAGCCCGACCGAGTCGACGTCGCCGACGGCGGTCGCGCGCCCGTCGTAGGGCCCGACCTTCAGCGGGTCGCCGGAGAGCGCGAGGACCGTGCCGACGCCCAGCGCCCACGCGGCGAGCAGCTCGGACTGCAGCGCCATGATGTTCCGGTCGCGCGTGGTGAGCTGCAGGATCGGCTCGAGCCCCTCCTCGAGCATCCACCCCGAGCAGGTGACCGGCGACAGCTTCACGGTGGCCGCCTGGTTATCGGTGACGTTGGCGGCGTCGACGACGTTCGCGAGCGCGCGCGCCGTCTCGCGCACCGGCTCGGGGTCGGGGTCGGCGGGCGGGCCGACCTCCGCGGTCACGACGAACTTCCCGGAGGCGAGGGCGTCGGCGAGCATCAGCCAGCTACGCCGCGGCGAGTTCGTGTTCGCCGCGGGCGGCGAGCGGCCGTGCGGCCGTCTGGCGTTCGCGCGCGACCTGCCGGAACAGCGGACCGTTGAGCCAGTTGACGATCGATCCCTCAAGCTTGCCAGGCCCGCGGAAGCTTGCGTATTGGTCGATCTCGCGCACGAAGAGATCCTGCAGGGTCAGCACCTTGTTCGGGATCCTGATGCGCCGCGGGCCGCGCGTCGCCACCCGTCCGGGACGTATTTGCCACCCGAAGGGGATAGGTCGGCCGTCTCCCTGGCATGCTGCAGCGGTGCCCGACCTGTCCGCGATCTGCGTGTACTGCGGCTCGAATGCCGGAGCGAACCCGGCCTACCTGGAGGTCGCGCGGGCGGTTGGCCGCGGCCTGGCCGAGCGCGGGATCCGCATCGTCTACGGCGGCGCGCGCGTGGGCATGATGGGCGCGCTGGCCGACGCGGCGCGGGAGGCCGGCGGCGAGGTCGTCGGCGTGATGCCCCGTCAGCTGATCGATCGGGAGATCGGGCACACGGGCATCGACGATCTGCGGGTGGTCGGCTCGATGCACGAGCGCAAGGCGCTTATGGTCGAACTGTCCGACGCCTTCGTGGCGCTGCCCGGCGGCATCGGCACGCTCGACGAGCTCTTCGAGGCCTACACCTGGGCACAGCTCGGCATTCACGCCAAGCCGCTGGGCATCCTCGACGTCGCCGACTACTACTCGCACCTGGTCGCCTTCCTCAACCACGCGGTCGTCGAGCGCTTCCTGCGCCCCGAGACGCGCGACCTGCTCGTCGTCGCCGACGACCTCGACGCGCTGCTCTACGAGCTCCGCGTGTGGCAGCCGGCCAACGTGTCCAAGTGGATCGACCTGGACGACGTGTGACCGCGATCTTCGACGGCCACAACGACGCGCTCGGCGAGCTGCAGGAGGCCGGCGACCCGCCCGAGCGCTTCCTCGCCGGCGTGCCCGAGCGCGACGTCGACCTGCCGCGAGCGCGAGCCGGCGGCCTGGCCGGCGGGCTGTTCGCCGTCCACCTGAAGTCGCCGCCCACCGAGGGCGAGTCGGTCTGGGAGAGGGCCGACGACGGGGCCGTCGGGCACGAGGCGGCGGCGGCCGTCGCGATTTCGACGATCGGCATCGCGCACGCGCTGGCCGCGTCGAGCGACGGCGCGGTGGAGATCGTCACCGATGCCGCGGGGCTCGACCGCTGCGTCGCGGGCGAGGCGCTGGGGATCGTCCTGTCCCTCGAGGGCGCCGAGCCGATCGACACCGGGCTCACGGCGCTCGACGGCTGGTACGCGGCGGGCATCCGCTCGGTCGGCCTGGTGTGGAGCCGGCCGAGCGCGTTCGGCTATGGCGTGCCGTTCCGCTTCCCCGCGTCGCCCGACACCGGCCCGGGCCTGACGGACGCGGGCCTGGACCTCGTGCGCCGCTGCGCGGACCTCGGCATCGCCGTCGACATCAGCCACCTCAACGCCGCCGGCTTCGCGGACGTCGCGCGCCTCGGCGTCGCGCCGATCGTGGCCTCGCACAACGCCTGCCACGCGCTGTGCCCGTCCACGCGCAACCTCACCGACGACCAGTTGCGCGAGGTCGGCCGCAGCGAAGGGATCGTCGGCATCGTGTTCGCCGCGCCGTTCATCCGGCCCGACGGGCGCGACGAGCCCGACACGCCGCTGTCGACCCTCGTCGCCCACGTCCGCCATGCGGCCGACGTCGCGGGCATCGACCACGTCGGGCTCGGCTCGGACTTCGACGGCGCCACGATGCCGACCGAGCTCTCGGACGTCGCCCGCCTGCCGCGGCTGCTCGACGCCCTGCGCGACGACGGCTTTAGCTCAGACGACGTCGAGCGGATCGCCTGGGGCAACTGGCGCCGCGTGCTCGCGGCGGCGTGGCGCTAGCGCGCCGTGGGGGTGCGTTCCCACGCGCGCCGGGCGCGATCGAACGCCTCCCAGTCGATCGGCGGGGGAATGCGCGGGCCGCTGCCGCCGCCCCCTCCCCCGCCGTCGCCGTCGTCGCCGCCGCCGTCGTCACGGGCGCCGCGGACGAGCCACGCGGCCACGCACGAGGTCTCGATGCCGCCCACGATGAGCATCGAGCCAAGGAGGTCCGCGCCGCCCGCGATCACAACGACGGCCCCCGCTCCATAGCAGGCCATCGTCAGCGCGAGCAGCGCACGCGCCGCCACTCGGTGCGACGCCTGTGCGGGCGCACCAAGGAACGCGCGCCACATCGAGGCGCAAACAATGGCGGCGAGCGCCGCCTTCGGCAGGACGGGCAGCGCGGACACGACAGTCCGACCTTACCCGGCACGCGCCAGAACGCAAGCCCGCTGCGGTTCGGTCAAAGTGCCTTGAGTTCCTCGGTGATCTCGCTGACCGACGACTTGGCGTCGCCGAAGAGCATCGCGGTCTTGTCCTCGTAGAACAGGGGATTGTCGATGCCGGCGAACCCGGAGTTCATCGAGCGTTTGAGCACGATGACCGAGTGGCTGTCGTCGACGTTGAGGATCGGCATGCCGTAGATCGGCGAGTCGGGCTTGGACCGCGCGTCGGGGTTGGTGACGTCGTTGGCGCCGATGACCAACGCGACGTCGGTGCGCGGGAATTCCGAGTTGGCCTCGTCCATCTCGTGTAGCTGCTCGTAGGGGACGTCGGCCTCGGCCAACAGCACGTTCATGTGACCGGGCATGCGCCCGGCGACCGGGTGGATGGCGTAGCTGACCTCGATGCCCTTGGCCTCCAGCAGCTTGGTCATCTCGCGCACCGCGTGCTGGGCCTGGGCGACCGCCATCCCGTAACCGGGCACGATCACCACACGATTGGCGTAGGCCATCTGCACCGCCGCGTCCGCGGCGCTGGTCGAGCGCACCGTCTTCTCGACCCCGTCATCGCCCACGCCGCCCGCGGTCACCACGCCGCCAAAACCGCCCGCCACGATCGCCGGGATCGAGCGGTTCATCGCCTGGGCCATCAGGTTGGTCAGGATCGAACCCGACGCGCCCACGATCATGCCCGCCACGATCATCGCCGTGTTGTTCAGCGCCACGCCGGTCGCCGCCGCGCTGAGCCCGGTGAACGCGTTGAGCAGCGAGATCACCACCGGCATGTCGGCACCGCCGATCGGCAACACCACGAAGTTGCCCAGCACCGCCGCCGCCAGCAGCAGCACGATCATGAGGATTTCCGCATCGCTGCCGGCCACGATCGCCACCGCGCACGCCACCGCCACGACCAGCAGCCCCAGGTTGAGGAACTGCTGGCCCGAGCCGACGGAGATCGGCCGCCCCGGGATCAGCTCCTGCAACTTGCCAAACGCGATGTTCGAGCCCCAGAACGACACCGACCCGACGATCGCCGCGAACAGGCTGAAGATCCCCACGTAGGTCGCCTCGTCCTGATAGCCGCCCGAATGGCGGAACTCCACCCACGCGATCAGCGCCACCGCCCCGCCGCCGACGCCGTTGAACAGCGCCACCATCTGCGGCATCGCGGTCATCTTCACCTGCCGCGCCGCCGGGATCCCCACCGCCGTCCCGATCGCCACGCCCAGGATGATCAACCCCCAGTTCCCCATCCCCGGGATCAGCAGCGTCGCGATCACCGCGATCGCCATCCCCACCGCCGCGATCCGGTTGCCACGCACCGCCGTGCGCGGGCCGGTCAGGCCCATCAAGCCATAGATGAACAGCGCGAACGCGACGATGTAGAGAAGCTGAACGACGTCGCTGCGGCTCACGCGGCCTCCCGCTCGATCTGCTCGGGCTCGTCCTTGCCCGCCTCAACCGGCTTGGGCTTGCTCTTGAACATCTCGAGCATGCGGTCGGTGACCAGGAAGCCGCCGACGACGTTGATCGTGCCGAACGCGATCGCGATGACGAGCAGGAACTTGTTCAGGAACCCGTCGACGCCGAGGCCCAGCACG
>DATFRW010000155.1:0-13980 GCA_035262945.1 Solirubrobacteraceae bacterium
CCTTCGGGTGCAACGCCTACTCGGCGCAGCGCGAGGGCGACGACGTCGTCGAGCCGCACACCGAGAACCCCGAGGACGCCCACGAGGAGCTCTACTTCGTCGCGCGCGGCCGGGCGACGTTCACGCTCGACGACGAGAGCTACGACGCGCCGGAGGGCACCTACGTCTTCGTGCCCGATCCGGCCACGCATCGCCACGCGATCGCCGCCGAGCCGGGCACGACGGTCCTCAGCTTCGGCGGCCCGGCGACGTTCACCCCGTCGGCGTGGGAGTGGTCGTTTCGCGCCGACCCGCTCCTCACCAGCGATCCGCAGAAGGCGCGGACGATCGTAGAGGAGGGGCTCGAGCAGCATCCCGACAGTCCGAGCCTGCTCATCTTCCTCGCGCGCCTCGAGGTGCGGGCGGGCAACGAGGGCGCGGCGCGCGAGCTCTTGGACCGCGCGTTCGAGCGTCAGGCCGAGTCGGTCGAGCTCGCCCGGCAGGACCCGCGGCTGGCGGCACTGCTGTAGGCGTGTTCGACCACGTCATGATCCGCGCCGCCGACCGCGAAGCGTCCCAGCGCTTCTACGACACCGTGCTGCAGTCGCTCGGCATCGAGATCAGCTACAGCGACGACCGATTCGCCGAATGGGACGACTTCTCGCTGACCGGCGCCGACCCGCGCAACCCGGTCACGCGGGGGCTGCACCTCGGCTTCGGCGCGAGCTCGCGCGAGCACGTCGACGACTTCTGGCGCGTCGGCACCGAGGCGGGCTATCGCGACGACGGCCCGCCGGGGCCGCGGCCGCAGTACCGCCCCGACTACTACGGGGCGTTCCTGCTCGACCCCGACGGCAACAGCGCTGAGGCCGTCCTACACGAGGGCGTCCGCGACCCAGGGAACATCGACCATCTGTGGATCCGCGTCGCCGACGTCGCGGCCTCCAAGCGCTTCTACGAGACGATCGTCCCCTTCGCCAGCTTCCGGCTGGGGACCGACGAGGTCGAGCGGGCGAGCTTCGTGGGCAAGGGCGGGTCGTTCATGCTCGTGCCCGGCGAGGCGCCGACCGAGCACCTGCACATGGCGTTCCCCGCCCGCGAGAACGCGAAGGTCGACGCGTTCTACCGCGCGGCGATCGAGGCCGGCTATCGCGACAACGGCCCGCCCGGCGAGCGCCGCCGCTACCACCCCGGCTATTACGCCGCCTACGTGCTCGACCCCGACGGCAACAACATCGAGGTCGTCAATCACAACCGCTAGGGGGTCAGACCCCTTGAGTGTCCCCGACTCAAGGGGTCTGACCCCTTAATGCGCGGCCTGGGTGACCGGGCACCGCGCGGGGTGGCCGCACACGTCCGGCGCGCAGAGGCGGCAGATGCGGTTGGCCTCCTCAGGCGTGTGGGTGACGCCCGCCAACAGCTGCTCGAGGTGGCGCTCGAAGCTCGCACGCTCGGCCGCCGGCAGCACCTCGAGGAGCGGCGCGACGGCGTCGATCCGGGCCGTGAGGATGCGGCGGGCCGCGCGGCGCCCGCCCGCCGTGAGGTGGAGTCGCACCGCCCGGCCGTCGTCGGGATCGCGCTCGCGAGCGACGAGCCCCTGCCGCTCGAGGCGCCGGACGATGCGCACGCCGCCCGAGTGGCTGAGACCGAGGATGCGCCGCAGCGCGTCGATCGACGCGCCGTCGGCGAACGTCTCCAGCGCGTTGAGCACGGCGGCGCTCGAGAGCTCCATGCCCGCCGCCTCGCGCATGCGGTCGGCGACGACGAGCGCGTGCGCGCCGAGGAGGTTCGCGGTGCGCTCGCTCACGACGGCGCCTGGATGACCTCGTGGACGCCGGCGCCGCGGCCCGCGCCGTCGGCGATCGAGTCCAGCGTCGCGATCACCGGGCGCAGCGCGGTCGGCACCGCGCCCGAGCGGGCTGCGTAGGTCCGCCCGTCGTAGCGCACCAGGTAGGTCGCGCCCTGTCGATCGCCGGTGCCGACGTCGGGAACGCGCGCGGGCAACCGCTCCAGCGCGGCTCGCAGGTGCCGGAACAGCGCCGGGCGCATGTGGAAGTCGTAGTAGTGGCGGCCGGCCCCGCCGTAGCGCTTGTCGGAGCGGGTGGTGCCGTCGGCGCGGACCGTGACCGTGTCCAGGGTCGCGGTGAAGCCGCCGTTGCGCTGGAAGGCGACCAGCTCCGGCGAGCCGGGCCGCGCCGGCGCCGGCTGCGTGCTCGGCGCCGTGGCCCCGCCGCCACCGCAACCGGCCAGCACCACGGCGAAGGCCAGGATCGGGAGATATCGCACGGTGTCATATATATCCCGATCCGGCCCTCCCCAAACGGCTGCGAGGGCCGCTTGTCGCACCCGCTAGGGTCCGTTCCCCCGGCCCTTCGAGGAGAGGAGATATCGCATGCACAGGGCGGACCGCATCAGGAACGTCGCCCTCGTCGGCCATCGCGGCAGTGGGAAGACCTCGCTGAACGAGGCGCTGCTGTTTCAGGCCGGCGCGATCAACCGCTTGGGATCCGTGACCGAGGGAACGACGGCCTCGGATTCCGACCCCGACGAGCAGGCGCGCCAGATGTCGATCAGCACGTCGCTCAGCTCGTTCGAGTGGGACGACCGCAAGATCAACCTCATCGACACCCCCGGCGAGCCCAGCTTCGTCGCCGACGCCCTCAGCGCCCTGCGCGTGAGCGAGTCGGCGATCTTCGTCGTCAACGCCGTGATGGGCGTCGAGGTCAACACCGCGCGCCTGTGGCAGCGGGCCGAGGAGCTCGACCTGGCGCGGATGATCTTCGTGAACATGCTCGACCGCGAGCGGGCCGACTTCTTCCGCACGCTCGAGTCGCTGAAGGCCTCCTTCGGCCAACACGTCGTCGCCACCGAGATCCCGATCGGGTCCGAGCACGAGGTCCGCGGGGTCATCGACCTCATCGACATGAAGGCCTACGAGTACGACGGCGAGGGCCGCGACAACGCGCGCGAGATCCCAATCCCCGACGAGCTCCAGGCCCAGGCGGACGAGTACCGCGAGAAGCTCATGGACGAGGTCGCCGAGGTCTCCGATGCGCTCATGGAGCGCTACCTCGAGGGCGAGGAGATCTCACACGACGAGATCGTCACCGCCCTGAAGGACGGCACCAACCACGGCGGGATCTTCCCCGTGGTGTGCGGCATCGCGACGAAGAACCTCGGCACCAACCGCCTGCTCGACGCGATCGTCGAGGACCTGCCGAGCCCCGTGAAGCACGGCGCGCTCGAGCTTCCCGAGATCACGCTCGAGCCCGACGAGGACAAGGAGCTCTTCGCCTACGTCTTCAAGACGAAGGCCGACCAGTTCGCCGGGCGCATCAACTTCTTCCGCGTCTACCAGGGCGCGATGAAGCCCGATAACCAGGTGCTCAACACCCGCGCGCACGCCAAGGAGCGCATCGGCACGCTGATCGTGCCGCAGGGCCGCGAGCAGGGCCACGCCGACGGCTTCGGGCCCGGCGACATCGGCGCCGTCGCGAAGCTCAAGGAGACGCGGGCGGGCGACTGGCTCGCCGCCCGCGACGAGCCCATCGCGATGCCCGCGGTGAGCCTGCCCCAGCCGGTGATGGCGTTCGCGATCGAGCCCAAGGCCAAGGGCGACGAGGACAAGGTGTTCACCTCGCTGCGCCGCCTGCAGGAGGAGGACCCGACGATCGATCTGCATCGCGACCCGCAGACCGGCGACCAGATCGTGGCCGGGCTGTCGCAGATCCATGTCGAGGTCGTCGTCGATCGCCTGAAGTCGCGCTTCGGGGCCGAGGTCACGCTCAAGCCGCCGCGAGTGCCCTATCAGGAGACGATCCGCAAGCCCGCCAAGGCGCACGGGCGCCACAAGAAGCAGACGGGCGGGCGCGGGCAGTTCGGCGACTGCCACATCGAGATCGAGCCGATTGGCGACGGCGACTCCTTCGAGTTCCAGAACGCCATCAAGGGCGGCGTCATCCCGCAGGGCTTCATTCCCGCGGTCGAGAAGGGCTGCGTCGAGGCGCTCGGGCAGGGCGTCGTCGCCGGCTACCCGGTCAAAGGCGTCAAGGTCCGTCTCTACGACGGCTCCTACCACTCGGTCGATTCGAGCGAGATGGCGTTCAAGATGGCCGGCTCGATCGCCATGAAGGAGGCGCTGGCGCAGGCGGGCGCCGTACTCCTCGAGCCGATCATGCTGGTCACGCTGAGCGTCCCCGACGAGGCGGTCGGCGACGTCATCGGCGATCTCAACTCGCGCCGCGGGCGGCCCCAGGGCATGGAGCCCGCGGGCGGCATGACCGAGGTCAAGGCCGAGGTCCCGATGGCCGAGATGCTCACCTATGCGCCCGACCTGCGGGCGCTCACCGGCGGCCAGGGCGACTACACCATGGAGTTCCTGCGCTACGAGGAGGTGCCCGCGCACCTCGCGCAGAAGGTGATCAGCGAGGCGAAGGCCGAAGAGGAGGCCGTCAACGCGTGACACCGGCTAGGCTGGGGTGCTCGTGACCCGGAAGTCGATCAGCACGAGCACCCCGGTGGTGTCCTGCGATGTCTGCGGCCGCACGCTCCTGCGCGGCGAGAACGCGGACGTCTTCCTCGCGGGCGGCGCCCGCCGCAACGTCTGCGAGCTGTGCACCCAGCGCGCCGCCCACGAGGGCTGGATCCGCGAGGGGCTCGACGACGCCACGGTGCGCTCCCGCGCCCACAACGGCCGCTCGCGATCGTTCCTGGCCCGCCTGCGCCAGCGACGCGCCGACGCCCAGGCGCTCCAAGAGCAGACCGAGGCCGAGGCGCCGGGCGAGGCGCCGCCGCGCGCGCCCGAGCCGCAGCTGCCGCAGGAGCCGCGCACCGTCCACGCGGTGCCGACCAACGCCGACATGAAGATGTCCCGCGCGCTTGATCTCTTCAACGGCAGCGCGCACCCGCGCACGGTGTCGGGCGTCGCCCGCTCGCTGGGCGCGCCGATCGTCGCCGTGCGCCCCTCGCTGACCGAGGGCAGCGTCGTGACCATCGTCGTCGGGTGGGAGCTCAGCTGGTACCGCTTCGAGGTCGACCTGGCCGACGAGGCCGCCGGCCCGCGCATCACCGCCCAGGGCACCGAGCTCTCGGAGCTCGACCCGGCCGAGCAGGTCCCCAACGCCGCCGCCGACGAGCTCGGCCAGCTTCACCTCGTTCCGCAGCCCGCATGATCTACTCGGTCGTCCCGGAGGAGCTCGCTCCAGACCTCTACGACAAGCTCGTCGAGTACTACAAGGACGACCCGAACGTGAAGGTCATCATCGACCGGCGCAAACGCGAGCGCCGCGCCCGCGGCGACGACCAGGATCCCGCCGCCGAACAGCGCGAGGTCCGCGATCGCCGGCGCCCGCGGGTGCCCGGCGAGTTCCCGCCCATCGACACTTAATGACCGAGTGAAACTCGTCGTCCACGTCGACGGCGGCGCGCGCGGCAATCCCGGCCCCGCGGCGGCCGCGGCCGTGCTCTCCACGCCCGGCGGCGACGTCGTCGATGAGGCGCACGAGCTGCTCGGCGTGGTGTCGAACAACGTCGCCGAGTACCGGGGGCTGCTGCTCGGCCTCGAGCGCGCCCGTGCGCTCGGCGCCGACGAGGTCGAGGTCGTCAACGACTCCGAGCTCGTGGCCAAGCAGGTCAACGGCCAGTACAAGGTCAAGCACCCCGACATGCGCCCGCTGCACGCGCGGGCGATGGAGGCGCTCGGCCAGTTCCGGCGCTGGAGCATCCGCTCGGTGCCGCGCGCGCAGAACGCCGACGCCGACGCGCTGGTCAACCAGGCGCTCGATAGCGCCGGCTAGCGCAGCAGGCTGCCGCCCGGCGGTACCACCCACAGGCGCTCGGCCAGTTCGCCCGCCCGCTGGGAACCGAGGTCGGCGACCGTCGCCGCCTGCGCGCGGACCATGTCGTCCGCCAGCTCGCGCCATGCCCGCGCGACGGTCGCGACCCGCGCGGTCGGGCCCCAGCCCGCGGCCGACCCCAGCTCCGCGGCGTGCGCGCGCACGTCGTCGAGCGTCAGCTCTCCGAACCGCCGGTCGCCGCCGCCGGCGTGGACCGGCCGGCCGAGGACATCGTCGGCGCTCGTCATGCGCGCGGCCCCCACGGGGCTCCGGGCGCGCGCTCGCGCAGGCGCAGCGCTCGATCGGTATCGCGGGAGCGCCGGGTGACCGGATACGGCGGCATCTTCCAGGGGTGCCATCCGAGCGTGCCGTAGTGCTCGCGCAGATAGGCGGTCAGGTCGCCGCGATGCTGCTCGCATGCGTAGCGGGTGGGCCCGAACGGGCCGCGGCCCTGCCACACCAGCCAGCGGCCGGGCATCGCGTCGAGGTACTCGCCGCAGACGAGCTCGCGTAGCTGGCGCTCGAGGCACAGCTGCGTCGCCGCATCGGGGATCGCCGCGCAGAACTGGCAGCGGAAGATCACGTGCACGGGCACGGCGGCGTCACCACCGGCGCTCGTACCCCGTGTGCAGCTCGGCCGCCGGGCGCCGCCACGCCGGCTCGACCTCATAGCGATGGCGCATCGCGCGGTCGCGGAAGTAGCGCAAGACGGGCCCGTAGGTGAATCGCGCGCCGCGGGCGGCCAGCGTCCCGAGCCGGTCGGCCTCCACGAAGGGCATGAAACGGTCGGGGAATCCGGCGCTCGTGCAGCCGATGCAGATGCCGCCGACGTTCGGGCATCCGCCGACGCCGTTGACCCACCCGCGCACGGGCACGTTGCACTTGACGACCGGCCCCTTGCATCCGAGCTTGACGAGGCAGCGCCCGTCGTCGCCGAGCGTGTCGGCGAAGCCGCCCTCCTCGGCGAAGCCCGCCCGGTTGCACGTCTCGTGGACCGTGCGATCGAACAGCCAGCGCGGGCGCCCCTGGTCGTCGAGGTCGATCGCCGGCGCGAGGCCGCCGAGCTGGAGGGCGAGCGCCAGCAGCGTCTCGGTGATGTTGTTGGGCTGCACGGGGCAGCCCGGCAGGTTGACGATCGGGATGCCGAACCGGGACGCCCAGCCGTGGCCGAGGTAGTCGCGCAGGCCCATGGCGCCGGTCGGGTTGTTGCGCATCGCCGGGACGCCCCCGTACGCGGCGCAGGTGCCGATCGCCAGCACCGCGGCCGCTTGCGGCGCGAGCCGGTCGATCCACGAGGTCGTCGTGATCGGCTGCCCGGTGGCGGGATCGACGCCGAACGCGGCCCAGTGGCCGTCGCCGTTGATCTGCTCGTTGGGGACCGAGCCCTCGAGCACGAGCACGAACGGGTCCAGGCGCCCCGCCTCGGCGTCGTACCAGGCGCGCATCATGTCCTCGCCCGTCTCGAAGGCGAGGAACGGGTTGTAGATGACGACGCGCGGCATCCCGGGAATCGCGCCCGTGAGCAGCTCCTCGAGCGACGGGCTCGTCGCCGCCGTGAGTGCGACAGTGTCGCCATCGCAGCCCAGCCCGCTCGTCATCCAGATCACGTGCACGAGCGTCCGCTCGCTGCGGTGCTGGCCGGGGGCGAACTCGGGGTGCAGCATCACGTGCGCGTCGGGGTCGTGGGTGCTGGCACGGCGTCGGCGCCCTCATGGTGACCACGCTCGGCCAGGGAGGCGAGATGATCCTCGAGGGTGCCGTGCAGGTGCCACTCATTGCCGCGGCCGGTGACGAGCTCGGCCTGGGCGAGGCGGGCCAGCGCATGCGACACGGAGGGACGCTCGGCGCCGACGAGCTGCCCGAGCATCCGGTGGGTGAGCGGGAGCGAGAGACGGATGCCTCCCATCTCGACGCGTCCCCACCGCGCCGCCAGGTGCCAGAGCATCAGCGTGAGGCGAACCTCGAGGCGCGGCTGGCAGGCGATCGCGCGCTGGACGTCGAGGTCGGTGGCGCGCTTGCCCGCGCGCCGCAGGAGCGCGAGCGCGATCTGCGGCCACGGGCGCACCCGCTCGGCGAAGGCGGCGTCGAGCACCGCGACGCGGGCGGGCACGAGGACGTGCCAGCCATCGAGGTGCTCGAGCAGGTCGTCGCGCGCGCGGTCGGGTGGTTGCAGCAGGTCGCTGGCTCCGACCAGCTCCGTCGCGGTCCGGTCCTCGACGTGGACCTCGACCGCAATGACGCCGTCCAGCACCAGGAGGCCCAGGCCGCCGCCACCCGGGTCGGGCTCCAGCCAGTCCGACGGCACGTGCTCGCCGACGGGGATCTCGAAGACGACGGCGGTGGCGACCTGCCGGGCCACGACGCGCATCCGCAGGTCGAACACCTGCGCCAGGTCGGCGTCGGCGTCGAGCAGGTAGCAGTACGACGTCGGGGGCCGCATGTGGGACCCCATCCTGCCAGACGTAATCACGGTTACCAGAGGGCCTGGTAATCCGCATTACCGGCCTCCCCAACGCCACTGAACCCGCTGATACAACCGTTCGGCCGACCGGGAGGAGCGGGTCATGTGTTTGGCGATCCCAGGGCAAGTCATCGAGTTTGTCGACGAGGCCAACCGCCTCGCCAAGGTCGACGTCGCGGGAGTCCGGCGGACCGTCAACGTCGGGCTGCTCGACAGCGAGGACGGCGGCGCCCGGCCGGGCGACTGGGTCCTGATCCACGTCGGCTTCGCGCTGTCCAAGGTCGACGAGGACGAGGCGCACGCAACGCTCGAGCTGCTGCGCAACATGGGCGCGGAGTTCGACAGCGCCATCGAGGAGCTCAAGGGCAGCGTGATCGGATGAGCGAGGCGCTGCCGGCCTGCATCGCGGACTTCGACGGCTGCATCACCTGCGGCGACCACGCCGTGGAACTGCGCGTGGCGGCGGTTGACGATGCCCGCGGCCTCGCCGTCTGCGCCGACGAGCGCGGGGCGAGCACCGAGGTCGACGTCCTGCTGGTGGCGCCCGTGCAGGTCGGCGAGCGGCTGCTCGTCCACGCCGGCACGGCGATCGGGCGGGTCGCGCCATGAGGTTCGTCGACGAGTTCCGCGACGCCGAGCTGGGAGGCGCACTGGCCCGCGAGATCCTCAGCACCGTCGAGCCGGGCCGCCACTACAAGGTCATGGAGGTCTGCGGCGGCCACACGCACTCGATCTACAAGTACGGCGTCGACGACCTGCTGCCGGCCAACGTCGAGCTCGTGCACGGCCCCGGCTGCCCCGTGTGCGTGATCCCGATGGGCCGCGTCGACGACGGCATCGCGATCGCCCACGAGCCCGGTGTGATCTTCACCTGCTTCGGCGACATGCTGCGAGTCCCCGGCTCGGAGGGCACGCTGCTCGACGCCAAGGCGCAGGGCGCCGACGTGCGGATGGTCTACTCGCCGCTCGACGCGCTGCGGATCGCGCGTGAGAACCCCGACCGGCAGGTCGTGTTCTTCGCGATCGGCTTCGAGACGACGGCCCCGTCGACCGCGCTCACGCTCAAGCGCGCCAAGGCCGAGGGCTTCCGGAACTTCTCGTGCATGTGCAACCACGTGACGATCGTGCCGCCGCTGCGAGCGCTGCTCGACTCGCCCGACCTGCGCCTGGACGGATTCATCGGCCCGGGTCACGTGGCCACCGTCGTCGGAGCGCGCCCGTTCGAGTTCATCGCCGCCGACTACGGCAAGCCGGTGGTCATCTCGGGCTTCGAGCCGGTGGACCTCCTGCAGTCGGTGCAGATGATCCTCCGCCAGCTCGCCGAGCGGCGCTGCGAGGTCGAGAACCAGTACAGCCGCGTCGTTCCCCACGAGGGCAACCTGCGCGCCCTGGAGGTCATGGCCGAGGTCTTCGCGCTGCGCCCGCACTTCGAGTGGCGCGGGCTGGGCTTCATCTCGCAGAGCGCCCTGCGGCTGTCCGAGGCCTACGCCGACCTCGACGCCGAGCTGCGCTACAGCGTCCCCGGCGTCCGCGTCGCCGACCCGAAGGCGTGCCAGTGCGGCGAGGTGCTGAAAGGCGTCATCAAGCCGTGGGAGTGCAAGGTGTTCGGCAGCGCCTGCACGCCCGAGCACGCGATCGGGACCTGCATGGTCTCGCCCGAGGGCGCCTGCGCCGCGTACTACAACTACGGGCGCTTCGCCCGGGAGCGGGAGGTGGTGTGACCGCCCCCGCGACCGATCGCGAAGAGCGCATCCTCGGCATCATCGAGACCGCGCGCGCCAAGCGCCCGCGGTTCAAGGACGAGCACGTCACGATGGCCCACGGGGCGGGCGGCAAGGCCACCCAGACGCTCATCGAGGGCCTGTTCGTCCCCGCCTTCGGCTCCCCGGCGCTCGCGGCGCTGGCCGACGCGGGGACCGTGTCGATCGGCGGCGTCGACGTCGCGCTGACGACCGACAGCTTCGTCGTCAAGCCGATCCGCTTTCCGGGCGGGTCGATCGGCGAGCTGGCGGTCAACGGCACGGTCAACGACCTGGCGGTGGCCGGTGCGCGCCCGCTGGCGCTGAGCCTCTCGATGGTGCTCGAGGAGGGGCTGCCGGCCGATGTGCTGCGCGCCGAGGTCGACGCGGTCGCGCGAGCAGTGGCGTCCGCCGGCGTGGAGGTCGTGGCGGGCGATACGAAGGTCGTCGAGCGCGGCCACGCCGACCAGATGTATCTCTGTACGACCGGCGTCGGCGCGGTCGACGCGCGGGCGTCACTGTCCACCGCCGGCCTGCGCCCGGGCGACCGCATCCTCGTCTCGGGCACGGTCGGCGACCACGGGACGGCGATCATGCTCGCACGCGGCGAGTTCGAGCTCGACGCGGCGGTGGAGTCGGACACGTGCTCGCTGTGGCCGGCGGTCGACGCACTCCTGGACGCCGTGGGCCCCGAGTTGCGCTGCATGCGCGACGCGACCCGGGGCGGCGTCGCGTCGGTCCTCAACGAGCTGGCTCGCGCCTCGGGCGTGGCCATGATCGTCCGCGAGGGCGACGTCCCCGTCGCTCCCGCCGTGGCGGGAGCGGCCGAGATCCTCGGCATCGACCCGATGTACGTCGCCAACGAGGGCAAGCTCGTGGCGTTCGTCGCGCCCGAGGCGGTGGACCGAGCGTTGGCGGCGCTGCGCGAGGTACCCGGGTGCGAGCGCGCCGTCGAGATCGGCGAGGTGAAGACCGAGCCGCCGGGGATGGTCCTCGTGCAGACGGCCTTCGGCGGCAAGCGGGTGATGGACCAGTTGGTGGGCGATCCGTTGCCCCGCATCTGTTGATCAGCAGGAAGGAGTATCGATGGCCGGCACAATCGAGTTCGCACCGGGGCAGCAGAAGACCGAGCAGATCACCGCTCACGTGCTGTGGATGACGACCGGGCTCTCGTGCGAGGGGGACTCGGTGGCCATGACCGCGGCCACCAACCCCAGCCTCGAGGACATCATCCAGGGCGTCATCCCGGGGATGCCGCGGGTGGTGATCCACAACCAGGTCATCGCTTACGAGCAGGGCGACGACTACATCCAGGCCTGGTACGACGCCGAGGAGGGCAAGCTCGATCCCTTCGTCCTCATCATCGAGGGCTCGATCGGCAACGAGGAGATCAACGGCGAGGGGCACTGGACGGGCTTCGGCGTCAACCCGGAGAACGGCCAGCCCATCACCACCAACGAATGGGTCGACCGGCTGGCCAACAAGGCCGCCGCGGTCGTCGCCATCGGCACCTGCGCCACGTACGGCGGCATCCCGGCGATGCAGAACAACCCGACCGGGGCGATGGGCCTGCCGGACTACCTGGGCTGGAAGTGGAAGTCGAAGGCCGGCCTGCCGGTGGTCTGCATCCCCGGCTGCCCCGCCCAGCCCGACAACATGACCGAGACCCTGCTGTACCTGGTGCTGCACCTCGGCGGGCTCGCCCCCGCGCCGGAGCTCGATGACCAGCTACGGCCCACATGGCTGTTCGGCCGCACCACGCGCGAGAGCTGCAACCGCGCCGGCTACACCGAGCAGGGCCAGTTCGCCACGGAGTACGGCGACGACCCGCGCTGCCTGGTCAAGCTCGGCTGCAAGGGGCCGGTGGTGCGCTGCAACGTCCCGGTCCGCGGGTGGGTGAACGGGATCGGCGGCTGCCCGAACGTCGGCGGCATCTGCATGGCGTGCACGATGCCGGGCTTCCCCGACAAGTACATGCCGTTCATGGACGAGGACGAGTGGGGAGCGGTCGCGGCGAACGTCACGAGGTTCACCTACGGCCCGATTCTCAAGTACTTCCGCAATCGCAATATCAAGACGAAATACGACCAGGAGCCGGACTGGCGCCGGCGAGGGCGTCAGCTGACCAGCGGCTACCAGAAGCGCTGGTAGGGAGGAGAGCACATGGCCGTTGAGTCACCCCAGGAGCAGAAGGTCGTCGTCAAGGAGATGTCGTGGGATCCCATCACCCGCATCGTCGGGTCGCTGGGCATCCACACCGAGATCGACTTCACCAACCAGCAGGTCATGAAGTGCTACTCGACCTCGATGGTCTTCCGCGGCTTCGACATCTTCATGAAGGGGATCGACCCGCGCGACGCGCACTTCATCACCAGCCGGATCTGTGGCATCTGCGGTGACAACCACTGCACCTGCTCGTGCCTGAACCAGAACATGGCCTACTCGGTCAAGCCGCCGAAGCTGGGCGACTACGCCTACAACCTGGCCGAGTCCGCGGACTTCATGTTCGACCACGCGATCTTCAACGACTGCATGGCCAACGTGGACTTCTGCGAGCAGATGGTCAAGGAGACCAACCCGACGCTGCTCAAGAAGGCCGAGGAGACGTCCGCGCCCCACAAGGACATCCACGGCTACCAGACGATCGCCGACATCATGCGGGCGCTGAACCCGTTCACCGGCAGCTTCTACCTGGAGACGCTGCAGGTGGCGCGCTACACGCGCGAGATGTACTGCCTGTTCGGCGGGCGCCACACGCACCCTTCGACGATCATGCCCGGCGGCGTCAGCGCGCACATCACGCACCAGACCTGCACGGACTACTACGTGCGGCTCATGCGCTACATGGAGTACGTCAAGCGCACCGTGCCGATGCACGACGACCTCTACGACTTCTTCCTGCAGGAGTTGCCGGGGTACGACATGGTCGGCTATCGCGACACCGACCTCGTGTGCTGGGGCTGCTTCGACGACCCCAACTACGTCGACTACACGTACCGCAACATGACCGAGTGGGGCCGGCACCGCTTCATCACGCCGGGCCTGGTCTTCAAGGGCGAGCTCATCACCACCGACCTCGTCGAGATCAACCTCGCCATGCGCATCCTGCTGGGCAGCTCGTACTTCGACGACTGGACCAGCGAGGAGACCTTCGTCACCGAGGACCCGCTCGGCAACCCGGTCGACAAGCGCCACCCGTGGAACAAGGTGACGCTGCCCAAGCCGCAGAAGCGCGACTGGGCCGACAAGTACAGCTGGGTCGTCTCGCCGCGCATGTACGACAAGCGCAACGACACATACGTGGCGTGCGACACCGGCGGCGGGCCGTTCGCCCGCCAGTGGGTGACGGCCAAGGCCGGGCTCGTCGACATCGGGTACCTGAAGGCCACGGGTGAGAGCATCAAGATGGTCCTGCCCAAGACCGCCGGCATGCCCGAGATGGAGCTCGAGTGGCGCGTCCCGGAGAAGTCCAACGCGGTCGAGCGCGACCGCGCGCGCTCGTACCACCAGGCCTACTCGGCGCTCGTCGGGCTGCACTGCCTGGAGAAGGCGCTGGCCGAGATCCGGGCGGGGCGGACGAAGAGCTGGGCGGACTTCAAGGTGCCCGAGCAGGCGATCAGCGTCGGCTTCCACGAGGCGGCGCGCGGCGTGCTCTCGCACCACATGGTCATCCGCGAGGGCAAGATCGCCAACTACCAGCCCTACCCGCCGACGCCGTGGAACGCCAACCCGCGCGACGTCTACGGCACACCCGGACCGTACGAGGACGCGGTGCAGAACACCCCGATCTTCGAGGAGAACGGCCCGGAGAACTTCAAGGGCGTCGACATCATGCGCGCGGTGCGCTCGTTCGACCCGTGCCTGCCGTGCGGCGTGCACATGTACACCGGGGCGGGCCGCGTGCGCAAGGTCGTGCACCAACCCACCGGCCTGTGCTGATGGACTCCGAGCAGCACCTCGCCCGCGT
>DATFRW010000156.1:0-29171 GCA_035262945.1 Solirubrobacteraceae bacterium
CGCCAACCTCGCGGGGGGTGACCGCGGGGCAGAGCACCTCCTACACCGTCACTGTGGCGGCGCAAGGAGGCTTTGGCGGGAACGTCACGCTGTCCGTGACCGGTCTGCCGTCGGGCGCGACGGCATCGTTCTCGCGCAACCCGGTGCCCCGTGCCGGTGCGTCGACGCTGACCGTGCGCACGGTCCGCTCCACGACGCGCGGGACGTTCACGATCACGGTCACTGGCCGAAGCGGCGCGCTGACGCATCAGGTCACGACCAAGCTCGTCGTCAGGGCCTGATCTTCGTCACGGTCCCGTCGCCCAGGCTCGCCACCCAGAGGTGGCCGGCACCGAAGGCGATCCCGACCGGGTGCCGGCCGACGCGCAGCGGCGCGCCGGCGACGCGACCGGTGCGCGGGTCGATGCGGGTGACCGTCGCCGAGCCGAAGTTCGTGACCCAGACGAGGCCGGCGGCCACCGTCAGCTTGCTCGGCTGGTCGCCGACGCGGATGGGTTCGCCGATGGCGCGGCCCGTCCGCGCCTCGAGGCGCGAGACGGTGTCGTCGCCGCCGTTGGCGACCCACACGCTGCCGAATCCCTCGGTCACGCCCTTGGGCTCGCGGCCGACGCGGATCGGGCCGCCGATGCGCCGGCCCGTCGCAGCGTCCACATGGCTGACCGTCCCGTCGTCGCTGTTGGCCGTCCAGACCCCGGTCGGCCCGATGGAGATGTCGATCGGCTGACCTCCGACCGGCGTGGGCGTTCCCGTCACGGTGCCCGCGCGGCGGTTGACGCGGGTGACGGTGTCATCGGCCGCGCTCACGACCCAGGCGCGGCGGTCGCTGAGCCCGACGCCCTCGGGTTTGGCGCCGACGGGGAGGGCGCGCACCTGGACGGGGCGGGGTCGCGCCCGGAAGAGCAGCAGGCGGCCCGTCGCTCGGCTCGAGACCCACACGGCGCCGCGCGCCGCGACGACCGAGTCGGGGTCGGTGCCGGCGGGCACGCGCGCGGTGATCCGATTCGTGCGCGCGTCGATGCGGATCAGGGCGTTGTCGCGCGGGGCGGCGACCCATACGTCGTCGCCGGCGGCCGCGATCCCGTCGGCGGCCTTGCCGATGTGAATCGTCGCGATGGCCGCGGGCGCGCGGGGGGCGGGCGCGCGCGGGGCTGGGACCGCCGGTTCCGGCGCGGCGACTCGCGCGCGGTCCGCGCCGCCGCCGGTGCCCAGCGAGACGACGACGGCCGCCGCGGCGGCGATCGCGGTCGCGACCGTGACGCCGATCCGCAGTCGCCGACCGCGGCGGCGCGGAATCGGGCGCGCGGCCGGCGCGGTCGTTGGGCGCAGCGCCGCGTCGATGGCCGCGGCAAACGCGCCGGCGCTTGCGGGCCGGTCGCCGGGATCCTTGCTGAGCGCGCGGGCGATGACCTCCTCCAGCGCCGCCGGTGCGTCGGGGCGGCGGGCGCGCAGCGCCGAGGGCGGCTCGGCCAGGTGCGCGACGATCGTCGCGAGATGGGTGTCGCGCGCGAGCGGCGTCCGCCCGGTGAGCGCGAAGAAGAGGACACACCCCAGCGCATACACGTCCGAGCGCACACCGGCCTGCGCCGGGTCGACGAGCTCGGGCGCGAGGCAGTCGAGCGCGCCCAGCCCGCTCAGCCCGGCGTCGGTCAGCACCGCCCGCTCATGCAGCTCTCCGGCGACGAGCACGTGAGCCGGCTTGACGTCGCGGTGGATCAGCCCGCACCGATGCGCGGCGTCGAGCGCGCTCGCGACCTGGCCGATCAGCCGCGCCGCGCGTTCGAAGCGCATCGGGCCGTCGCGCGCGACGAGCCTCCCGAGGTCGGTCCCCGCCACGTAGCGGGTCGCCAGGAAGAGCCGGCCGTGCCGCTCGCCGAAGTCGTGAACATGGACGAGGTTGGGGTGACGGAGCGACGCGGCGAGGCGCGACGCGCACTCGAAGCGGTCGCGGAACGCTTCGTCCTCGGCGAGCGGCGCGCCGATGAGCTTCAGCGCGACCGGCCACGCGAGCGCGTCCCGCGTCGCGCGATAGAGGACGCCGGTCGCGCCTCTGGCCACGACGCCCGCGATGCGATACCCGGCGAACGTGGCTCCGGCAGCGAGCTCGCGCTCGTACTCGTCCTGTGCGGGCCATACGGCCACGACACCAAGGACGCCGGCACGGCGACTTCCTTCTGTGGCACGGCTCACGCGACGGTGAGCCGGCGTACCGCGCTGCGGTTAAACCAGCGCCGGCTCGCGCGCCTCGATGCGCTCGCCGTGGACGATCGCTTCGATCTCCTCCGACGCGCGATCGAACTCGTCGTTGGAGAGCACGGGCGTGCCCTCGAACGGCAGGTCGCGGGTGATCTCCAGCCACGACTTGCAGCCGTGGAAGTCATCGCGGACCTTGACCGTGACCGGCCGCGGGATCCGGTAGGTGCGCAGCAGCAGCACGTGCAGCGGATGACGACGCTTCCACTGCAGGCGCTTCTCGCAGTAATCCGACGTCCAGACGTAATACGGGGAGAGCGCGTCCACCGTGCGCGGATCGGTGATCGTCCAGTGCGCGGCGACCTCGGCCCACGCCCGGATGCGGACGCGATCGGGCTGCGGGATCCCGCCGTCGCGCGTCAGCGCGTGGGCAGGAGGCTCCGCGTCGGGCCAGACGCCCTCCTCGAGGGCGCGACGCAGCTCGGGCTGATGGGAGGCGCGCACGACGTCGTTGCGCTGGTGCTCGAATGTCGGATAGAGGAAGAAACGGTCGTGCTCAACCTCGAAGTGCTTGCGCTCTTCGCGGATGCCGCCCTTGCGGAGAGTGACGAGCTGCTCGCCCTCGGCGAGCGCACGGACGGTGACCGCCCATTCCTTGAAAGCAATTGGCATAAGGAAAGAGGAGAAAGGGGGGACTTACGTAGATCGCCCTGGGCGCGGAACGACAAACATCGTTCCCGGCCACAGGACCCCGCCATTCTCGCAAAGCGCGCCGGAAATCCCAAATTCCTCTGCATCTGGGAGGGTTTTAGGTCTGACGCTTTGGCGCGTTGCCGCTCGTCTGGCGCTAGCCGTGCGCCAGTCGCCGCGCGAGGGCTACCGCCGGCAGCTCGACCGGGACGCCGATGTCGAGCTGCGCGTAGGTGCCGCCGGCCTGCAGGTGCTCGTGCAGGAGGTCCTGCAGCTGGAAGCGGCCGATGAGGGCATCGCACTCGATGCAGCCGTTTCCAACGTAGCCACCCGCAACGCCGGGGCTGTCGCGATGGCGCAGCTCGCCGATGCCGCGGCGGGCGAGCGCCCTCGGGTCCACGTACTCGACGAGCATCTCGGCGACGTCGTCGATGGCGAGGAAGCCGCTGCCGTCGGGCGTCCGGCTCGGATCCACGAGGATGCCCACGACGCCGCGGACCTTCGTGCGGCACTGCCAGCAGCGATCGGTGACCGCGACGAGCCGGGCTCGCACGACCGGTTCGCCGGAGCCGCGCGCCGGCGTGGCCCGCTCGCGTCGCGTGGCACCGCCCGAGCCCCCGACGATCGTCAGACGAGGGCGCGCGGTGCCTTCGCTCTCTCCCGAAGCAGACATCCGCAGTGGTTGATACGGACTCCTCGCGCGCGCGTTGAGCGATTGTGGCAATTGCGCACATTTATCCACCAAAGCTGCAAGCGGCGTGGAGGGTTCGCTGGACGGTCGTATGAACGCGCCTAAAGGCGAATACCGGCGAAGCCCTCGACCGCCTCGACAATCGCGGCGAAGTCGGCGTCGCCGAGACCGCGGCCCATGCCGGCCGTGAGGGCCTCGCGGACGGACGCCGCGGCGGGGAACGGCACGCCCGCGGCCTGCCCCTCTTCGAGGCACAGGCGCACGTCCTTGAGCATGTGCTCGAGCTTGAAGAGCGTCGAGTAGTCGTGCTCGCGCATCGGGCCCGCCTTCAGCGCGAGCATCGCCGAACCACCGCTGCCGGCGGACATCACGCGGGTCAGCGCATCGAGGTCGACGCCGGTCGCCCGGCCCACGACGAGCGCCTGCGCGAGCGTGTTCGCGTTCGCCGCGGCGACGGCGTTGTTGATGAGCTTGACCATCTCGCCCTGCCCGACCTCGTCGCCCACGTGCACGATGAGCTCGCCCATGGCCTCGAAGAGCGGCCGTGCGCGCTCGAACTGCTCCGGCGCGCCGCCGGCCATGATCGTGAGCGTGCCGTCCTCGGCCTTCGGGCTCGATCCGGTCACGGGCGCATCGACGAAGCCGATGCCGCGCTCCTGCAGCGCGGCGGCGAGCTGGCGGCTGTCGCCGGGGGCGATGGTCGACATGTCGACGCAGAGTGTGCCGTCGGACGCTCCGCCGGCGACGCCGTTCTGGCCGAGCAGCACCTCGGTCACCTGCGCGCCGTCGACCACCATCGTGATGACGACGTCGCTGGCGGCGCCGACCTCCGCGGGCGTGGCCGCCACGGTCCCGCCGTGCTCGCCCGCCCACGCATCCGCCCGCTCGCGCGTGCGGTTGTAGACGGTCAGCTCATAGCCGGCGCGCCGCAGGTTGGCCGCCATGCGCGACCCCATGATCCCCAGCCCGACGAAACCGATCCGGTCCACGGGCGGGGATCCTATGAGAGCGCCTAGGCCCGAGGCTGCGCGGTCAGGCCGCCGTCGAGCCCGAGCCGGTGGGCGACCGCGGCGGCTTCGGTGCGGCTGCGGACGTCGAGCTTGGCCAGGATCCGCGACACGTGGACGCTCGCGGTCTTCTCGGCCATGAACAGCGTGTCCCCGATCTCGCGGTTCGTGCGCCCCTCGGCCACGAGCGCGAGCACCTGGCGCTCGCGCGGCGTGAGGCCGAACGGGTCCTCGACCTCCTCGCCGTGGTCGGCGTCGATCGCCTCCTGCGGCGCCGCGTCCGCGAGCGCCAGGCGCGCGCGGGCCGCGAGGCTCTCGGTCTCGGCGCGCAGCCAGCCGGCGCCGAGCGCGGCCGCGACGGCGTGTGCGCGCTCGAGCTGCGCGGCCGCCGCATCGCGGTCGCCGCCGGCGACGTGCGCCTCGGCCGCCCGGTAGCGCATGATCGCCGCGGGATAGGCGCGCCCGAGCTCTTCCCACGTGTCGGCGGCGGCCTCGTGCAGGGCCGGGTCCGGCCGGGCGGCGCCGCGCGCCTGCTCGGCCTCCGCGCTGCGCAACCAGGCGCTCTCGACCGGTCCGCCGTCGTCGGCCGCCGCCTGCACCCGCGCGACGTGGAACTCGCCCTCGAGCAGCGCGCGGCGCTCGTCCTCGGCGTCGCCGAGGTCGCGGGCGCGCTGCGCCGCGTCCGCTTCGATGATCGCGCCGATCGTCGCGACGCGGGCGAGCCGCACGACGTCGTCGGTGCAGGTCTCGATCCGGTCGAGGGCGGCCTGGACCGCGGCGCGCCCGCCTTCGAGGTCTCCCGCCCTGCGCCGCATCTCGGCGATCAGCGCGCCGAGGACGCCGAGGAACTGCGGCTCGTCGAGGTAGCGCGTCGCCTTCTGGGCCTGGGCCAGCAGGTCGGCCGCGGTGTCGGCGTCGCCCTGCCCCAGCGCCATCTCGCCCCGCCGCAGCAGCGAGTTGACGAACGTCGTGCCGGAGTACGGCCGCGCCTCGAGCATGTGCTCGGCGGCGTGCGCCCAGTCGCCGGTGTCGAACGCGATCTCGGCCTCGAGCAGCTCGAGCCAGTCGCAGCGGTCGCGGCGCGTGCCGACGGTCTCGAGGCCTTCGCGCACGACCTCGCGCGCCTGCTCCGAGCGCCCCGCCTGATGGAGGTTGTCGGCGAGGTTCACGAACGCCGCCTCGAGCTCCTGCGGGCGCTCTTCGTCGAGCGCCAGCGTGATCGCCTTGCGGACGTGCTCGGCGCCCTCGTCGACCGAGCCCAGCGACATGAGCGAGGTGCCGAGCGCATTGAGCGCGCGAGCGCGCGCGCCGGGCTCGTGCGCCGCCTCCGCGACCGGCAGGGCGGCGCGCGCCGCCTCGATCGCGCTGCGGTGGCGCCCGCGGAGCATCGTGCAGGAGGCGAGGCGCGCCAGTAGCCAGGCGCGCTCGCGGCTCACGTCGTCGGGCGGGAGCAGCGCAAGGCCGCGTTCCAGCGTGGCCATGCCGCTCTCGGCGAGGCCGAGCTTCCACCGGATCGATCCGAGGCGCTCGAGGAGCCCCGCGGCGCGGTGCGGTTCGGCCTGCTCGTCGATCTCTTGCAGCGCGGCCTCGTAGAGCGCTTCGCCGCGCACGTCGTGGTCGTCGTAATCGTGCGCCTGCGCGGCCTGGGCGAGCAGCGACGCCCGGTCGCGGCCGGCGAGCGCCTCGGGATCGTTGACGCGCGGCCACAGCTCGAGCGCGCGCTCATAGAGCTTCGCCGCCTCGCCGAAGGCGTGGACGCCCTCGGACGCCTCGGCCGCCCGGACGGCGCTCGCCAGCGCCGCGGGCTGGTCGCCCGCCGCGAGGTAGTGATGCGCGATCCCGGCCATGATCTGCGCGTTGGGCCCGTCGACCTCGACCCGGCGCTCGAACGCGCGCGCGAGCGTCAGGTGCAGCTCGGCGTGTTCGCCGGGCAGCAGGTCGTCGTGGACGACCTCGCGCAGCAGGGCGTGACGGAACACGTAGCGGCCGTCGGGGTCGACGACGATCACGTGGCCGGCCACGGCCTCGCGCAGCGCGTCGCGTAGGGCGGCGGCGTCGAGCGGCGACGCATCCGCCAGGAGCGAGTGGTCGACGCGGCGGGCGATCGCGATGACGCGCAGCACCTCCTGCGCGTCGCGCGGCAGCGACTCGATGCGGACCATGAGCGCATCGCGCATCGTCGAGGGCAGCTCGCCGCGGCCGTCGAGGCCGGCGGCGAGCAGCTCCTCGGTGAAGAACGGGTTGCCCTCGCTGCGGGCGTGCAGCCGCGTGACGAGCGCTTCGTCGGCGGGGGCGCCGAGGATGTCGGCGAGCTGCTCGGCGAGCTCCTCGCGCGACAGCGGGACGAGCTCGACCCGGCGCGCGCGGGGCGCGCGCTCGAGCTCGGCCAGCAGCGAGCGCAGCGGGTGGCGGCGGTGCAGTTCGTCGGGGCGATACGACGCCGCGACGAGGACCCGCTCGGCCCTCAGGCTGCGGGCGAGGAAGACGAGCAGCGCGCGCGTCGAGGAGTCCGCCCAATGGAGGTCCTCGATCGCCAGCAGGACCGGCTCGTCGCGGCCGAGCCGGTCGAGCAGCGTCAGCAGGGCCTCGAAGACGCGGCCCTGGGCCGGGTCGTCGCCGTCGCCTGACGCCTGGGCGCCGGCCGGCGCGAGCTCGGGGAGAAGGCTCGCGAGCCCGGCCCGGGTGGCCGGGCCGAGCTCGTCGAGCACGGGGTCGCCGTCGCGCGTGAGGGATCGCAGGGCGGCGACGATGGGCGCGTAGGGAAGCTCGTCGTCTCCTAGAGCGACGCAGTCCCCGCTGATGACGCGCGCGCCCTCTGCGAGCGCATGGCGCTCGAGCTCCTTGAGGAGGCGTGTCTTGCCGACGCCTGATTCACCCGCGATGAAGGCGAGTGACGGGCGCCCAGAGGACGCGTCGTGCAGGGCCGCCTCGAGCTCCGCGAGCTCTCGCGTGCGCCCTATGAACCGGCTGCTCGTCACGCGTGTGGCCACGGTCCCAGTATCGCTGGATGTCATCAGTACGGGCGTCCGACAGGTAATGAGAGAGCTGGTTGAACATGTCCTGCATGGTCGCTCCGCGTCTCAATCCGCACATCGGGCGGATGGAGCCGGTTCGCCGCGCCGACCCCTTATCTGCATAAGGGCACCCCTTAGGCGCGCCCGTAGCCACCGCCACCGGGCGTCTCGAGGCGCAGGCGCGAGCCCGCTCGGAGGTCGCCGGTCGCCTTCGCTGGCAGCTCCGCGCCGTCGAGGAGGTTGCGCCCGCGCGCGCCGGGCTCGCCACCGTCGGCGCCGGGCGGCGCGTGCCGGCGGCGCTCCGTGAGCAGCGAGAACCCCATGGCGGTGAGCGCCTGCATCTCGCGCACGACGCCGTCGCCGCCGCGGTGGCGTCCGGCGCCGCCGGACCCGTGCCGCAGCGCGTACTCCATGACGCGCAGCGGGAACTCGAGCTCGAGCGCCTCGACCGGCGTGTTGAGCGTGTTCGACATCGCGACGTGGACGCCGCTCGGCCCGTCGGCGTCCGGGCACGCGCCCTGGCCGCCGCCGATCGTCTCGTAGTAGGTCCAGTCGTCGGTGCCGAGCGTGAGGTTGTTCATCGTGCCCTGGCCGAGCGCGCACCCGAAGGCGCCGAGCACGAGGTCTGCAACGCGCGATGAGGTCTCGACGTTGCCGCCGGCGACCGCGGCGGGGGGACGCGCGTTGAGGAGCGAGCCCTCGGGGGCGACCACCGTGATCGGGCGATAGGCGCCCGCACTCGGCGGGATGTCGGGGTCGGTCAGCACGCGGACAGCGAACAGGCAGGCGCTGGCGGTGACCGCGAGCGGGCAGTTGAGGTTGCCGCGGTGCTGGGAGGCGGAGCCGGTGAAGTCGAGCGTCAGCTCGTCGCCGGTGACGGTGGCGGCGAGCCGCAGCTCGAGGTTGCCCTCGGCGGCCTCGAGGACGTCGACCGCGGTGCGGGTGCCGTCCTCGAGCTCGGCCAGGCGGGCGCGGGTGCGGCGCTCGGCGTAGTCCAGGACGGCGGCGGTCGCCTCGCGCAGGAACTCGATGCCCACCCGCTCGGCGAGCTCGGCCAGGCGGCGGGCGCCGGTGCGATTTGCGGCGAGCTGGGCGCGCAGGTCGGCGCGGCGGTGCGCGGGCTGGCGCATGCGCGCGGCGAGCTCCTCGATCGCCGCCTCGTCGAGGACGCGCGGCGCGATGACCACGCCCTCCTCGTCGAGCGTCGTCGAGTCCGCGGGCATCGAGCCGGGAACGCGGCCGCCGACGTCGGCGTGATGGGCGCGGGCGGCCGCGAACCCGAGCAGCTCGCCGCCGTGGAAGGCCGGCGTGACGACGGTGATGTCGGGCAGGTGGGTGCCGCCGGCATAGGGGTCGTTGAGCACCCAGGACACGCCCGGCGCATGCTCGCGGTCGCGCACGGCGGCGACCGCGGCGGGCATCGCGCCGAGGTGGACCGGGATGTGCTCGGCCTGCATGACCATCTCGCCGGCCGGGTCGAAGAGCGCCGTCGAGCAGTCGCGACGTTCCTTGATGTTCGCGCTGTGCGCCGAGCGCACGAGGACGGCGCCCATCTCCTCGCAGGCGGCGCGCAGCGCGCCGGCGGTGACCTGGAGGTCGATCGGGTCGATCATCGCCCGCGCTCCAGGATCAGCGTGCCGGTCGCGTCGGTGGCGCCGCCCCAGCCCTCGGGGACGACGAGCGTCGCCTCCGGCAACCGGACGACGGTTGGGCCCTCGACGCGCTCGCCGGCCGCGGCGCCGAACTCGACCGTCTGCGCGGGAAGACGGCCGGTGACGCGCACGGTCACGAGCTCGACCTCGCCCTCGGGGTCGCGGTGGCCGTAGCGCTCCTCGTGCAGCGCCTCGAAGCGCTCGCGCAGGTCGTGCTCGTCGCCGCCGCGGACAGTCAGCTCGTGCGACTGCCCGTGGTAGCGCAGGTCCCAGGCGAGCTCGATCTCCGGCTCGGCGCCGAGGGTCTGCGCCACCTCGTCGCGCAGCGAGCCGGCGTCGGCCGCGCCGTCGCCGAGCACCGTGCGCTGCGCGTCGGCACGGCGATCCGCCGCCGCGAGGCCGAGCGCGCTGAGCACGCCGGACGCGCGCGGGACCAGGATCTTCGTCATCCCGAGCTCCTCGGCGATGGCGGCGGCGTGCAGCGGGCCCGCGCCGCCGAAGGCAAGCAGCGCGAACCGGCGGGGGTCGACGCCGCGCTCGACGGTCATGACGCGCAGCGCCCGCACCATCTCGGCGTTCGCGACGCGGACGATGCCCTCGGCGCACTCGCGGACGCCGAGGCCGAGCGCGGCCGCCAGGCGCTCGACGGCCGCGTGCCCCGCGCCCGCGTCGAGCGCGACGTCGCCGGCCAAGGGCGCGTCGGCGCTGAGGTGGCCGAGGACGAGGTTCGCGTCGGTCACCGTCGGCTCCGTGCCGCCGCGGCCGTAGCAGGCGGGCCCGGGCTCGGCGCCCGCGCTGTGCGGGCCCACCCGCAGCGCGCCGCCGGGGTCGCGCCAGGCGATCGAGCCACCGCCCGCGCCGACGGTGTGGATGTCGACCATCGGCAGGGCCAGCGGGCGCCCGCCGACCTCGCGCGCAGCCGTCTCGCGCACCCGCCCGTCCTCGACGACGCAGACGTCGCACGAGGTGCCGCCCATGTCGAAGCACAGCAGGTTCGGTTCGCCGCAGCGCTCGGCGAGCAGCGCGGCCGCGGCGGCGCCGCCGGCCGGGCCGCTCAGGACCGTGAGCACCGCATGGTCGGCCGCGACGTCGATCTCGGCCAAGCCTCCGCTGGACTGCATGATCGCGGGGGCGGGGAGGCCGGCGGCTTCGGTTGCGTCGCGCAGCCGCCGCAGGTATACGGCGAGCAGGGGGGAGAGGGCGGCGTCGACCTCGGTGGTCGCGGCGCGTTCGAACTCGCGGAACGTCCCCACCACCTCGTGCGAGAGGGAGACGTGAACGCCGAGGCGCTCGCGCAGCGCCGCGCCGATGGCCCGCTCGTGGTCGGCGTGCCGGTAGCTGTGCAGCAGGCAGACCGCGACGGCCTCCGGGGCGGCGCGGGCGATGTCGTCGACCAGCTCGTCGACGCCGGTCAGGGGCTCCAGCACCCCGTCGGGCGTCGTGCGCTCGCGCGCGCCGAAGCGGCGCTCGGGCGGGCTGAGCGGCGCCGGGTGCGCCGCGCACAGGCGGTAGAGCTCGCGGCGCGCCTGGCGCCCGAGCGTGACGAGGTCGGTGAAGCCGTCGGTCGCGACGAACGCGGTGCGCCCGACCTTGCCCTCGAGCAGCGCGTTCGTCGCCACCGTCATGCCGTGGGCAAAGCCCTCGACGTCTCCCGGGCCGGCGCCCGCCGACGCGAGCGCGCGCGCTACCGCGGTCATTACGGCCCGCGACTGATCGCCTGGCGTCGTCGGCGCCTTGGCGGTGTGCAGCGTCCCGCCGGCGATGAGCACGGCATCGGTGAACGTGCCGCCGACGTCGACGCCCAGGAGCATGGCGGCACCCTAAAGCCGGGGCACCGTCCCGACTCCGCCTGCTGCCGGGCGAAGTCAGGACGGTGCGGGCGCCGTTCGCGCGATTACGCGGCGATCGGCTCCCCCTCGTGCACCTCGACCTCCTCCGTCTCTGCGAGGTGCTGATGGGACGGGCAGTAGCCGTTGTGATGCAGCGGCATACGCTGGCATGGCGTGCCGCGCCGCGTCGTTGCGCGGCATTGAAGTGGGCGACCGTGGACGTCGAAGCCGTTCTGCGGCATCCGCTCGAGCGCCTCGATCACACAGGTGATGTATCCGTCGATCACCCGCCAGACGCGAGGCTGCGACTGCATCGCGAAGTTGGGCCGTATCTCCTGGAAGAGATACCGCGCCGGACGCGCGAAGTAATGCCGGTCTCCGACCAGCCGCTCGATCGTCGCCTCGCAGGACCGCAGAACCTGCTCGTGCGCTTCCCTGCTTCCTTTGATGTCCGCTGACAGCTCGCGGTACATCGCTCTGCTGACCTGATACATGATCCTCTGACCGTGTCCTCCTGTTGGCCTCAATCCCCGGCCTGGACCGTCGGCGAGTATGTCCCGCCCTTATGAAGGTCAAAACGTGGCCAGTGTTGAGTTCGCGTTAAGAAACGCGCCCGTTCAGGAGAAGTGGCGGTGCAGCGCCGAGCGCCGCACCGCCGATGGTCATCGGATCACGCGCTCGGCGCGATGTTCTGATTGAGGCGAAAGAGGTTCGTCGGGTCGTACTCGTCCTTCAGCGCGACCAGACGGCCGTACTTGTCGCCGTAGGCGGCGCGGACCCGCTCGTCGCCTTCGGCGGACAGGAAGTTGACGTAGGTGCCGCCGGTGAGGGCAGGGCTCATCGCGCCGTAGAGGCCCTGGGCCCAGGACACCGCGTCGTCGTAGCCGTCCGCGGTGAAGGTGCTCGCGATGACGTTCAGCAGGAACGGCGCGCTGCGCTCACCGAACGCGGTCGCGTCCGCCGGCACGCGGGCCACGGCCCCACCGACGTGTTGGATGTGGATCTCCGACTTCGGCGAGGTCACCGTGTCGCGGTGTCGGATGAGCGTGTCGATCGCGGCATCGTCGAGGCCTCCCAGCCAGCCGGCCTTGAAGTAACTGTGGGCGCCCGGACCCCAGAGCGGGTCGATGAGGCTCTGCATCGCCGCGTAGGGGATCGGGCCGATGAGGTCGGCGACCGGATCGCCGAGCTCGCGCAGCGGGCGCATGGCGCGCTCGCCGTCCTCGATCGAGCCGGCGTGCATGCCGATGATCGCGACGAGCGGCTTGCCGTGCCACTCCTCGGGCAGGAACGGCGCCGGCGGCGCGGTGAGCAGGTTGACGAGCGTGGTCAGCTCGTCGGGCGCTTCGGCCACCCAGTCGCGGTAGAAGCGCAGGATCTCGCCGGCGCGGTCGCCGGGGTAGAAGATCGGGCCGGCGGTCACGATCGGGCCGACCGGGTGCAGGCGGTACTCGAACGAGGTCACGATGCCGAAGTTCCCGCCGCCGCCGCGCAGGCCCCAGAACAGCTCGGGGTTCTCGTGCTCGCTGGCACGGACGAGGCAGCCGTCGGCGGTGACGACGTCGGCCGCGAGGAGGTTGTCGGCCGTGAGCCCGTGCTTGCGCATGAGCCAGCCGATGCCGCCGCCCAGCGTGAAGCCGGCGATGCCGGTGCTCGAGACGAGGCCACCGGTGGTGGCGAGGCCGAACGCCTGAGTCTCGTGGTCGAACTGCGACCAGGTCGTGCCCGCCTGCGCCAGGGCGGTGCGCGACTCCGGATCGACGCGGACGGCGTTCATCGGCGAGAGGTCGATGACGATGCCGCCGTCGACGGTCGAGAAGCCGGGGATGCTGTGAGCGCCGCCGCGCACGGCGACGACGAGCTCTTCGCTGCGCGCGAATTCGATCGCGCGCACGACGTCGGCGACGCCCGCGCAGCGCGCGATGAGCGCCGGGTGGCGGTCGTGGACGCCGTTCCAGATGCGGCGCGCCTCGTGGTAGCCGGGATCGCCGGGGACGATGAGCTCACCGCGCATGGCCTGCGCCAATTCGGCGATCGACCCTTGCGCGAGCGGGGTGTGCGTGAGTTCTTCAGTAGCCATGCGGCGCGACGCTACGCGCGCCCTCTCAACGGCCACTCACAGCGGGCTCAATCGGCGGTTGAGAGCGCCCCGAGTCGCGCCCGCAGCCCCTGCGCGTAGCGCGATCCGCGGCCGTCGCGGGCGCGCGCGAAGACGGCGAGCGCGTCGTCGAGCGTCTCCCGGGCGCGATCGAGGTCGCCGACCGCCATGGCGGCTTCGCCAAGCTCTGCCGCCGCCCAGCCCCAGTGGCGATCGAGGCCCTGGTCGATCGAGAGCTCGATGCAGCGTTCGAGCAGCTCGACGGCGCGCCACGGGTCGCCGTCGTCGAGCTCGAACGCGGCCATGCTCAGGGGAGCGAGCTGCAGGCCGGGGCCGTCGTCGGTCCGCTCGAAGATTGCGTGGGCCTCCTCGAAGCGGCGATCGGCCTCGGTGCGATCGGCGTCGCTGCGGGCGAGCATCGCAAGGCCGAGGAGGGTCGTCGCGATCTCGCGGGAGTCGCGGGCGGCGCGGCGCAGCGCGAGCGCCTCCGCGAACGCCTCGCGCCCCGTCTCGACGTCCCCCGCCGAGCGCGACAGGTTGCCGAGCGCGTTGAGCGCGACCCCAAGGCCGGGGCCGTCGTCGAGCTCGCGGAAGATCGCCGCCGCGCGGGCGAGCGCAGCGCGGGCGGCGGCGTACTCGCCCTCCGCGCGCCACGTCTCCGCGATGTTGCAGTGCACGTAGCCCTGGCCCGCGCGGCTCCTGACCGCGCGGAAGAGACAGAAGGTGTCCTCGAAGAACGAGCGCGGCGTGCCGCCGGGGCCGGCGGGGACGACGGCCGGAGAGATGCGCGTAGCCCAGAACAGCGGCCCGCGGTCGTCGGGAATCGCCGCGAGCAGGCGCAGGCTCTCCTCGAGCAACTCGCGCGCGTGCGCGGTCTCGCCGCGGCAGCAGGCGAGGACGCCCTGGCCCTGCTTGATCGCGACGACGATGCGCTCGTCGCCGACGTCTTCCGCCAGCGCCAGGCCCTCGGCGAAGGCGCGGTCCGAGACGTCCCATTCGAACGCCGCCAGCGCGAGCACGGCCATGCGCTCCAGGGCGCGGGCCTCTCCCTGGGGGTCGCCGCGCACGATCTCGAGCGCCTCCTCGGCCAGCGGGACGGATGTGGTGACCTCGCGCCGGCGCCGCCGGATCTCGATGGCCGCCAGCGAATGCAGCGCGCGGGCGCGCTCGGGCGTCCGGTCCGGCGCTGCGGCCAGCGCCTCCTGCAGCCAGCGCGCGCCCTCGGCGAAGTACCCGCGCGCCATCCAGCACCACCAGATGCCGTTGGCGAGCCGCAGGGCGGCCGGCGGGTCGTGGCGGATGGCGGAGGCGAGCGCCGCGCGCACGTCGTCGTGCTCGGGCTCGAGGCGCGTGGCGGGCCAGTCGGGCGCGACCGTCGGATCGCGGTCGCGGTCGGCCGCCTCGGCGATGGCGAGGTACCACGCGCGGTGGGCGGCGCCCATCTGCGCCGCCTCGCCCGCGGCCGCGAGCCGTTCCCGGGCGTCCTGGCGCACGGTCTCGAGCAGCCGGTAGCGGTGGCCGTCGGGCGTGGCCTCGACCTGGACGAGCGACTTCTCGACCAGCCGCGCGAGCAGGTCGATCGTCTCGCGCTCGCCGCAGATGCCCTCGACGGCCTCGACAGGGAAGGTCCCGGCGAACACGCCCAGCCGGCGGTAGAGCGTGCGCTCGGGCTCGGACAGGAGGTCGTGGCTCCATTGCAGGGTCGCGCGCAGCGTCTGCTGGCGGGTGAGGCCGGCGCGGCTGCCGGCCTGCAGGAGCGTCAGCGAATCGCCCAGGCGCTCCGCGATCTGCTGGGGTGACAGCACGGCCGCGCGCGCGGCGGCAAGCTCGAGCGCGAGCGGCATGCCGTCCAATCGGCGGCAGATCTCGGCGACCGGCTCGACGTTGCCGGCATCGAGCGCGAACCCGGGCGCGGCGTCCGCGGCGCGCAGGCAGAAGAGGCGCACGGCCTCGGAGCGCTCGGCGGCCGCGGGGTCGGGGAGCGTCAGCGACGGGACGCGCCACGCGACCTCGCCGTCGATCCGCAGGCGCTCGCGGCTGGTCGCGAGCATCCGCAGGTTCGGGCAGTCGCGCAGCAGGCGATCGGCGAGCCGCGCGCACGCGTCGATGACGTGCTCGCAGTTGTCGAGGACGATCACGAGCCGCTGCTCGCCGATCTGGCTCGCGAGGACCTCGATGGCGTCGCGATCGGATCGCGGTTGCACGCCGAGCGCGGCGGCGGTCTCTTCGACGACGAAGGCCGGGTCGGCGACCGGGGCCAGCTCGACGACGCGCACGTCGTCCGGCAGCCGCGCGGCGAGCTCGAGCGACAGGCGCGTCTTGCCCGCGCCGCCGGGGCCGGTGAGCGTCAGCAGGCGCGTGCGGCCGAGCAACTGCTCGAGCTCGGCGAGCTCGCGCTCGCGGCCGACGAACATCGTGAGCTGGTGGGGCAGGCGGCTGGGCCGGCCGGGCTCGGCTTCGTGCTGGCCGGCGAGAAGCTCGCGGTACAGGGCGCGGGTCTCCGGGTCCGGGTCGGCCCCGAGCTCGCGCCGCAGCGCCTCGCGCAGTTGCTCGTACTGGGCGAGCGCCTGCTGGCCGCGGCCGTCGGCGGCGAACAGGCGCATGAGGGCGCGATGGGCGACCTCGTGCAGCGGATCGTCGGCGACGACGCGCTGCAGCGTGCCGATCGCCGCCGCGGTGTCGCCGCCGGCCGCCTCGACCTCGGCGAGCTCGACGGCCAGCCGGGCCTGGGTCTCGCGCAGCGACTCGCGCCGGGCCGCGGTCCACTCCTCGTAGCGGTCCTCGGGCAGCAGCTCGCCGCCGTAGAGGTCGAGCGCGGCGCGATAGCACTCGCGGGTGCGCTCCTCGCGCGCCGTCGCCGCCGCGCGCTCGAACGCATCGGCGTCGACCACGACGTCGCCCTCGAGCGCGACGACGCCCTCGCGCAGGACGAGCCGTTCGCCGCCGAGCGCGCGGCGCGCCGTGTAGAGCACCTGGTGCAGGCCCTTGCCGTCGCCGTCGGGCCAGAGCAGCTCGACGACGACTTCGCGGTGCAGACGACGTTCGGGTGCCAGCGCGAGCAGCTTGACGAGCGTCCTCGCCCGGCGCAGCCGCCACGCGTCCTCGGGCACCGGCGCGCCGTCCACACGGACCGCGAACGTCCCGAGGAGCTGGATGCCCAGCCCACGCACTTCCCCCGACTCCACAGCGGCGAGCGTAAGGAACCGGGAGCGGGTGGGACAAGGTGCGTTGAGCGCGGGTTGAGTCCGTGCGCACAGGCGTCCGCGATCGTTGCCGGCGCAGATCCCACCGGCCACGCGAACGGAGAACCCCATGAACACCACGCTCAACGCGATCGTCGCAACCGAACGGATCGACGAGTTCGTGCGCGCGGCGGAGGAGCGGCGCCGCCGGGCCCGGCCCCGCCTGCCGGGCCGGGCCCGCTGGCGCGGTCACGCCGCGGAGATCAGCGCCGGCTCGCCGTCGCCCGCGCCGACCCAGATCGCCTTCGCGAACGCGCCGGTGAACGGCTAGGTCCAGCGCTCGAAGCCCGGCTCGCGCGCGCCACGCGTGACGGAGTGGTGGAGGTCGAGCGCGGGGTCGGTCTCCGGGTAGTCGGAGCGCATGTGCGCGCCGCGCGTCTCGCGGCGCAGCAGCGCGTGGCGCGCGATGAGGCGCGCGAGCGGGTGGGGGTCGTCGGCGAGGCGGGAGAGTCCCTCCGCGTCGCGGACGAGGCCCGCGTCGTCCCACAACGCGGCCCGCGTCTTGGCCGTCGGCGGCTCGAGCGGCTTCGCCTCGGGAGGCTCGCCGGGCTGCGCCCGCGGCTCGGACAGCGCCGCGTGGGAGGCGCGCGCGCCGAAGACGAAGCACTCGCTCAGCGAGTTCGACGCGAGGCGGTTGGCGCCGTGCAGGCCGGTGCACGCGCTTTCGCCGATCGCGTAGAGGCCGGGGACGGTGGTTGCGCCGTCGAGGTCGGCGACGATGCCGCCCATGCCGTAGTGCGCGGCCGGGGAGACCGGCACGAGCTCGCGGGTCGGGTCCAGCCCGGCCTCGCGCAGCGCGCCGACCACGTTGGGGAACTGGCCCGGGTCGATCGCGCGCATGTCGAGGTGGACGTTCGCCGCGCCGCTGCGCGTCATCGTCGCCCAGATCGCGCGCGCCACCTCGTCGCGCGGCGCGAGCTCGTCGACGAAGCGCTCGCCGTGCTCGTCGAGCAGCGTGGCGCCCTCGCCGCGGATGGCCTCGGTGATGAGGAAGCCCTCGCGCCCCTTGATGCCGGCCACCGCGGTCGGGTGGAACTGCATGAGCTCGAGGTCGGCCAGCGCCGCGCCCGCCTCGCGCGCGAGCAGGAGGCCGATGCCGAGCGAGCCCGGTGGGTTCGTGGTGCGCTGCCAGAGGGCGGCCGAGCCGCCGGTGGCGAGGATGACCGCGCGGGCGTGGACGCTGCGGCCGTCCTCGCAGACGACGCCGATGCAGCGGCCCTCGCGCGTCCACAGCTTCGCCGCGCGCGAGCCCTCGATGACCGTCACGCCGTTCGTCTCGACGACGACCGCGGAGAGCTGGCGAACCACGCGCCGACCGGTCGCGCTGCCGCCGGCGTGGACGACGCGCCGGCGCGAGTGGCCGCCCTCGAGTCCGAGGGCGAGGTTCCCGTGGCGGTCGGCGTCGAAGTGCACGCCGAGGCGCTCGAGCTCGCCGACGGTGCGCGGCGCCTCGCGGCAGAGCACGGCGGCGGCGCTCGAGCGCACGATGCCGCGGCCGGCGCGTTCGGTGTCGGCGCGGTGGAGGTCGGGCGAGTCGTCGACGGCGAGCGCCGCGGCGAGGCCGCCCTGGGCCCAGTAGCTCGCGGTGCGGGCGAGCGGCGTGGCCGAGATGAGCGCGACGCGCGCCCCTTCGCGCGCGCCCGTGAGTGCCGCGTAGAGGCCGGCGGCGCCGGCCCCGACCACCGCCAGGTCGGCCTCGATGCGCTCCCGCTCCGCCATGCGCGGGTACGGTAAAGCAGTGCCGCAGCCGATCCTTCTTCGCCATGAGTCGTCGCGCGAGCACGACACGGGCGCGCATCCCGAGCGGATCGCGCGGATCGTGGCGATCGAGCGCGCGCTGGACGAGCGCGGGTGGCTGGGGTGGGACGTGCGCGACTCGCCGGCGGTCGAGCGCGACGCGCTGCTCGCCGTGCACCCGGAGGGGTACGTCGAGCGGATCGAGGCGGTGTGCGCCGCGGGCGGCGGCGCCCTCGACGTCGACACGATCGTGTCGGAGGGGTCGTATCGGGCGGGCCTGCATGCCGCGGGCGGGGCGATGGCCGTCGTCGACGCGTTGCTCGGCGGCGAGGCGCCGCCGAAGTGCGCCGCGTCCGTGCACCGGCCGCCAGGGCACCACGCGCTCGCGACGCGGGCGATGGGCTTCTGCCTGTTCAACAACGCCGCGATCGCGGCGCGGCGGGCCCTTGATCGCTGGGGCGCCGGCCGGGTGCTGGTCTTCGACTGGGACGTGCACCACGGCAACGGGACGAACGACATCTTCCACAGCGACCCCGAGGTGCTCTACGTGAGCATCCACGAGTCACCGCTGTATCCCGGGACGGGGCCGGCGAGCGACACCGGATCGGGGCCGGGCGAGGGTTACACGGTCAACCTGCCGGTGCCGGCGGGCTCGGGCGATGCGGCGTGGTGCTCGCTCGTCGAGCACGTCGTCGCGCCGCTGGGGCTCGAGTACCAGCCCGGGCTCGTGCTGCTCTCGGCGGGGTTCGACGGGCATGTGCGCGACCCGCTGGCGGCGTGCACGGTGACGCGCGCGGGCTTCGCGCGGATGGCGGGGGCGGTGCGGGGCCTTGCCGACGAGCTCGGCGTGCCGCTGGGCGTGCTGCTGGAGGGCGGCTACGACCTGGAGGCGCTGACGGAGTCGCTCATCGCGACGCTCGAGGTGGTGGGCGCGGAGGAGCCGCCGAGCGCGGAGCCGGTCGCGCTGCATCCGCTGTCGGCGCAGGCGGCGGGGCGGTTGGCGGACCGCTGGCCGCTCGTGGGGGCTGTCGCGGGCTGAGCCGGGCGGCGGGTCAGCCGCTGCCGGTCGTCGTGCCGGTGCCGGTTGTCGTGCCGGTGCCGGTTGTCGTGCCGGTGCCGGTCGTTGTGCCGGTGCCGGTCGAGGTGCCGGTGCCGGTCGCCGTGCCGCTGCCGGTCGTTGCGCCAGTGCCCGTCGCCGTGCCGGTCCCCGTCGCCCCCGGCGTGGTCGTGCCGGTTCCGGCCTCACCCGGCGCGGTCGTGCCCGTCCCCGGTGCCGCTCCCGGCGCGGTCGTGCCCGGCGTCGTCGTCCCCTGCGCCGGCGGCGCGGTCGTCGCCGCGGGCGGCTGGGTCGCCGCGGGCGGCGGCGCCTGCGGGTTCGCCGGGGCGGCCGGTTCGCTGTCGTTGGTCAGGGAGACGAACGCGAGCGCGAGCGCGACGGCCGCGAGCACGATGACGACGGCGAGGACGGCGACGGGCGCCCGCCAGTTCGGCGTCGGGACCAGGCGCGTGCGGGCCGCGGCGCCGCACTCCAGGCACCACTGCTGCTCGGGGCCGACCGGCGCGGCGCACCGCGGGCAACCGATCGTGTCCGGCGGGGGCGCGGCGCTCGGCGGCGCGACGCTCACGACTCGCGGCGCTCGGCGCTGGTCTGCGGCACCGCGCCGTTGGCGGTGTCGTCGTCGCCGGGCCGGATGACGTTGGTCGGCTGCTCGCCATCCGGGGCGGGCGTCGCGGCCTCGTGCTCGCCGACCTCGGTGACCGCGGGCTGCGGCTCGGGATCGGCGACTCCCCGCACCGCGGGGTTGGAGAGGTCGCGCACCGGCGGCGGCGGTTCCGGCTGGACGGTGAACTGCTCGGTGGGCGGCGGAGTGCTCGGCGGGATCGTCGTGGGGCCGGCCTCGCCGGGCGGCAGCCTGACGGCCTCCCCGACCTCGGCGATCGCCAGCGCGCCGTGCACGGGCACGCCGCATGACGGGCAGAAGCGCGCCTCGCTGCCGTGGAGCGCGCCGCAGCGCGGGCAGACGGAGATCCCGGGCTCGCGCAGCTCGGTGATCGGGCGACGGTCCTCGAGCACGTGCTCGATCGCGCGCAGCTCGCCGTCGACCGACGTGAGCGCGGTGAGCTTCCCTTGCACGAGCTGCTCGTTGACGCGTGCGAACTTGTGCTGGTCGAAGACGAGGCCGCCGAGGTCGCGGAAGCCGAGCTCGCGGACCCGCCGCAGATAGCGCAGGCGCCGGCGCAGGCGGCCGCGCTCGCGGAAGCTCGGGCGTGCCGGCACGGACTCCTGGCCGGCCGGGACATCGGCGCTCGGCGGAGCCTGGCTCGCGTCGGCGGCCGGCTGGACCTCGGTCGGGGCTTCGGTCGCGTCCCTGCCGAACCGCGCTTCGGTCGGCGGGGCCGCGGCCGGGTCGGCCTCGGTCGCGTTGGCGGAGCGCTCGGAGCGCTTCCGGCGGATGGCGTGAAGCGGGCCCTTCATGCGGAAAGGGCGCCCGATCTTGGCGCCTCGACGGGCAACCGTAGCACCTCCTTCCACGCCTCGATCACGCGTCGCGCCATCCGCTTCGCGGACCACAGGTCGGCGCGCGCGCGGCCCGGGATGCGTGGATCGGAGTCGTGGAGATGTGGTCGCAGGGCGGCCCGCCAGACCTCGGTGTCGTACGGCGCGCAGAGCGTCCCCGCGACGCCGTCGAGGGCGGCGGGATGGACGCCGGTCGGCGTCGCGATCACGGGCACGTCGCAGGCGAGCGCCTCGAGCACGGCGAGGCCGAAGCCCTCGTGGTCGGATGGGGCGAGCACGGCGTTGGCGGCGTTGACGTACATGGGCACCTTCGTAGGTTCAACGTCGCCGAGCGTCAGGAGTCGCGTCCCGGCCGCGACCTCGCGTGCGCGATCGAACCGCTTGACGGCGCGCGCGGGATCGGCCGCGAAGAGGACGCACGGCTCGTCGGCGGGGAGGCGGAGGTACCGGCGCGCCTCCTCTCTCGGGATCGGGGCGAAGCGGTCGAGGGCGACCCCGCAGGGGAGCACGGCGACGCGGCGACGGCTGCCCGCGCCCGGCACCTCGTGGGCGAGCTCGGCGCTCACGGCGCCGACGAGGTCCAGGAGCGGCAGGGCGGCGCGCGTGATCCGCTTGGAGCGGGGGTGGCGCAGGTCGGTGCCATGGAGGGTGACGACGTGGTGGGTGTCGCGCAGCACGAGCGCCGGCCACGCGGTGAGGCCGAAGTGCGCGTGGACGATGTCGAAGCGCTCGCCGCGCCGGTGGCGGCCGCGCAGGTCGTTGGCGGCACGCGCGTAGCCGCGGGGCGGGAAGTCGAACACCTCGATCTCGGCGTCGCCGAGCGCGCGCAGGGCGTCGACCTGGTCGCGCACGAAGCTGCCGAGCGCCGGGTTCGCCGGCGACGGCCACATGTTCGTGACGATCAGGGCACGCATTTGCGCGTGATTCTCCACAGTTGCGGTCTTTCGCCGTTACAGGCACCTGGCCGACACTCGATCGCGTTCACATCACGAGTCGAGGAGGTGCCAGATGGGCTATCGGATCATGGGGCGCGCGCACGCCGCCGCGCTGCGGGCACGGGCGCGATTGCGATTGCGCGACGCGAGCGGGCAGGGGACCGTGGAGTACGTCGCGCTCATCCTGCTCGTCGCGGGGCTCTTCGCAACGGTGGTCGTCGCCGCCGGCGGCGTCAAGGGCAACGGGATCGCGAACGCGATCACCGACAAGATCAAGTCGACGATCGAGGGCGTGGGGGCGAAGAAGGGGTGAGCGCCGAGCGCCTCGCCAACCCGCGCCGCCGCGAGGTCCAGCGCTGCGTCCGGGCTTGCGTGGATGGGTTCCGCGCGGTGCGCGGCCTACCATGCCCCCGTGGCCACTCGCACCGCGGATCCGCGCGCGCGCCCGATCGCCGTCTTCGACTCCGGCGTCGGCGGGCTGACCGTCCTGCACGAGCTGCTCGTCCAGTTGCCGCATGAGGACTTCCTGTACCTGTCCGACGCCGCGCGGCTGCCCTACGGCACCCGCGCGCGGGACGAGCTCGAGCGCTTCGCGCTGCAGTGCGCGGAGGAGCTGCTCGCCCGCGGCGCCAAGCTGCTCGTCGTCGCCTGCAACACCGCGACCTCGGCCGCGCTGCCCGCCCTGCGCGAGCGGATGGCACAGACGACGCTGGGCATCGACGTGCTCGGGGTCGTGCAGCCGGGCGCCGTGCAGGCCGTGGCCGCGACGACCAACGGCCGCGTGGGGCTCATGGCCACGCCCGCCACCGTGGCCAGCGGGGCCTACGCGTCCGCCATCGCACAGGCAGACCCGTTCGTGGAGCTCACCTCGGTGCCCTGCAGGGACCTCGCCACGATCATCGAGGGCGGCTTCCCGTTCGACGAGCGCGTGGTCGAGACCGTCCGCGGCTACGTCGCGCCGCTGCGCGCGGCCGGCGTCGACACGGTCATCCTCGGCTGCACGCACTACCCGCTCATCGCGCCGATGCTGCAGCGGATGCTCGGCCGCGGCGTGCAGATCATCACCTCGGGCACACCGGTCGCGCATCAGGTCGAGCACGTGCTCGGCGCGCGTGGCCTGGCCAACCCGCGCGGCGCGAGCGGCCTGGCCAACCCGCGCGGCGCGGACGAGGACCGCGAGGGCGACTACCGCTTCCTGACCACCGGCGACGTCGAGGCGTTCCGCGCGCTCGGGTCGGTGTTCCTGCAGCTCCCGCTCGGCGACGTGCAGCACGTGACGCTGCACGCGGCGGAGGCGGCGGCGTGACCGCCGGTGTGCAGACCCGCGAGCGCTCGTACGGGCGGGGCCCCGACGGGCTGCGGCCGGTGGGCATCGAGCCGAACTTCGTGCCGAGCGCGACCGGCTCGGTCCTGATGACCATGGGCGAGACGCGCGTGATCTGCACCGCGTCGCACACCGACGGCGTCCCCAAGTGGCTGTCGGGGAGCGGGCGCGGGTGGGTCACTGCCGAGTACGGGATGCTCCCGGCGTCCACCGGCGACCGCAAACAGCGCGACGTGACGAAGGGGCGTCCCGACGGGCGCTCCGTCGAGATCCAGCGCCTCATCGGCCGGTCGGTGCGAGCCGTCGTGGACTTCAGCGCGCTGGGCGAGAACACCATCTTCCTGGACTGCGATGTCCTGACCGCGGACGGTGGCACGCGCTGCGCCTCGATCACCGGTGCCTACGTCGCGCTCGCGCTCGCCTGCGGGACCCTGCGCGAGCGCGGTGTCCTCGCGCGCTCGCCGCTGACGGGATCGCTCGCCGCGGTCTCGTGCGGGATCGTCGCGGGCACGCCGCTGCTCGACCTCGACTACAGCGAGGACTCGACCGCCGAGGTCGACGCCAACGTCGTCATGACCGGCGACGGCGGCCTCGTCGAGGTGCAGGCCACGGCCGAGCGCACGCCGCTCTCGCGGGCGAACCTCGACGCGCTGCTCGTGCTGGCGGCGAAGGGCATCGACGAGCTGCGCGCCGCACAGGAGCGCGCGATCGCCGCTCCAAAGTCCTAGCTTGGTTCCCGACACCAGCGGCCCATGAAGCCGGTCGTCGCCACACGCACCCCCGTGAAGCTCGTCCTCGCCACCCGCAACCCGCACAAGCTGCGGGAGTTCGCCGCCCTCCTCGATGGCGTCGAGCTCGAGCCGCTGCCCGACCGGGTCGAGCTGCCGCCCGAGACCGGCGCCACGTTCACCGAGAACGCGCTGCCGAAGGCGCGCACCGCGGCGCGCGCGACAGGGCGCCTCGCGTTTGCCGACGACTCGGGCATCGAGGCGGCGGCACTCGACGGCGCACCCGGCGTGCGCTCGGCGCGCTTCGCCGGCGACGGCGCCACCGACGCCGACAACCTCGCGCGCCTCGTCGCCGAGGCGCCGGTGGGCAGCGGGCTCGCGTACGTCTGCGTCATCGCGCTCGTCGACCCGGAGAGCGGGGAGGAGCGGACGTTCGAGGGCCGCTGCACGGGCACGATGGCGCCCGCCCCGCGCGGCGGCGGCGGCTTTGGCTACGACCCCATCTTCATCCCCGACGACCGCGACGACGGCCGCACGATGGCCGAGCTCACCCAGGCGCAGAAGGACGCGATCAGCCACCGCGGCCGTGCGGCACGCGCGCTGCTCGACTACCTGCGCGGCGCGAGCGCCGACGGAGGAGAGCCCCGGTGAGCACCCCGTCGACCCCTCCGTCGAAGTCCCGCGCCGCCGCGCTCTCGATCGCCTCGAACTCGGCGCTGATTCTGCTCAAGGCCATCGCCGGCACCGTGACCGGCTCGGTCGCCCTGCTCACCGAGGCCCTGCACTCGGCCACCGACCTCATCGCCTCGATCGTCGCCTTCTTCTCCGTCCGCGCCGCGGACGCGCCCGCCGACGAGTCGCACCCGTACGGCCACGAGAAGATCGAGGACATGGCGGCGGCCATCGAGGGCGTGCTGATCCTCGTCGGCTGCGCGGTCATCGCCTTCGAAGCGATTCGCCACCTCATCACGGGCTCGGGCGTCCAGCGGCTCGGGATCGGCATGGCGGTTCTCGGGCTCTCGATCGTCGTGAACTTCCTCGTCTCGCGAACGCTCTCGCGCCGTGCCAAGGCCACCCGCTCACCGGCGCTCGCGGCCGACGCGGCGCACCTCACCACCGACATGGCGACCTCCGCCGGGGTGCTGCTCGGGCTCGCCCTCGTCGCGGCGACCGGCTGGGACTGGCTGGACCCGGTGATCGCCCTGATCGTCGCCGCCGCGATCGCGGTGACGGGCGTGCGGATCCTCACCCGCTCCTCGCGCGTGCTCGTCGACGAGACGCTCCCGGACCCCGAGCTCGACGCGATCCGCGACGTGGTCGCGGACTTCGCCGACCGCGGGGTCGTCGGCTTCCACGAGCTGCGCGGCCGCCAGGCCGGCGCGCGCCGCCACATCGACCTCCACATCCAGTTCCGCTCCGGCACGACGCTCGAGGAGGCGCACCGCACCGCGCACTCGCTTCAGGACGCGATCCGCGAGCGCCTCGGCGACGCCGACGTGCTCATCCACCTCGAGCCCCATCACCGCGTGCGGCCGGGCGAAGAGGTCGCTACACGAGATTGATCGCGGCCGAGGCGCCGACGACCAGCACCACCGCGGCGTAGCCCTGGTAGCCCGAGAGCAGCAGGGCGAGACAGGCGATCAGGCACGCAAGGACGGTCACGAGCCAGGCGATCCGGCCGATGGTCACGGGACCTATCCTGCCAACTCGCCATGACGACGGACGCACCGCTGACGCCGCACGCCGCCCTCGGATGGCTGCGCTCGCTCTCCGTGGACCTCGAGGCGATCGCGATCCTCGACGCCTCCGGCGCCGTCCTCGCGGGCGATCACGGCCTGACGCCCGAGGATCACGGGGTTCTCGCGGCGCGATCGGAGCGCTTCGCGATCGTCGTCCGCCCCGGCCCGCAGGCAATCCCACGACTCGTGGGACTCGATCTCCGGGCCGCGCTGAACGCCCTGGAAACGGCCTGAAACGGCCGCGCGACGGCTCGTCGGACCGCGGTACATCCGGCGTTTGCGCCACACTGCCCCGCTTCCTGGGGGCCGACCAAAACCCGCAAGAAGCGGGTTTCTGGGCGGGACACCTGGGAAAACGGCGTAGGAATGCGGTTTTCGGGCGAAGGTCGTCCGAGACCGTTGATAGCGTCGAATGACCACGACCTCATTAGGAGGGATCGAAGCGTGACGAAGTCAGAGTTCGTCGATCAGGTCGCCAGTCGCGCCGACCTGGGCAAGTCCGAGGCCGGCAAGGCGGTTGACGCCGTTCTCGACACCATCCAGGAGACGTTGCAGCGCGGCAGCGATGTGACGTTCTCCGGGTTCGGCAAGTTCCACGTCGCCGAGCGCGGCGCGCGTCAGGGCGTCCATCCCCGGACGGGTGAGCCGATCCAGATCGCGGCGTCGAAGGTGCCGCGGTTCACGGCCGGCTCCGGCCTCAAGAAGGCCGTCAACGGCTGACGACCGGCGGCACGGAACAACCTGGGGCTCCCGCCGGTCAGCATTTCGGCGACCGGCTGGGCGCCCTTGTCGCGGAGCGCGAGTCCCAGATCGTCCTGGGGCTCGACCCCGACCCCGCTCGCCTTTGGCCGGTGGCCACGGCGGCGGCGCCCGCCGACGGCTCGCCGGCCGAGCGCGCCGCCGCCGCGGTCGCCGCGCACTGCATGGCGGCCATCGAGGCTGCCGGCCCCGCGTGCGTCGCGGTCAAGCCGCAACTCGCGTGCTTCGAGCGCCTCGGCGCGACCGGCTGGGCCGCGCTCGGCCACACGGTTGCGCACGCCCGCGACCGCGGACTGCTCGTCCTGGCCGACGGCAAGCGCGGCGACATCGACGTGTCGGCCGCCGCCTACGCGCAGGCGCTCGCCGGAGAGACGCCCACGCCATTCGGGGCGGTCCGCGGCCTCGACGCCGACGCGTACACCGTGAGCCCGTACATGGGCATCGACACGCTTCACGCGTTGCGCGCGCCCGGGGCGGGCATGTTCGTCCTCGTGCGCACGTCGAACCCTGGCGCCGCCGACGTCGAGGACCTCGCCACCGCCACCGGCGAGCGGGTCTGGGAGCGCGTCGCGCGGATCGTCGACGGCCTGGGCGCGCCGGGTCCCCAGACCGGATTGCACGACGTCGGCGCCGTGGTCGGGGCCACCGCCCCGGAGCACCTCGCGCGCGCTCGCGAGCTCATGCCGCGCACGCCGTTCCTGCTCCCCGGGATCGGCGCGCAAGGCGGCCGCGTCGAGCACCTCGCGGCGGCGTTCGCACCGGGCCGCGCGGGCGGGCTGGTATCGGCTTCGCGCTCGATCGTCGGCGCGCACGAGCAGCGCGGCGGCGACCCCGCGGAGGCGGCGCGCGGCGAGGCCGAACGGCTGCGCGCGCTCGCGTGGTCGCTGGGATGAGCCCGCCGCGGCCGGGGGCGCCGCGGGTCCGGAGTGGCGAAGACCCGCCCGAGCTGGGGCAACGTCCGCCCACCGGCCCTATGCTCCGCTCAGCCGATGGCCAAGCGCCGACGCCGCACCCCTGCCCGCTGGCTGGCTCCGCTGGCCCTGGTGACGTGCGCCGTGGCGGTCTACGCGGTGGTCAACAACACGATGAACGACAACCCGTCGTCGCAGAGCACGACCACCACCCAGAGCACGACGAAGACGAAGACCACCTCGACCAGCGCCAAGCGAAAGCGCAAGCGCACGTACATCGTGAAGTCCGGCGACACCCTCTCCGCGATCTCGGTCAAGACCGGCGTACCTCTGTCGACGCTCGAGCAGCTCAACCCCAAGCTCGAGGCCGACACGCTCCACACGGGGCAGAAGGTCAGGCTGTCACGGTGACAGCGCGCGTCCGTCTTGTGGCGGCCGCGATCTTCGTGGCCGCCACGCTCCTCGCGCTCGCGCACGTCCCGACCGCCTCCGCCGCGCCGACCGGCATCCGCGCGCCGGCGGCGATCCTCGTCGAGCCTTCGACCGGCGACGTCGTCTACCAGCGCAACGCCGCGCAGCCGCGCCCGATCGCGTCGACGACCAAGCTCATGACCGTGCTGCTCACCCTCGAGCGCACGAAGCTCTCGGACACCATGGTCGCGGTGCGCTACCACGCGCTGCCCGCGGAGTCGGTCATCGGGCTGCGCGCGGGCGAGCGGCTCACGGTGGCGGACCTCCTGCGCGGCGTCCTGCTCGCCAGCGCCAACGACGCCGCGGCGACGCTCGCGACGCGGATCGGCGGCTCGGAGCGCGCCTTCGTCGCGATGATGAATCGTCGCGCGCGAGAGCTCAGGCTCACCCACACGCATTACGCCAACCCGATCGGGCTCGACGCGCCGGGCAACCACTCGAGCGCCGAGGACCTCGTCAAGCTCACGCTCATCCTGCGGCGCAACGCGTTCTTCCGCGCGGTCACCGACCTTCCGCGCGCGACGCTCAAGACCGGCGCCCACGAGCGCACGATCCTCAACCGCAACACGCTCGTGCGCACGGTCCCCGAGTTCAACGGCGTCAAGACCGGCCACACCCTCACCGCCGGCTATGTGCTCGTCGGCTCGGCGTCCAAGCGGGGCATCACGGTGATCTCCGCCGTCCTCGGCGAGCCCAGCGAGGCGGCGCGCGACGCCGACTCGCTCGAGCTCGTCCGCTACGGCCTGGAGCGCTACCACCGCGTCACGCCCGTCCACCGGGGCCAGGAGATGGCGAGCGTCAAGCTCGCCCACCGCGCCCAGCACGTCCAGCTCGTCGCCACGCGCACCATCACCCGCACGGCCCGTCGCAGCGAGCACATGACCGTCCGGCTGCTCGACGTGCCCAAGCAGCTCGACGGACCGCTGCCCGCCGGCAGCCGCGTCGGGACGATCCTCGTGCGCTGGCGCGGGGACACCGTCGCGCGCGTCCCGCTCGTCACGCGCAGCCCGATCACCGCGGCCTCCGTGCTGCAGCGCGGCGACGATCTTCTCGGCCGCACGCTGACCGTGGTCATCCTCAGCGCGGTCGCACTCGCTAGCCTGCAGTTGGTCCTCCTACGGCGCCGAGCGGTCCGTCGCAGGCGTCGAAGGGCGGGGTCCAGCGGGGTCGCATGATCATCACCGTCACCCTCAACGCGGCGATCGACAAGTCCCTCTCCGTGCCGAACTTCCGGCTCGGTCGTCGTCACCGCACCGTCGAGCAGACCACGATGCCGGGCGGCAAGGGCGTCAACGTCGCGCGCACCCTCAAGACCCTCGGCCAGCCGGTGATCGCCACGGGCTTCGCCGGCGGGGCGACCGGCACCCGCATCGTCGAGCAGCTCACCGAGGAGTCCATCCTCAACGACTTCGTGCGCATCCGCGAGGAGTCGCGCACCAACACGGCCGTCCACGACCCGACCAACGGCGAGACGACCGAGATCAACGAGCGCGGGCCCGCGGTCAGCGCCAAGGAGATCGAGCTCTTCCGAGACAAGCTGCTCTACCTCGCGCGCGGCGCAGACGTCGTCGTGTTCGCGGGCTCGCTGCCGCGCGGCGTGGAGGCCGACCTCTATGCGCAGCTCATCAAGGAGGTC
>DATFRW010000157.1:0-14569 GCA_035262945.1 Solirubrobacteraceae bacterium
TGCGCACCCTGAAGCCGGCAGGGCGGGGCGGACAGGTGCTGGATGTCCGGCGCGTACGCGTAGAGCGAAATCTGATCGCGCGTCTGCTGATCGAGGTACGGCGAGGGCTTGTCGCTGACGGCAGGCGTCGACGCCGAGCAATTGCGGTCGTCGTAGACCTGCAATCCGCGCAGGAGCTGGGTCGCCGCGTCGGCCAGCGGGTAAGCGCTGGCGCGGTTGATACCGGGGCGGCGCGTGAGGGGCGCCAAGTCGATCGGTGTGAGCGCCGGCATCGCCCGAAGGTAGTGCAGCGGCTCGTTGCCCTTGGTCGTGGCCGTCGCCCCCTGGGTTGCGCCCGCCGCGTTGGCGATGAACGAGCCGAGGTCGCCGCGCCGGTTGCCGATGTAGCGCAGCGTGGGGTTGAAGCTGCGCAGGTACGGATCGAGGTCACGCAGGAATGGCGGCGTCCGGTCGAGGACTCGCTCGAGCGCCGGGATGCCGGTGTCGCTGGCATTGGCCAGCGCGGGGGTCGCGCTCAGCGCGGTGTCCAGCGCGGGCGCGTGCGTGGAAAGCGCTTGAAGCGCGTCGCTGAACGGCGCGAGTTGACCGGTGAGCGTGCGCACGTTGCCCGTGCTCGCGTCTGCGAGCCGCGTGAGCCGCTGCAGCGTCTGGCGGGCCTCGGCCTCGAAGCCGGGGAGCTCCTGGAACGCCGCGCGCAGGCTGACGGCCTGGCGGCCCGTGGCATTGAAGGCCACGTCGCCGCTGCGCGCCAGCAGACGCAGCGCGTCGCCGCGATCGGCGAGCCCGTGGGCGATCGCGCCGCCGTCACGCACCAGGGCCTGGACGTCGGCGCCCTGCTGCTCGACGATCGACAGCAGCGCCGTGGCGTCGACGGCCCACGGCCGGAAGGTCCCCACCGCGGCGTTGAGCTCGTCGCCTGTGTCCTCGATCGCGCCGCCCTCGGTCTGCTGCCAGGTCTGCAGCGCCCGCCGCGTGCGCGGATCGAAGCTGTCGAAGATCTGGTCAGGCTCCACGGTGCTCTGCGCTCTGCGCGCATCAAGCGTGCCGTTCTCCGGGATCGGGGGAGCGCTCGAATTTCCGAGCGACAGCGCGACGACGCTCTCGCCGAGGATCGACTTCTGGCGCAAGCGCGCCGTAGCGTCGGTACGCAGCGGCGCGAAGGGCCGCGCGAGTTCGATGACGACGTCGGCGCGGCCGAGGCGCTCGGGCTTGGCGACCTTCACCGAGATGACGTGGCCCACGGTGACGCCCGAGACGCGGACGTCGGAGTGGGCGCCAAGCCCCCGCGCCTGTGGCAGAAGGATATGCACGCGGTAGCCGCTGGCCTTGAGCGGGGTGGGGCCCCCGATCTTGGTCCACAGCACCAGGAGCAGCAGGAAGCACGAGACGCTGAAGAGCGCGACGACGGCCAGGCGACGGAGGGTGATCGGGTCCTTCGTCATCGCGCTGTCCCCGTGCAGACCTCTTGTTGCTTGGGGAGGTTGGCCAGCGTCACCATGACGCCCAGCGGCGGGTCGCCCGCGATGAAGCCGGGCAGCAGCCCCAGGCTGTTGCAGGTCAGCAGCGGCAGGGTGTGCGCGTAGGCGCCGAGCGCATCCTGCGCGGAGACCACCGAGTTGAGCTGGTGCGCCGCCCAGCCCGCCCAGAAGAGGCGGCTGGGCGTACCGCCGGGGGGGTCGTAGCTGAGCAGGTTGAAGAGCCCGTTGACGCTGCCCAGCGCCGCACGCCCGTCGGTGGCTGCCTGTTCCAGGCCGCGGGTGGCGGCATTAAGCTGGTGAGCCGGCGTCCGTGCGTCGCGTGCCAGCGGCCGCAGCTTCTGGACGTCGGGCTCGGTCTGCTCGAAGAACGGCGTCAGCGCGGTCAGCCCGGGCTGGAGGGCGCGGGCACCGGGCAACAGCTTCTGCGACGCCGATCGCAGCGAACCGAGCACCGGTGTCAGGTTGCGCGTCGTGCGGCGCGTGTCGCTCAGCGTCGATGGCAGCTGGGCAAGCGACCTGCGCAGCGAGTCCTGCTCGGCCGCCAGGCTCGCGAACACCGTATCCGAGCTCGTGACGAAGTCGGTCAGCACGTCCTGGTTCTCGCCCAGCACGGTGGAGATCTGGGAGAACGCGTGGACCGCTCGGGCCAGCTCACGGCGGCGCCCGACGAGGGCGCCGTTGATCTGGCGCAGCTTGCGCGTCGTGGGGTCCAGGCGGTGAAAGAAGCCCGACAGCTCCTTCCCTTGCCCGCCCAGCCCCTGCCCGGCGCCCTGGGCCAACGAGACCAGGGCGGCCCGCGTGTCGGCATCGAGGGCGGAGAGGATCTCGTCGACGTTGACGTCGGGCAACGTGTTGGAGACCGGGATCGTGGCGCCCTCGCGCAGCGGGCCGGCCGCGGGCGTCCCGGGGCTCACCGCGAGGATCATGTCCTTCAGCAGCGTCCGGGGGCGCAGGAGTGCGCCCGCGTTGGCGTAGAGCTTGGCGTACTTGCGGTCGAGGTGCAGCGTCAGGTCCGCGCGGCCGCTGCGCAGGTCGACGGCGCTGACGCGACCCACCACGACGCCGGCGATCTCCACCGGTTGTCCTTGCCCGGGCGTGATGCCCTGCGCTGTCGCCATCTCGGCGTGCACGACGAACGAGTCGTCGCCGACGATCGGGATCCAGGACGGGAACTCCGCGTTCTGGTGGCCGATGATGTAGGCGGCGCACCCGATGCCGACGGCCGCGAGCGCCACGACGGCGATCAGCGCTCCGAGTCGACGGCGGATCGCGGACTTCATCAGCGGCCGCCGTTGGCCGAGCCGTCGGCCGGTCCGATCGCCGCGGCCGGCCCGTTGAGGTCCGGCACCCGATTGCGCGAGCAGGCCACGTCGCGTTTGCTCGGCGCGGCCGGCACGGATGCGGCGGGGCGTGTGCCGAGCGGCGGCGAGAGCGCGTTCCCGTACAGCGGCTCGGCCTGCTGGCGGGAGGTTCCCGTCGTGATCCTGGTGGCGCCGCCGCTGAGCAGCCCGCGAATCAGAGGGCCGTTGCCGTCAAAGCTCTGCGCCGTCGAGTTGAGCCCGACCAGCATGCTGAGGAACTCCGACCACGTCGAGGTTCCCGAGGTTCGCGGGCCGTCAGCGATGCGGGCCGTGGCGGTGGGAGTCAGCACTCCGTTCGCGCACTGCGACAGCCGATCGAGCTCGGTGAACAGGCCCGTGGCCGGGCTCTGCGCGGCGGCCAACGACCGCGTCGCCGGCACGAGGTCCTCGAGGTCGCCACCGAGCTCGTCGGGTGACAGCAGGCTCTGGAGATGACCCAGCCACGGGACGCCGCTGCTCAGCGCGGCGGGGAGGGCGGGCAGCGCGTCGTCGGTCGCCCGGGTCAACGCAAGCGCGGGCGGCAGCGCGGAGCGCAGCCGCAGGGCCGCCGCACGCGTGGAAGCGAGCGCACCGGGGAGCTGCCGGACCGTCTCTGTGACTGCCCGCGATTCGGAAGCGAACGCGGCGTTCGTCTGACGCAGATGGGCCAGAAGGCCGCTGAGATGTGGTCCCGCGGAATCCAGGCCCTCGGCGGCCCGGCCGAAGCCGTCGATCGCCTTGCTGAGGTCGTCGCGCTGCGTTCCGGCTGTCGCGTCGGCGACGATCGCGCTGTCCGGGAGCATGCGCGCTCCCTCGCGCAGCACGTTGTTGAGCGCCTTGCCGCCGGTGACGCCATGGGCCGGAAACCTGAAGCCGGTGCCGAGCGCCTGCAACGCCCGCTTCAGCGAGGTGCGCGTATCCGAGGTGAGCGCGCCGAGAACGTGCGGGAGACTGACCGCGATCGAGGTGTTGCGGAGCGGGACCATGTAACCGCTCGGGGCGTTCCGACCGCGCGGCGTGCCGGGCTGCAAGTCGATGAAGGCGTTGCCCTCCAGGAACAGCCGCGGCCGGACCTTCAGCGTCGCGTCCGTCCGGATGGGCGGCACATCGTGGTCGAGGTTCATCGTGAGCAGGGAGTTGCGCGTGCCGTCGTAGGTGGTGACCTTGGCGACCCGCCCGACCTCCACGCCCGCGATGCGCACCGGTGTCAGGCCGGGGTGCACGCCGGTCGCCGACGTCACTACCGCGCGCAGGCGGTAGGGATGGGCGAGCGGATGAGGTCGCGTGAACGCCCAGAACAGTCCCACCGCGGCGGCCGCCAGCAAGACGAGACCGAGCGCGACGTTGCGCCGCCGGACGACCTCCGGGTCGGGCCGCCGTCTCACGGCGTGGCCGCCTTCTTCTTGCCGGTCGTGTCGTCGGTACCCGTCTGCTGGCGTCCCGGCGCGTGCCCGACGACCACCCGGCCCTGCACGTAAGGCTCGTTGGCCGCCTCGCACTCCGGCCCCTGGGGACCCTTGCCGGTGTACGGAGCTGGGTTCGCGTGGAGCTTGTCCTCCGGCGCCGAGCCGTTCGACGGCCGCGCCGCCGGGGCAGCCTCGGTGTCGGGGCCCGGAAGGTGCAGCGCCGCGAGGGCGGCGAGCCAGTTGCCCACGGAGTCGCCGTCCGAGGTGGAGCTGATGATGTTGCGCAGCAGGATGCCCGGGTAGTTGCAGACGACCTGGCTGGCGCGGAGGTCGCTTGTCGTGGGGCGCAGCGTGTCGAGCGTCGTCACGAGCGTCTTGAGGCCGGGTACCACCGCTGGATCCTGCGAGAATCGCTTGACGGTGGTGCCGAGTGCGGCCAGGCGCGGGGCGAGATCCTGCACGCCGTCCATGGCTGCTGGCCCTGCAGTGGCGGCCCCTTCGATGTCGTCCGCGGCGCCGCGCACGGAGTGCAGCCCCGGCGCGACCGCCGCCGCCAGCCGCGTCGTGGCCCGCAGTAGGGACCGCTGCCGGGGCAGCCCGTCGATGCCGGCGTGCAGCACCTGGGGCGCCAGCTCGGCGCTGCGGGCAACGTCGTCGCGCACCGAGGCCAGTGCTCCAAGCGTCGCGTCGAGCCCCCTGAACATCCCGGCCTGCTCCTCGGCGACCGGCTCGGCGGCGCGGCCGAGGCGGGCCAGGCCGTCGATGAACGGGCCGAGCTCGGTTTGCTTTGCGTTGAGGATGCTCGATGCGCCATATAGGGCGCGCAGGGTCTGCGGCGCCTCGGCGATGAACCCGTTGAGGTCGCTGCCGCGGCCGACCAGCGCGTTGCCGTACCCGCCGAGCGTGCGCTCGACCCCCTTGCGGGTCGGCTCGTCGTAGGCCTGCAGGGCGTCGGACAGCGTGACCTCGGACGCCGTCGGGCCGGCGGTGAGCGTCGGGTGCCCGCGAAGGGGTGTCGACGAGCGCCCGGGGACCACCTCGACGTAATTGCCGCCGAGGGTCGAGGTCGCGCGCATCCGGACGGTCGTTCCTTCGGGCAGCGGCTCGACGGACTTGTCCAGCCCGAGCTCGAGCACAGCCTCCGTGCTGCCGTCGGCGCGCAGGCGCACTTGTCGGTCGGTGACGCGCCCGATCCGTACGCCCGCCATCCGCACCTCGGCGTTGGGGGCGACGTTTTCGGCGTCGGGAACGATCGCCCGCGCGTCGTAGGTGGGCACGAACGGCAGTCCGGAGTCGGCCTGGTACACGAAGTACACGACGACGACGGCGATGAAGATGGCGATCGCCCCGAGGAGGAGCGGCTGCCCGGCGATGCTGTTTGACCGGCCCATCACCGCTCGCCTCCGAGCAGGTAGTCGAGCAGTGCGCCCTTGCTCGCGCCCGCCGATGGGGCCTTGGCCGACGCGGCCGACGCCGACGTGCTGCTCGCCTGCTTCTCGAACACGCCGCTGCACGCCGACGTGTTCACCACCACGTAGCTCGCGCAGGTCGAGATGATCGCGTCGGCGCGCGCGAAATAGCCGTCCTTGTCGAAGCCGTTGGCGATGAGGCTGAGCGCGCGCGGAGTGTCGGCGAGGTTCTGGATGCCGCGCTGCTTGTCGAGGCTGCTCAGCAGGGCCGACAGGTCGCTGAACACCGCCTTGGAGGCCGGCGTCAGCCGCTCGAGCTGCGAGAGGACCGGCTGCGAGGCGACGAGGCCGGCGCGCTGGGCCTCGGCGGAATTGCCAAGTGCGTGCAGCGCCGGCGTCCCCTTGCGCGCGGTGGGAGCGAGCGCCTTGGCGGCGGTGCTGAGCTGCCGCCCCGAGGCGTCGAGGTCGGCCAGCGCCGGGCCCGCCGTCGCGCTCAGCCCGTCAACGTCGTGCAGGGTCGCGCGCAGTTCGGTCAGGAACGCAGGGAGCCGGCTGAACGTTTCGCGCAGCGCGGCGCTGCGCCGGGCGACGGCCTCGTTGAGCTCGGCCCCGTGCCCGACGGCGCCCATCACGTGCGCGCGCTCGCGCGCCAGCGGACGCAGAACCCGGTCGCCCGAGTCCGCGAGCGAGGCCAGTGCGCGGCGCTGGTCGGACACCACGTCGAGCACGCGATCGAGCTGCAGCAGCGCCGGGTCCGCCCGCTTGACGGCGTCGCGGAGGGCCGCGCCGTTGCCCGCCAGCCCCGCTCCCAGTTCGTCGATGATGATCGACAAGCGCTGGCGCACCGGCAGCCTGAAGATGTCGAGCACGAGATCCGGGTCGACCGGGGACGACGTCCGGGTGACGGGAAGGAGGTGCTGCTTCTCACCGTCGACCGTCACCGTGGCCAGCGGCGGCGCCTCTCGCCCGCCGGTGTTCGGCGCCCGCGGCGAGCAGTCGACGACGCGGTCGCCGAGCAGCGACGCCGCCCTGATCGTGCACTTGGCGTCGGCGCGGAAGTCCTGCATGCGCGGGACGGTGATGTCCATCACGGCGACCGCGTGCGGCAGTGCCGGGTTGTGCTGGTCGAGGCTGACACCGCGCACCGCGCCGACTTTCACGCCCGAGACGCGAACGTCCATGCCGGTGCGCAGCCCTGAGGCGCTGTCGAAGATCGCGCGCACCGTGTACCCGCCGGATCCGTGTTCCGCGAAACCGGCCCACAGCAGCAGCGTCGCGGCGAGCGCGCCGCCGACAGCGAGGACTGCTGCGCCGCGCGTCACGGGGCGGGAAGGACCTGGGCCGGGTCGCAGTCCAGCGATGCCTGGCCGGGCAGTGATACGAGCGGCGCGCTGCCGTCCAGCGCAGCCTGGCTGGCACTGCCGGGGCAGCGGCGCAGGAACCCGGTCTGCGGCGCGAGCACCCGCTCGGATGGCGCAAGCGGCTCGAGGACCGTCGCGCCGGAGCTGTCCGCGGCCTCGCGGAAGGCGCCGAACTGCGGCGCGAGCCGCGCGTAATGGCCGTTGGCGTCGTAGTTGGCCATGGCCCGTCCGGTCGTGGCCCACGATGCGACAACATCGGGGGTGTAGGCGCGCAGCTGATCGATGAGCGGCTGCCCCCCGCGCGCGGCGGCGGCGCCGTCGCGCAACGCAGGAACCGCCGCGCGCGACAGCGCGGGCAGCCCGCGCAGCAGGCCGGTGAGGTTCTTCCCGTCGTCGGCAGCCACCAGTTGCCCGAGGTTGTCGATCGCCGGCCCGCCGTTGTCGAGCGTGCTGCGCAGCTCGTTGGAGAACGCGGGCAGGTCCTCTCCGGCCTGCGCGGCACGACCGAGGAACGGCTGGACCGTGTCGGCGGCGCGACGCAGGTCGGCGAACGCCGCGCGGCTCTCCTTCAGCGTGGGCGGCAGCTCGCGCAGCGCCTGCTGCAGCGGGCCGGCCGCGCGCGCGAAGGCGTTCGTCGAGCGCGCTGTCTCCTGCACGGCGCCGTAGAGGTCGTCGCTGCTCGCCCACAACGTGGTGGCCAGTCGGCCGGTTGCCGTGAGAAAGCGCCGCAACGCAGGCCCGTCGTCGGCGAGCTGGCGGAAGACGAGATCGCCCGCCTGCAGCGCGGGCGCCAGTGTGGCGTAGACCTGCCGCGCGTCAGCGCCGCGCCCACGGAAGGTGTCGGCCTGCCCGCGCACGATCTGCCGCAGACCCTCGCGGGTCGGGGGGTCGAACAGGTCGTACAGCTCGTCGAGCTCGACCACCGAGGTCGTGCTCGCCGAGTCGATCGTCGCACCGCTGCGCAGCGCCGGCGCGTTGTTTGGCCCCGGGTTCAGGGCCACATAGCGGTTCGCGGCGCCAGAGAGCGAGGGCTGCTCCAGCGACGCGGTCGTCCCCCTGTGCAGGGCCGGCGTCCCCCCCCTCAGGGCCACCTCGACGTCCGCCTCGCCGGCGGAGGTCAGCGAAACGTTGCGCACCGATCCGACGCGGGCGCCGCCGATCTGCACGTCGGCGCCCTTTACGAGCAGCCCCGCCGACGTGAAGCGCAGGTGGTAGCGCGCACCGTCGCCGCGCGCCCCGAGGAAGATGAGGACGCAGACCGCGAGCGCTGCCACCAGGGCAGCGCTCGCGGCAATGCGTGGGAGGGACATCGCGCCCTGCCGTCAGCGTCCGGCTAGCAGCTGGTCTTCGCCGTTTCGGTCGCGGTCGAGCCGTCGACGAACGTCGCCCTCGTCGTCACCTTCCAACCGCCCTTGCAGGCCTGCTTGGCGCGCAGAAGGGTTCCCTTCGGCCCGCGGACGTTCCACTTCCACAGCATGCTGAGGTTCGTTCCATCCGGCAGACCCGGAGCCGTCGGGAGCCGCGGGACGTCGAGGTGGATCTTCAATCCGCTGCTCGACGGCTTCATGGTGCCCTGGAACGCGGTGTGCGCCGTCGGGACCTCGACCGCCGTGGTGAAGATGCCGAACTTGATCGTCGAGCCGCTGACACCCAGGAGATACACCTTGGCCGGACCGTGGACCACCGAGATCAGTGGCGTGCCGTTGGCCACGCCGAGATGGTTGCCGATCACGGACTTGGCCGGGCACTGGTCGGCCTTGTTGGCCTGCAGCAGTGCGTACGAGCACTTCGAGAAGCCCTTGGCATCGGCGACGATGCCCTTGGGCAGGGTCATGTCGACCGCCTTCAGCGCGTCCTCGCGCGTGCCGTCGGGCTTGGTCACCTTGAACTCCGTGGTGAGCTTGACTTCGACGGCCTTCTTGGTCTTCTTGTTGATCTTCGGGTTCGACGGGCTGAGCTTGACCGTCGACGTGATCTTGTCACCTGCAGCCTGAGCGACCACTGCGGCCGCCAGCAGTGCGACGATCGCGACCAACGCGATCGTCGCGAGACGTCCTCCACGCATCGTTGATACCTCCTGTGCGGATCGATGCAGACCCGGTACTGCTTTCCTCCCCGCGCCCGTGTCGGGCGGGAGCCGGCGGACCATCCGCCGCGGCGGCAGGTTACAACAAAAAACCAGCAGGCCGGTCTTTTTTTAGGTTGCGCCTAGGTTTTGACAACGGCGCCGGTCTGTGCTGGCGCGCCTGTGTCGGATCCACACCATACCGGCTGGCCGGTTTGCATAGTATTAGCTCTGTCATGGAGACCGCGGACCGGGTGACCGCTCGTCGACGCGCGTGCCTTGTCGTGCCGGCCGCCTCGGCCCGGATGCTGGCGAGCGCGCGCCGGGCAAGCGTCGACGAGGTGGTGCTCGACCTTGAGGACGCGGTCGTCCCGAGCGCCAAGTCGTCCGCGCGCTCGGCAGCAAGCGAGGCGATCAGGTCGGGCGGGTTCGCCTGCAACGGTCTGGCGGTCCGCGTCAACGCGCCGGGGACGCCGTGGGGGCACAAGGACGTCATCGTCATCGGCGGCGCGGCCACGCGCCCGCGCAGCATCGTCGTCCCCAAGGTCGAGGGCGCCGGCGACCTGGCCTTCATCGACCGGCTGCTCGATGGTGTCGAAGCCGCGGTCGGTCACACCGAGCCCCTGGCGGTGCAGGCGCTGGTCGAGTCGCCGGCGGGCCTTCGGGCGCTCGACGAGATCGCGGCGGCGTCGATGCGGCTGGAGGCGATCGTGCTGGGCTATGCCGACCTGGCGGCGTCGCTCGGGCGCGCGCGGGACGCGGCCGCGAACCTCGACCTTTGGCTGGGCGTGCAGGATCGCGTGCTCGCTGCCGCACGGGCCGCCGGCGTGCAAGCGATCGACGGGCCCCACCTGGCTATCGGCGATGAGACCGGTCTCGAAGCGGCGGCGCGCCGCGCCGCCGACCTCGGCTTCGACGGAAAGTGGGCGATCCACCCGTCGCAACTGAACGCGCTGACGACTGCATTCACGCCCAGCGCCAGGGAGGTCGACCGGGCTCGCGCGATCGTCGCCGCTCTCGATCGGGCGGCGGGCGATGGCCTCGGAACCATCGCGCTCGACGGCGAGATGATCGACGAGGCGCTGCGCGTCGGAGCGCTGCGAATCCTGGCGAGGGCAGCGCGGTGACCGCGGCCCAGGCTGAGCCGGCGACCGTGGCGGGCCCGTGGTACCACGAGCTCGAGCACGGCCAGACGTTCGACAGCGCTCCCGGCCTGACGTTGACCGAGGGTCACGCCGCCCTGCACCAGGCGATCGTCGGGGACCGCCTGCGCCTTGCCTCGACGTGCACCTGTGCGCCGAGGTGACGGGCCCCAGCGGGCCCATCGCACATCCGGGCCTCGTTTGCGACGTGGCGATCGGTCAGTCGACCCTCGCCACGCAACGCGTCATCGCAAACCTCTTCTACCGCGGCTTGGTGCTGCGCCGGGCACCCCGAATCGGCGACTCGCTGCGGGCGACGACCGAGGTCGTCGCCCTGCGCGACGTCACGGCGCGCCCCGGGCGTCCAGCGGCCGGCCTGGCGGTGCTGCGCGTGCGCACGGTCGATCAGCTCGACCGCGCCGTGCTCGACTTCTACCGCTGCGCAATGCTGCCGATCGGGTGCGAGGGCTCCCCTCCGGGCCATACCGGCGACTTGGACGCAATCGGCGGCGAGGGCGACGCGCGATCCATGCGCGCATGCTTATCGGGTTGGGATCTCGAGCGCTACCGCGAGCTGCTCCCCGGGATCCACGCCGGCGCCGTGGCGCCCGAAACGCGTCTGACCGTGCAGGGTGGCGACACCGTGACCGCGGCACCGGAGCTGACGCGGCTGACCCTGAACGTCGCCGCCGCCCACGCGGATCCGGGCTCGACCGGCCACGGGCGCAGGCTCGTCTACGGTGGGCACACGATCGGCATCGCGCTCGCCCATGTTACCCGGGCGCTGCCGAACCTCGTCACGGTTGTTGGATGGCGATCGTGCGACCACCTCGCCCCAGTGTTCGAGGGCGACGTCTTGCACAGCACCATCGCCGTCGAGGACGTCGAGCCGCCCGCGCCCGACGAGGAAGGCGCGCTGGTTGGCCTGCGCGTCGAGACGACCGCGCGACGGGCCGACGGGGGGCCGCCCGCGCGCGTCCTGGACTGGCGGCTGGTCGGAGCAATGGCGTGACCGCCGGCGTCCTCGACGGCTTGCGGCTGGTCGAGGGCTCGGCCTTCGTCGCCGCTCCGCTCGGCGGGATGACGCTTGCCCAGCTCGGCGCCGACATCGTCCGCTTCGATCAGATCGGCGGCGGGTTGGACCACCAGCGCTGGCCGCTGGCGCGCAACGGCGCGAGCCTGTTCTGGGCGGGCTTGAACAAGGGCAAACGCTCGCTCGCGGTCGACCTCCGCTCGGCCGAGGGCCGCGAGCTCGTCGAGGCGGTCGGCGCGCTGCTGACGAACTTCCCGGTGCGCGGATGGCTGGACCACGACGCGCTGCGCGTGCGCCGCGGAGACCTGATCATGGTTGCCCTGAGCGGCAACCCCGACGGTACCTCCGAGGTCGACTACACGGTCAACCCCGCGACCGGCTTCCCGTGGGCCACCGGACCGCGCAACCTGGCCGAACCGCTCAACAGCGTGCTGCCCGCATGGGACGTGGCCATGGGGACGCTGGCTGCCGTGGGCCTGCTCGCCGCCGAGCGCCATCGCGCGCGCACAGGCGAGGGACAGCTCGTGCGTCTGGCGCTCTCCGACGTGGCCTTTGCGATGGTCGGCAACCTCGGGCGCATCGCCGCGGCCCAGCTCGGCGCGCGCGACCAGGCCAAGGACGGCAACTACCTCTACGGGGCATTCGGGCACGATTTCCCCACGCGCGACGGCCGGCGCGTGATGGTCGTCGCGCTGACGGCGCGTCAGTGGCGCGCGCTCGTCGCGGCGACGGCCAGCGCCGAGACCTTCACCGGCATGGAGCGCGCTACGGGCCACGACCTCGCGACCGAATCCGGTCGCTACGCGGCGCGCGACCTCATCGCCGCGATCCTGCGGCCCTGGTTCGCGGCGCGCGATCTCGCTGCCGTCCGCGAGGCCTTCGCCGGCACCGGCGTCTCATGGGGGCCGTACCAGAGCTTTCGGCAGCTGGTGGACGAGGACCCGCGCTGCTCGACCGCGAACCCGATGTTCGAGGAGATCGAGCATCCCGATGTCGGCCGGTACCTGGCCCCCCGATCGCCGCTCGACTTCGGCTCGCACGGGCGGCTGCCCGTGGCCCGCGCTCCTCTGCTCGGTGAGCACACCGAGGATGTGCTCGCCGAGCTGCTGGCTCTCAGCCCGCGCGAGATCGGCGACCTCCACGACCGCGGCGTCATCGCGACGGCCGGTGCCGCCGCGACGCCACCGGCCCGCAGCGCTTACGCCGCGGGCTTGTAGATGGTCACGACGGCCGCGCCGCCGAGCCCGAGGTTGTGCTGCAGCGCGACCTTGGCGCCCTCGACCTGGCGCTTGTCGGCCTCGCCGCGCAGCTGCCACGTCAGCTCAGAGCACTGGGCCAGGCCTGTGGCTCCGAGCGGGTGGCCCTTGGAGATCAGTCCGCCCGAGGGGTTGACGACCCACTTGCCTCCGTACGTGGTGGCCTGCTCGTCGATGAGCTTGTGGCCCTCGCCCACAGTGGCGAGCCCGAGCGCCTCGTAGGTGATGAGTTCGTTGCAGGAGAAGCAGTCGTGCAGCTCGATGACGTCGACGTCCTCGGGGCCGACCTGTGCCTGCTCGTAGGCCTGGTTGGCTGCGTTGCGCGCCATCTCGCCGCCGATGATGTCGATGGCCGACCCGTCGAAGCTCGACGGCGTGTCGGTCGCCATCGCCTGGCCGACGATCTCGATCGCCCGGTCCCATAGCTCGTGGTCGTCGACGAAGCGTTCGTTGGCCAGGATCGCGCAGCCCGAGCCGTCGGACGTGGGCGAGCACTGCAGCAGCGTCAGCGGCTCGTAGATCATCCGGGCGTTCTTGACGTCCTCCAGCGAGTACTCCTCCTGGAACTGGGCGTACGGGTTGTTGACCGAATGCTTGTGGTTCTTCCATCCGATCCAGGCCATGTGGTCGGGCGTCGACCCGTAGCGCTCCATGTGCTCGCGCCCGGCGTTGCCGAACTGCTGCGGTGCCATCGGCCCCGGAGCGGGCGGATAAAGCTTGTGCATCGCCGCGTCGTGCTTGTCGATCGGATTCACGCGATCCGTGTACTTCGCCGCGAGCGACCCGCGCTCCATCTTCTCGAAGCCGAGCGCAAGCGCACAGTCCGCGAGGCCGCCGCGCACCGCCTCCCGCGCAAGGTAAAGCGCGGTCGAGCCGGTCGAGCAGTTGTTGTTGACGTTGACCACCGGGATGCCGCTGAGGCCGAGCTCATACACGGCGCGCTGGCCCGACGTGGAATCCCCGAAACAGAAGCCCGCGAAGGCCCGCTCCACCGCCGAGTAGGGAATCCCGGCATCCTCGAGCGCCTTGGTTCCCGCCTCGCGCGCCATATCCGGATAGTCCCAGTCACGCTTGCCGGGCTTCTCGAACTTCGTCATCCCGACGCCGATCACAAACACTCTGTTCATGGCCGAGCATTATTACAGACCATATGACCGGTTTGTAAATTGCGCGCGTCGGGCGACAGACGTATGATGCGCAGCTCAATGACGCAGACCAGGAGGGTCAGCGCGCCGCGGCGGCGCACACAGGAGGAGCGCAGCGCCGCGACCATCTCCAAACTGCTGGACGCCACGATCGAAAGCCTCATCGAGGTCGGCTACGAGCACACCACGAGCCGCAGCGTCGCCGAGCGCGCGGGCGTCTCACGCGGCGCGCAGTCGCACCACTTCCCACGGCGTGTCGACCTCATCGTCAGCGCAGTCGAGCGCATGGGGCAGCTGTTGCAGGCTGCGGCCATGCAGGAGCTTGAGGCGCTGCCGCGCGGCGCCGGACGGCGGCAGGCGACGATCGACACATTGTGGAGCCAGTTCTCCAGCCCAGTGTTCATCGCGTCAGTAAAACTCTGGGTCGCCGCGCAGGAGGATCCCGAGCTCTACGAGCGACTGGTCCCGATCGAGCGGGATCTGGGCCGGTTCCTGATGGCCCGCATGGAGAGCCTCGTGGCCGACGGCGCCGACCGCAGCGAGTACGCCAAGCGCTACGCCTTCGCCGTGAGCGCAATCCGGGGTCTAGCCCTCATGGAGGCCTTCGAGCCCCGGCCGGCGAACGGGCGAGAGGACCCCTGGCCCTACTACCGCGAGTTGCTGGAGCAGATCCTCAGCGGATGAGAGCGCCGGCGCTGTTTCGCGCCGGCGCCCCGATCCGCTCCCTCACGTCAGCCCGCCGCGTACGGCCTCAGGGCCGGCTCGGCGGCGATCTTCCGGTGGACAAGCGCACCCCGCACCAGCAGGACCGCCAGGGTCGTGTCGGCCAGCGCGACATCGGCGTAGGTCACCTTCTGCATCACGTCGCTCAGGCACGTCAGCGGGCTGATGCGCGAGAGCTTGGCCGGCCCCGCGTGGGTGAGCGCATCGAGCA
>DATFRW010000158.1:0-10919 GCA_035262945.1 Solirubrobacteraceae bacterium
GGCCATGAAGGAGGTCGGCGACAAGTTCGGCGCCGGCGAGCTGATCCTGCCGTTCGTGCTGCAGAGCGCCGAGGTCATGAAGCGCGCCGTGGCCCAGCTCGAGAAGTACCTCGACAAGCTCGAGGGCTACACGAAGGGCACCGTCGTCATCGCCACCGTCTTCGGCGACGTGCACGACATCGGCAAGTCGCTGGTCAACACGATCCTCACCAACAACGGCTACACCGTCGTCGACCTCGGCAAGCAGGTCCCGATCGGGACGATCATCGAGGCCGCCAAGGAGCACGACGCGACAGCCATCGGCCTGAGCGCGCTACTCGTCTCCACGTCCAAGCAGATGCCGCTGTGCATCCAGGAGCTCCACACCGAGGGTCTCGAGTTCCCGGTCCTCGTCGGCGGCGCCGCCATCAACCGCGACTTCGCCCTGCGCGCGCTGTACCCGGCCGGCCAGGACTCCGAAGAGGTCTACGAGCCGGGGCTCTTCTACTGCAAGGACGCCTTCGAGGGGCTGGCGAAGATGGACCAGCTCATCGACCCGCAGGCGCGCGAGGCGCTCGTCGCCAAGACCCGCGATGCGGCCAAGCGGCTGCGCGAGAAGGGCCCCGAGCCCGAGCTGGGCGACACCGGAGATACCTCCGTGCGCTCGGCCGCTCGCACGGATACGCCGATCCCGGCGCCACCGTGGTGGGGCGTGCGCGAGGTCGAGCCCGCGATGGACGAGGTCTTCCACCACCTCGACACCCACGTGCTCTTCAAGCTGCACTGGGGCGGGCGCGGCGTGAAGGGCGAGGCGTGGCGCAAGCTCGTCGACGAGGACTTCCGCCCCCGCCTGGAGCGCATGTGGCGCGAGGCGACGTACCTGCACCCGCGCACGAAGCTCGGCTACTTCCCCTGCTACAGCGAGGGCAACGAGGTCGTCGTGCTCGATCCGGAGGATCGCGAGACGGTGCTCGAGCGCCTCGTCTTCCCGCGCCAGCCCAAGCACGACCGCATCTGCCTGGCCGACTTCTATCGGCCGAAGGACAGCGGCGAGCTCGACGTGGTCGCGATCCAGGCGGTCACCGCGGGCGACGAGGTCACCGAGCTCATGGCCCAGCTCGAGGCCGACGGCGAGTTCGCCGAGCAGCTCTTCGTGCACGGCCTCGGGGTGCAGACCGCCGAGGGGCTGGCCGAGTGGCTGCACTCGTGCGCGCGCCGCGACCTGGGCATCGCGACCGACCAGGGCAGGCGCTACTCGTGGGGCTACCCCGCCTGCCCGGAGCAGTCCGAGCACGAGAAGGTCTTCCGCCTGCTCGACGCCCCGTCGATCGGCCTGCGCCTCAGCGGCGGCTACGCCGTCGAGCCCGAGCAGTCGACGGTGGCGATCGTCGCCCACCACCCGCAGGCCGTGTACTTCGGCATGAAGTCGGGCTTCCTGCCGAAGACCGATCGCCAGGCGCGCGACGAGCTCATCGCCGGCACCGAGCGCGATCCCGCGAGCTTCGGCGCCGAGCTGCCGGACGGCGATCCGGCCGAGCGCGGCGAGCCGGTCGCCGCTCGCTGAGCGGCGCTCTCGCCGCACAACCGCAGTTTTCCGCCGCCCGTCGGAGGGTACTTGCGCGCAATCCGTCCGGTTTCGGAGGGTGCCGGCCAGGCGCGATCGACCGCGCGCCGAATAGCGCATGGTGCACGCGTCCCGATCCAGATCGGCCCTCATCGCAACGATCGCACTGCTCGCCGCTACCGTGGCCGGCGTGTCGGTCGCTGCCGCGGCGCAGAGCCACAAGCGCCGCCCCGCGCCGATCGTGTTCGGCATCTACCCGGGTGGCGGAGCCGGCACGGTCGGCCCATCGGGGCGGACCGTCCCGGAGGATCCCGCTCGGCGCCTCGCGGCGCTCGAGGAGCTGCGCGGCGGCAACCGACCGTTCGTGCTGCACCTCTACGACGCGTACACGGAGCCCTCCGATGCCGGCGCCGTCCCGGGTTGGCTCGCGGCGGAGATCGCGGGCTACAGTGCCGCCGGGTTCGGTATCGAGCTCGTGCTCAGGTACCGCTCGCCGGATGACGTCGGCGGCTTCATCGGCTTCGTGCGGGCGCGCGTGCGACAGCTCGGGGCGCAGCTGACGAGCCTCCAGATCACCAACGAGGCCAACGTCCACGGCGCGCCGGACGCGGCCGACGGGGCGTATCCCGGCGTCCGCGAGGCGCTGGTGCGCGGCGTCGTGGCGGCGAGCGACGAGGCGCGGCGCGAGCGTCTCGGCGTCAAGGTCGGCTTCAACTGGGCCTACCAGCACGGGCGCGCGGAGACCGCGTTCTTCTCGCACCTGCGCGCCGCGGGCGGGCGGAAGTTCGCGCGGGCCGTCGACTGGGTCGGCGTCGATGCCTATCCGGGCACCTGGGGCCCTCGGCTCGCCGCCGGCGACCTCGGCACGGCCGTCCGCGCCGCCACGATCGATGCGATGCGAACCCTGCGCCGGACCCTGCTGCCCCGCGCGGAGCTTTCCAAGGTCGCGCTGCACTTCTCCGAGAGCGGCTACCCGACCGGGCCGGGGCGGACCGAGGCGATGCAGCAGGCCGTGATGCGCGCGACCCTCCAGGCGATCGCCGACACGCGCGCGACCTACCGCGTCACGGACTTCCGCTGGTTCGACCTGCGCGACGCCGACTCCGCCGGCGCGAGCTTCGAGAGCCGGTACGGGATCACGAACGACGACTACAGCCCGAAGGCGGCGTTCGCCACCTACCGCGACCTCATCGCCCGGCTCGGTTGATGCCCTCGGCGAACGCCCGCTGGGCGGACGCCGAGCTCTCGATGCGCCAGTCGGTCTCCTTGCGCAGGTTGAACCAGACGAGCGACCGGATCCACGGGCGCTTGCGGACCTCGGCGAACATGTCGCGGATCCAGGCCGCCTTGCTGCCACCGGCTTCGGTGCTCGCGACCTCCGACAGCTCCACCGGCTTGCTCGGATCGAGCGCGTGCACCGCTTCGAGGGTCGGCACGAACGCCTGGTCGAACGTGCGCCACGTGCCGCGGAACAGGTGCGTGCCGCCGTTGAAGCCGGAGACGCCGATGACGTCGACGACGTCCGAGCCCGGGTACTGCTCGCGCTGGACCGCCCCGGCGACCGGCGACCACACCCAGGTGACGTTGGTCGCGCCCGCGGCGTCGAAGATCGCGTGCACGTGGCGCCACGCCTGCGCGTACTCGCCGGGGTGGTTGCCGTTGGCGCGCTCGGACCACGGGTACCAGCGGCCGTTCATCTCATGCGCGAAGCGCAGCCGGATCGGCTTGCCGTAGGCCGCCATCGCCTGGGCCCAGCGCGTGATGTAGGCGTCGTAGTCGCCGTCGATGATGCGGGCCAGGCGGTAGCGCGGCTGCGGCGCGCCGAGGGCCTTCGCCGAGTCCCACGGCTCCCAGGAGATCTCGGGCACGCTCCCGCGCGCCGCGATCGCCTCGGCCTGCCGCGCGTCGAAGGTCTTCGTGTGCGCCCAGTCCGCGAACCACATGACGATGTCCGCGTGGCCGCGGGCGTCCTGCTCGAAGCGGTTGACCTCGCGCAGGTCGCTCGTGCGCCAGGGGCGGTAGGCGTTGCGCGCCAGGGAGAGGGTGGTCACACCGAGCTGCAGGTGGGGCGTCGTCGACGCGCGCGGGTACGGTTGCGGCGCGCCGTCGGCCCACGGCTTCGCGACCTGGAGGACGAGCAGCGCGGCGATGGCGAGCACGAGCGCGCCCGTGAGCATCCGCCTCATCGGACCACCGCCGCCATCGGCGCCCAGGCGAGGCCGATCGACACCACGGTCGCCGCGATGGTCAGGCCGAGCACGGCGAGCGAGGCGCTGCGCAGCCGCAGCGCGGACGCGAGCCGGCCGGTGCGCCGCCGCAGGTCGCGCAGCTCGAGCGACTGCGTGGTCACCAGCAGCGCGAGGACCAGGAGCGTGTTGAAGAGGACGATGGCCAGGTAGCCCTGGGCCGGTGACTCGCCGATGACCGCGGTGAAGATCCACACGGCGGCATTGGCGATGGCGGCCAGCGCGACCTGCGGGCCGTAGAGGCGGCGTCCCGGCGGCGGCGCGCCTTCGCGCACCCCCTTCGGCGTGATCATGTACGGCCGCTTGATGCGCAGGATCACGTTGAGCACCGCCCACAGCACGATCGGCCAGCGGGCGATCTCGAGCAGCATCCCGCGCCAGGTCAGCCCGATGCCGCGCGGCTGGAACCAGTGGCGGCTGCACCACCACATGAGCGTCGAGCCCAGCAGCAGCGCGAGGTGGTAGGCGAGGAACTCGGTGAGCCGCACGTGCGCGATCGGCTTGCCGGTCAGCAGCGCGAGGATCGGCAGCACCCACAGCGTCGCCAGCGAGAGCGACCACATGAAGTACCAGCTCTGCGCCATGAGGAACTGGAAGGCCTGCGCGGGGCTGTAGCGGCGGACCAGGCGCGGCGTGTGCTGCAGGAAGATCTGCACCATCGAGTACGCCCAGGCGAACTGCTGGCCCAGGTAGGTGCCGAAGTCGTCGGGCCCGTCGCCCGAGGCGATGATCTCGGGGACGAAGACGCCGGTGTAGCCGGCGGCGGCGAGCACGACCGTGTCGAGGTGGTCCTCGGCGCGCGTGGGCTGAAAGCCCCCGATCGCGCGCACCGCGGACGTGCGGTAGGTCGTGTGCGAGCCGATGATGAACGGCGTGCGGCTCTGCCCGTAGAAGCCCATCTGCAGCGGCCCCTGGAGGACGAGGTCCTGCTCGGCGAGGCCGCGGGCGGTCCAGCGGTCGAGGTTCGCCGCGACGCTCGGCGCCTGCACCCAGGCGACCTTCGGATCGTCGAAGTAGCCGAGCGTGCGGTCGAGGTACTCGGGGATCGGGTGGTGGTCGATGTCGAGCTGGACGAAGACCTCGTACGGGATGCCCTGCCGCTGGATGTGGTCGAGCCACGCGTTGACGTTGCCGGCCTTCGTCTTGGCCTGGAAGGGCGGGCCGGGCTGGTTCCACATCGGCACGTCCTTGCGCGTGAAGTAGCGCACGCCGATCTCGTTCGCGAGCCGCTCGACGTCGGGGTCGGCGCCCTCGTCGAGGACCCAGCTGTCGTGCGGGTAGCGCACCGCGACGAGCGCGCGCAGCTGATCGGCGATGACGTCGAGCGTCTCGTGCGAGGGGACGCAGAGCGTGACGAGGGCGACGCGCATGCCCTGCGGCGGCGCCATGTGCACCGGGCGGCGCATGCGGCCGACGAAGAACCAGTAGAAGCTCGGCAGGCCGGTCGTCAGGTAGGCCATCGGCACACTCGCGAGCACGAAGAGCACGAGCGAACCGTGGTGCGCGGGCGCCAGCCACCAGCGCCAGAACTGCACGACGAGGACGAGCCACAGCGCCGTGAGCGCCCAGTACACGACGCGCTGGCGGCGCGTGAACACCGGCTCGTGCCGGACCTGGCGCGGCCGGCGCGGAGCTGCGTGCTGGCGGTGCCGGCGCGCGATGACGCGCGGACGGTCGACCGCCTCGGGCGGCATGACCCCGCCCGGGGAACGGACTGGCATCTAGGACCTCCGGCGTCTCTGCCGGAAGCGCGAAGCCGCCAGCCGAATGGACCGCTTTGGGGTTCCCCCATCCCTGGGGAAGAGGCCCGATCAGGTTAGCCATGCGAACTAAGACTTCCTTGAGCGGAACATAAGAGTTTCCTCAGTACATCTGTACTGGAATGTTGGGCGATCGTGCGCGTACCTTGCGGGGCATGATCATCTCCACCATGAACGACCTGCCCGGGTACCAGATCGAGGAGGTCATGGGCGAGGTCTTCGGTCTCACCGTCCGTTCGCGCAACGTCGGCTCGCAGCTCGGCGCCTCGCTGAAGTCGCTCGTCGGAGGCGAGCTGAAGGGCATGACGAAGATGCTCGCCGAAGGCCGCCGCCACGCCCAGGAGCGGCTCGTGGAAGAGGCCGAGGCCAAGGGTGCCAACGCGGTCATCGCGTTCCGCTTCGACACGTCCGAGCTGGGCACCACGTGGACGGAGATCTGCGCCTACGGGACCGCCGTGCGCGCAACGAAGCTCTGACGATTGCGCCGGCCGAAGCTCACCCTGTCGTCGGCGATGCGCCGACTGCGGCCGCGGCTGCTGCCGATCGCGCAGACGGCGCTCGCGGCGGTGGTGGCGTACTACGTCGCGCTGGCGCTGCCGCTCGACGACAACCGCCCGGTGTTCGCGTCGATCGCGGCCGTGATCTCGCTGGGCGTGAGCTACCAGGAGCGCGGGCGGCGCGCGGTCGAGCTCATCGGCGGCGTCGTGCTGGGGCTCACGGTCGCGGACGTCATCATCCACGTCATCGGCGGCGGGCCGCTGCAGATCGGGCTCATGATCATCCTCGCCATGAGCGCCGCCGTGGTGGTCGGTGGCGGCGAGCTGCTGATCAGCGAGGCCGCGGTGTCCGCGCTGCTGCTCGCCTCGCTCGAGCGCGCCGGATCGGGCTTCACGCCCGACCGCATCATCGAGGCGCTCGTGGGCGGGGCGGTCGCGCTGGTCGTGGGGACGCTGTTCTTCCCGCCCGACCCCGGGCTGCTGGTGGGCCGGGCCGCGCAGAAGGTGTTCGCCGATCTCGGCGAGACGATCGAGCGGGTGGCGGACGCGCTCGCCGCGGCCGATCCGCAGCGGGCACAGGACGCGCTGGAGACCGCCCGCGGCATCGACGCCGACATCGACGCGCTGGAGGAGGCGGTGGCCACGGCGCGCGAGATGGTGCGCTTCGCGCCGCCGCGGCGCCGCGCCCGCAGCGAGCTCGAACGCCATGCGGCGACCCTGCCCCACCTCGATTTCGCGGTGCGCAACGCGCGCGTGCTCGCCCGCCACGCGCTGCGCTACTCGCGCAGTCGCCTCGTCGCGCCGGACGGGCTGATCGAGGCGACGCGCGAGCTGGCGCAGGCCGTGTGGGCGCTGGCGGGCTCCTACGACGACCCCGCCCGCGCCGAGGAGGCGCAGGCACGCGCGCGCGTCGCCGCCCTGCGGGCGCGGGAGACCTTCGAGCGGGAGCCGGACCTCGCGCTCACCGAGATCATCAGCCAGGTCCGCTCGACCGCGGTCGACGTCATGCGCGCCGCGGAGGCGTTGGCCGGCGCGCCGCGGGCGACCGACGAGATGCCGACCGAGGAGATGCTCGCGTCGCCGGGCGACTAGCCCGAGACGGTCCAGGTGTCGCCCGCGTGCAGCAGGGCGTCGAGCTCGTCGTCGCCGAGCCGCTCACGCGCCTCGCGCAGCTCCGCGACGAGGCCGTCGCCCCACGGCGGCGCGTCGACCGAGCGGAACACGCCGAGCGGCAGCGGGCCGGCGCCAAGCACGCCCAGCCTGGCCAGCGCGAAGGCGAGCGACGGGTCCTCGCAGCCGGGGTCGTGGACGACGAGGCGGTCGGCGCCGACCTCGTCGACGCGGGCGACGCCGAGCGTGCCGTCGGCGTCGCGGATGACGCCCATCTCGTGGTCGAGGCCGAAGCGGATCGGGCAGCCGTCGATCAGCGGGATGCGGTTGACGGCCGCCGGCTCCTTCTGGGTGAGGTGGTCGAAGGCGCCGTCGTTGAACACGGGGCAGTCCTGCAGGACCTCGACGAAGGCCGCTCCGCGGTGCTGGGCCGCGGCCCGCAGCACCTCGGCGAGCCCCTGCTTGTCGCGGTCGACCGTGCGCGCCACGAACGTCGCGCCGGCGCCGAGGGCCAGCGAGAGCGCGTCGAGCGGCGGATCGATCGACCCCGTGGGCGTCGACTTCGTCACCTTGCCGTACTCGCTCGTCGGCGATGCCTGCCCCTTCGTCAGCCCGTAGATGCGGTTGTTGAAGAGCAGGATCTTCACCGGGATGTTGCGCCGCAGCGCGTGGACGAGATGGTTGGCGCCGATCGACAGCGCGTCGCCGTCGCCGGAGACGATCCATACCGACAGGTCGTCGCGCGCGGCCGCCAGGCCGGTGGCGATGGTCGGCGCCCGGCCGTGGATGGCGTGCATCCCGTAGGTGTTCATGTAGTAGGCGAAGCGGCCCGCGCAGCCGATGCCGGTCACGAAGACGATCCGCTCCGGCGCAATGCCGAGCTCGGGCATGAAGCCCTGGATCGAGGCGAGCACCGAGTAGTCGCCGCAGCCCGGGCACCAGCGGGTCTCCTGATCGGACTGGAAATCCGCCTTGGTCAATGGCAGCGCAGCGCTCACAGCAGCTCCAGGATCGCCTGCTCGATCTCGCCGGCCAGCAGCGGACGGCCCTCGACGCGCGTGTAGCTGGTCACATCGACGAGGTACTCGGCGCGCAGCACCCGCGCGAGCTGGCCGCTGTTCATCTCGGGCAGCAGCACCTTCCGGTAGGCCCGCAGCACCTCGCCGAGGTTGGCCGGCAGCGGGTTGAGGTGGTGCAGGTGGGCGCGCGCGACCTTGCGCCCGCCGTCACGCACGCGGCGCACGCCCGCGCGCAGCGCGCCGGCGCTCGAGCCCCAGCCGAGGACGAGCACGTCGGCGCCGTCCTCGTGGTCGACGACGACGTCGGGAACCTCGATGCCCGCGACCTTCGCGTCGCGCAGTTCGGTCATGCGCGCGTGGTTGGCCGAGTCGTAGCTGATCTCGCCCGTCCCGTCCTGCTTCTCCAGGCCGCCGATCCGGTGCGCGAGGCCCGGCGTGCCCGGGATCGCCCACGGCCGCGCGCCGTCGCCGTTGCGTGCGTACGGCTGGAAACGGCCGCCGTTGCTCGGCGGCTTGGCGAAGGCCGGGTCGATCGGCGCCAGCGACGCGGCGTTGGGGATACGCCACGGCTCGGAGCTGTTGGCGAGGAAGAGGTCGGTGAGCAGGATCACCGGCGTGCGGTAGCGCACGGCGATGCGGACGGCCTCGTAGGCCGCGTCGAAGCACTGGCCGGGCGTGGAGGCGGCGACGATCGGCACGGGCGACTCGCCGTGGCGCCCGTAGAGCGCGGAGAGCAGGTCGGACTGCTCGGTCTTCGTCGGCATCCCGGTCGACGGCCCCGCGCGCTGGACGTCGACGATCACCAGCGGCAACTCGAGCGCGACCGCCAGGCCGATCGTCTCGGTCTTGAGGTCGAGGCCGGGGCCGCTCGTCGCGGTGACGCCCAGTCCGCCGCCGAACGCGGCGCCCAGCGCGATCCCGGCGGCGGCGATCTCGTCCTCGGCCTGGATCGTGCGCACGCCCGCGTCCTTGCGCGTCGCGAGGTCGTGCAGCAGCTCCGACGCCGGGGTGATCGGGTAGGCGGCGAGCACCAGCGGCAGGCCGCTGCGGATGCTCGCGGCGACGAGGCCGAGCGCCGTCGTCGTGGTGCCGTTGACGTTGCGGTACACGCCCGGCGGCACGTCGGTGGCCGGCGGGACCTCGTAGCGCACGTCGATCAGCTCGGAGGTCTCGCCGAAGTTCCACCCCGCCCGGAACGCCGTGAGGTTGACTTCGCGGACGTGCGGCTGCTTGGCGAACTTCTGCTCGATCCAGCGCTCGGTGACGTCGGTCGGGCGCTCGTAGAGCCACGAGACCACGCCGAGCGCGAAGAGGTTGCGGGCGCGCTGGGCGTCGCGCGAGGTCGCGCCGTCGAGGCCCTCGAGCGCGCGGGTGACCAGCGCGGTCATCGGCACGCGCTTGACCTGGAAGGCGTCGAGCGACTCGTCGTCGAGCGGGCTGTCCTCGTACCCGGCCTTCTGCAGGTTGCGCGTGGAGAACGCGTCCTCGTTGACGATGATCGTCGCGCCCTTCTCGAGCTGGCCGAGGTTCGCCCTCAGCGCCGCCGGGTTCATCGCCACGAGGACGTTGGGCGCGTCGCCCGGCGTCGCGATGTCGCGCGCGGCGAAGTGGATCTGGAAGCTCGAGACCCCGGCCAGGCTGCCAGCGGGGGCGCGGATCTCGGCCGGGAAGCTCGGCAGCGTCGCAAGATCGTTGCCGAAGAAGGCGGTCGCATCGGTGAAGCGACCGCCCGCCAGCTGCATGCCGTCCCCCGAATCGCCCGCGAAACGCACGATCACTCGCTCGCGCCGCTCAATCTTTGCGGCGCGGCTCCGTGCTGGAACGGTGTCGCCGAGGGCGGGAAACTCCGTTGTTGCCATCGGGTGTCCCTACGCTACCACTATCGGGCGCCATCTTCGGACGCCCGATATTTAGGTCTTGTAGGAGGCGAGCAGCGCAAGCTTTCCGGCGCGGTCGAGCGCCTTGATCCGGGCCTCCTCGCGCAGGGCCTCGCGGCGGTCGGCCACGGGCAGCGCGAGGGCGAGCTCGACCGGCAGGCGGCTGCGGGTGTAGGCGCTCGCCTTCCCTTCAGCGTGCCGGCGCAGCCGCGCGTCGAGGTCGACCGTCCAGCCGGTGTAGAGCGAGCCGTCCGCGCAGCGCAGCAGGTACACCCACGCGCCCGGCAAGAGGCTAAGCCTCGGCGCGCGCCTCGGGCGACCGCCCGTGGGCGGGCAGCGGATCGAGCTTGACCGGTGTCGCGTGCAGCGCGCGCAAGCGCACGTCGCGCCAGCTCATGCCCTCCTTGACGAGCGCGGGGGCGCCCATGATCACCGCGGTGGCGATCTCGACCGCCTGCAGGATAATCCCGTAGGCGAGGGCGCTGTCGAGCGGGACGTGGTAGGCGCCGTGGAGCACCGCCACGCACGCGGCCTGGAACACGCCGAGGTTGGACGGCGTCAGCGGCACCGCTGCAGTGACGTTGACCGCGAACAGCACGGCGGCCGCCGCGGCGAGGCCGGCCTGGTCGTCGAGGCCGAGCGCGACGAGCAGCACGAAGCACGAGAACCACTGAATGGCCCACGCCAGAAGCTGCAGCACCGTCGCCTCGGCGCCGAGGCGCGGCGAGCGGAAGACGCGCAGCCCCGCGCGCACCTGGGCGGTCGCGGCGCGGACCTTGCGCACCGCGGCCTGCACCCGCCGCGACCGCGACGGAACCCCGCCGCGCAGCAGCGCGGGCAGCACGAGCACCGCGACGAGCAGCGCCA
>DATFRW010000159.1:0-13150 GCA_035262945.1 Solirubrobacteraceae bacterium
GGGCGCCTGCGATGCGCTTGCCGGCGGGCGACGCGAGGCGCTCTGGCGGCTGGGTGCCGCCGCGCCGGCGTACAGCGCAGGAGACGGAGGGACGCAGCTCTCGCTCGGGCTCGAGCTGCCCGCGGCGCCGGAGCTCCCGCCGCTGCGGGAGTGGGACGCGATGATCGCCGACTATGCGACCACCGGCCTGACGATCGAACGCCATCCGCTGCGCCTGCTGCGCCCAGGCTTGTCGCGGCGCGGCGTCGTCTCGAGCGCCGGCCTCGCCGGCTTGCCGCACGACGCCCACGTGCACGTGGCCGGCCTCGTCGTCGCCCGCCAGCGCCCGGGGACCGCCAAGGGCGTCGTCTTCCTGCTGCTCGAGGACGAGACCGGGACGGTGAACGTGATCATCCCGCCGAAGGTCTACGAACGCGACCGGCTCGTCGTCCGCACCGAGCCGCTCGTGGCGATCCGGGGCAAGCTCGAGCGCTTCGCGTCGGCGGGAGGCGCGATCAACGTCCTCGTCCACAGCATCGTCCCGCTCGACGCGCCCGAGCTGCTCGAGGGCCGCCCGCGGCACCAGGTCAAGGACTTCTCGCTGCTCGACGCCCGCGAGCTCGCGCGCGCGACGGCCGAGCGTTCGCACTCCCACCAGCCCGCTTCGCCCGCCCCGCGCGTCGCGGTCGCCGTCGCCGGCGCCGCGACGGCTTCCCACGTGCGTCCCGCGGCCGATGAGGCGCCCGAGGCGGGCGAGCAGCCGGGCGCCGCGGCTGAGGACTTCCGGGCGGTGGCGCCGCCGATCATGAGCTTTGCCCAGGGACGCAGACGATGACCGGTCGGCCCCATCGCCCGCCGTCTGACCGCCGCCGCTCACCTCGCACCGGGACATCCGGCGATGAGGGCATGTATGTTGCCGCCCGATGATCGCCGCGCTCATCTTCGTCCTCGTGTTCCTGACGATCGGGCTCACGGTCGTCGCGTTCGCGTTCATGAGCGGGCAGGCGGGTTCGCGGCTGCGCGAGCGGGCTTCGTCGCGCCGCGGGCGCCGGCTCGTCGTGGCGTTCGTGACCATCGTGGTCGTGGGCCTCGGCGTCGCGGTGCCCCTGGCGATCGCTGTGGTCAACAGCAATAACCACGCCAAGAGCGCGCCGGGCGGCGTGGATCTGACCGCCGCACAGGTCTCCGGGCGAGCGACCTTCGCGAAGTACTGCGCGACCTGCCACACGCTGGCGGCGTCCAACGCCGTCGGGAAGGTCGGGCCGAACCTCGACACGCTGCATCCACCGAAGGCGCTCATCCTCGACGCGATCGCCAAGGGGCGTGCGCGCGGGAATGGCCAGATGCCGGCGGGCCTCGTCGCCGGCCAGGACGCCGAGGACGTGGCGGACTACGTAGCCGCGGTCGCCGGGCGCAGCGGCTGACGCGCGGTCGCGGCGGCCGAGGCGCGGCTACAGCGGCTGACGCGCGGTTGCGGCGGCTGACGCGCGGTTACGGCGGCGCACGGGCGGCGACGCGCCCCGATTGGATCATCGCGGGCCCAACTCCCCCGCATTCTCGGCGGAATTTCCCTCCTGACGGGTGGCGGACCCCTGCTAGGATGCCCGCCGTCAAGACCGCTGAGTCCCTCATCCTTGGGCCGTGCGAAGGCGCGGAGGGGGTGGGGGAGCGGGGGACCCGAATTTGGGGCGAATCGCGTCGTCCGACGCGTAGCGCAAGCTCTTTCAGCGCGAGCCCGTCAGCTAACCCCGTAAGCACACGAAAGAGAACGGCTACACCGGCATGCCCAAGCCCGAGACCCGTGCGTGGTGGGACGACGTCCAGCACCTGCGCGACTCCATCGAGCGCAAGCGCGAAGACGAGGCCCGTCGCGGCCTGCGTCTCGACGCGCGCGCGGCAGCGCGTGCCGTCGCCGAGAGGGCGGCGGGCGAAGTGCCCGCAGCTGAAGCCCACCACGAGGCGCCGCGCCGCCACGCGGCGGAGCCCGAGGTCGCGCCCCGCAGGACCCGCCGCTTCGAGCGGGCCGGCACCGAGCGGCGCGGGCGGTTCGCCCGCGCGGGCCGCGACAGCCGCCAGGACGAGCCGCGCCCCCGCGCGCTGACCGGCGACGAGCCGGTCCGGCGCGACGCGTCTGTTCCGAGCGACGACCGGCCGCGCCCCCTCGAGGTGCCCGAGCGCCGGCGCACCGTGGAGATCACGGGGCGCACTGTTGGCGCGCCGACGCTCCCGCGGCTGGTCGAGATCAACCGCCGCCGCCCGGCCCGTCGGCCGGTCGAGCGCATCGGAGCGCGGCCCGACCGGCTCGCGCTCTGGGCCGTCGTTCTCGGCTTCTTCCTCATCTTCGTCGCTGTGACGAGCACCTCGCACGCCGCGACCCGCGCCCCGATGGCGCGCGCCGCTGGCGTGTCGCCCCCTCACCACGAGGTCGTTCGCACTCACGCGGCGGCGCTGCGCGCTACCCCCCCGGCGCGCTGATCATCGGTCGGGGTGGCCCATGATGGGTCGCCCCGGCCGCGCCGCCGTTCCCAGCCGTGACCGCGGCCGGGCTGCCCGCGGCCCGACACAAGCGGCCCGCGGCCCGAGGCGAGCCGCCCGCGGCCCAAGACAAGCCGCCCCCGGCCCGGGATAAGCCGTCTTCGCGGAAAACCGGCGCGCGCGCGGTCGCACGCCCGTTGTCACGTTCTGCATACCGACCTACACTTACTGAGCGTAAGCAGGTTGCTTTTCGTAGGTCACGGCAAGGACGCCGCCCCCTCCACCCCCCTCCGTGAAGGCCATCGCCATGAAGAAGAAGAACTCGATGAGTCGCTTTCAGATCCACGACGAGCTCACCGCACCCGAGGGCTCCGTGCCGGTCCTGCGCGGTGCGCTTGCGACCGGCGGTCAACTCCCGAACTTCCTCGGCGTGCTCGCCGGCTCACCCGCCGCGCTGCGCGGCTACGCCCGCTTCCGGTCGGAGCTTCGCCACGGCACCCTCACTGTCCAGACCCTCGAGCGCATCGCGATCGCGGTCGCCGAGCACTACGGCTCCGAGCCGGGCATCGCCCTGCACGCCCGCACGGCCCGCCAGGCCGGGCTGGGCATCGACGAGGTGACGCTCGCCCGCGAATTCGACTCCCGCGACGAGCGCGAGGCGACGCTCCTGCGTTACCTCAAGGCACTCGTCGAGGGCCAGGGCCGGCCCCCGATGCACCTCCATGAGGAGGCGCGCGAGGCCGGCTGGACCGACGAGCAGATCCTCGAAGCCGTCGCGGTTGTCGCGCTCGAGACGTTCACCGCCCTGGTGAACGTCGCGGGCGACGTGCCGGTCGACGGCTCGACCGAGGACGCGCGCACCCTTCGGGCCGCGTGATTCGATCGCCGGGCAGCGATAGGGTGAGCGCATGAGCCCGGAGCCAGACGCGACAGGCTCTCGCAAGCAGGCGGGCACGGCACCGCCCGCCTGCTGTCCCTTCTACCACGAGGCGGTCGAGCTCATCGGCCGCCGCTGGACCGGCGCGATCGTCGCCGTCCTGCTCGACCACGGGCCGATGCGCTTCTCCGAGATCGCCCAGTCGGTGCCCGAGCTGAGCGACCGGCTGCTGTCCGAGCGCATGAAGGAGCTCGAGGCGCGCGGCGTCGTCGAGCGCCACGTGGAGCCCGGGCCGCCCGTGCGCGTGACCTACGCGCTGACGCCCATGGGTGCCGAGCTGCAGCCGGCGCTCCAGGAGCTCAAGTCGTGGGCGCGCCAGTGGCTGGCGCAGGAGAAGCAGCGCACTCGGCGGCGCCCCGTGCGCACCCTCTGAGCGCGCGCGCACCGTCTGAGCCCGGGCACGCGCTACGCGGCGCGGACGGCGTCGCCCACCCGCAGCTCGCCCTCCTCGAGGATGTCCGCGCGCAGGCCGCCGCGGTGCACCAGCGCCCGGAGCACCGGCCGCCCGGCGTAGCGCTGCACCACGGTGCACGGCTCGCACAGTCGCCGCCCGCGGCAGCGCACGCCGCCGACGACGAAGTCGTGCCCGACGAGCCCGTTGAGATCGATCCCGCGGGTCACGACGTTGCGGCGATGGTCGTCCGCGCCCAGCGGCGGGCTGAACGACTCGCACACCTCCGCCTCGATCAGCGTCAGGGCGCTCCCGGGCAGGCCCGACGGGAACGTCCCCTTGCCGTCGACGTGCCGGTCGCCCTCGAGCCCGCGATCGGGAAGCGCCCGCACGGCGTCGACCGCCGTCGCGGCCATGCCCGCGCCGGCCGCCACGTAGATCGCCTCGACCGTCCCGGTCGACACCGGCGCCTGCGGCCGCGGCGGCCGCGCGAGCGCGATGTCGAGCGCCGAGACGACGAAGCCGTCCGCGAGCTCCCAGCCCTCGTCGCGCGTGACGCCCGACGGGTCCCAGGCCACGCCCGACGGGATCCCGTACATCACGACCGCGCCGCGCTCCGAGCCGTCCGGCGGCCGCACCCGCGCGATCCACGGACCCGCCCACGAGAACGAGCCGGGGTCGGCGACGGCGACGAGTCCGAGGCCGAGACCGGCAAGCCAGCGCGTGAAGCCCCAGCCGGCCACATCTTCGCCCGCGCCAGGCGCGGGGACCTCGTCGAGCGGCAGCTCGAGGATCGTCGCGAGGCAGGCCGCGAAGGTCGCCGCCTCGGTCGCGGGAGGCTGGGGGAGGGCGACCTCGCGCATCAGGCGCTCCGCACCGCGGCGGCGGACTCGAGGCCGAGGCGCTCGATCGACACCTCGCGCATCTTGAACTTCTGCACCTTGCCGGTGACGGTCATCGGGAATTCGTCGACGAAGAGCACGTACCGCGGCACCTTGAAGTGCGCGAGGCGCCCGCGGCAGTACTCGCGCACGGCGTCCTCGTCGAGCGACGCGTCGGGCCGCGCGATGACCCACGCGCACAGCTCCTCGCCGTAGCGCTCGTCCGGGACACCGACCACCGAGACGTCCGAGACGCCTTCGTGCGTGTAGAGAAACTCCTCGATCTCGCGCGGATAGACGTTCTCGCCGCCGCGGATGACCATGTCCTTGCTGCGCCCGACGATGTTCAGGTAGCCCTCGTCGTCCATCGTCGCGAGGTCGCCGGTGTGCATCCACCCGGCGGCGTCGACCGCCTCGGCCGTTCGCTCCGGATCCTCCCAGTACCCGAGCATGACGCTGTAGCCGCGCGTACACAGCTCGCCCGCCGTGCCGCGCTCGACGACGAGCCCGGTCACCGGGTCGACGACCTTGACTTCGACGTGCGGCCCGACCCGCCCGACCGTCCCGACCCGCCGCTCCAGCGAATCGTCGAGCCGCGTCTGGGTGCTCACCGGCGATGTCTCCGTCATCCCGTAACAGATGGAGACCTCATCCATGTGCATCCGCTCCACGACCTTCTTCATCACCTCGATCGGGCACGGCGAGCCGGCCATGATGCCCGTGCGCAGCGAGCTGAGGTCGAAGCCGTCGAACTCCTCGTGGCCGAGCATCGCGATGAACATCGTCGGCACCCCGTAGAGCGAGGTCACGCCCTCGGCGGCCACCGCCTCGAGCGTCGCGCCGGGGTCGAACGCGGGCGCCGGGATGACCACGCAGCCCCCGTGCGCGAGCGTCCCGAGGTTGCCCATCACCATGCCGAAGCAGTGGTAGAAGGGCACCGGGAGGCAGGTGACGTCGCGCTCGGTCAGGCGCAGCAGCTCCGTCACGAAGAAGCCGTTGTTGAGGATGTTGTGGTGCGAGAGCGTCGCGCCCTTCGGGAAGCCGGTCGTCCCGCTCGTGTACTGGATGTTGATCGGGTCGTCGAAAGACAGCGACGCCATCCGCGCCGCGATCGCGTCCCGGTCGACCGCGCCGCCGGCGAACTCCTGCCACTCATCGCGGTCGACGAAGACCGTGCGCTCCAGCGAGTCCAGGCCGGGCGCGACCTCCTCGACCATCTCGGCGTAGTCGCTCGTCTTGAACGCGCTCGCGCTGAACAGCAGCCGCAGGCCGGACTGCCGCAGCACGTACTCGAGCTCGTGCGAGCGATAGGCCGGGTTGACGTTGACGAGGATCGCGCCGACCTTCGCCGTGGCGTACTGGACGAGGACCCACTCGGAGCAGTTCGGCGCCCAGATCCCGACGCGATCGCCCGCGCCGATGCCCGCTCGCAGCAGCCCGCTCGCCACCGCGTCGACCGCGGCATCGAGCTCGGCATAGGTGAACCGCGCCTCCTGCGCGCGACTCACGAGCGCCGGCCGATCGGGGAACCGGGCCGCCGTGCGTTCGAAGTTGGCACCGATCGTCTCGCCGAGCAGCGGGATGTCGAACGTGCCGTGGCTGTAGGACGCAGCGGACATGGCCGCATTGTCCACCGGATGTCGCCATGCGGTCGACCCTTCCTCCGCTAGTTTGCGGCCATGAGCCTCATCGAGCAGCCACGAACGGCGGACGACGTCAAGGCGATCGTCGACGAGCACGACATCCGCTTCATCCGCTTCTGGTTCACCGACATCCTCGGGCAGCTCAAGTCGTTCTCGATCAACGCGGCGGAGCTCGACGACGCCTTCGAGGGCGGGATGGGGTTCGACGGCTCCTCGATCACCGGCTTCAACGCGATCGAGGAGTCCGACATGATCGCGATGCCGGACGCGTCGACCTTCGCGGTGCTCCCGTGGCGCCCCGAGGCCCAGGGCGTCGGGCGGATGTTCTGCGACGTCCTCACGCCGGAGCGCACGCCGTACGAGGGCGACCCGCGCCACGTGCTGCGCCGCGCGCTCGAGCGCGCCGAGGCGATGGGCTTCGACACCTTCAACGTCGGCCCCGAGCTCGAGTACTTCCTGTTCAAGGACAACCGCTCGACCGAGGTCCTCGACGAGGGCGGCTACTTCGACCTCACGACGCTCGACGCCGGCTCAGACGTCCGCCGCGAGACCGTGCTCGCGCTCGAGCAGCTCGGCATCCACGTCGAGTACACCCACCACGAGGTCGGGCCGAGCCAGCACGAGATCGACATGCGCTACGCCAACGCGCTGAAGATGGCCGACGACTGCATGACGTACCGGATCACGGTCAAGGAGTACGCCATGAAGTACGGCTGGCACGCGACGTTCATGCCCAAGCCGCTGTTCGGCGAGAACGGCTCCGGCATGCACACGCACATGAGCCTCTTCAACGGCGGCACGAACGCGATGTTCGACGCCAGCGACCCGTACTACCTCTCTGACGTCGGCAAGGCGTTCATCGCCGGCCAGCTCAAGCACGCCCGCGAGATCTCGTCGATCTTCGCCCAGTGGGTGAACTCGTACAAGCGCCTCGTCCCCGGCTACGAGGCGCCCGTCTACGTCGCCTGGTCGCGGCGCAACCGCTCGGCGCTCGTGCGGGTGCCGCTCTATCACCCCGGCAAGGAGCAGGCGACCCGGATGGAGCTGCGCTGCCCGGACCCGGCGTGCAACCCCTACCTCACGTTCGCCGCGCTGCTGCAGGCAGGGCTCGAGGGCATCGAGAAGGGCTACGAGCTGCCCGAGCCGATGGAGAAGAACCTGTACCACCTGGCGCCCGACGACCGGAAGAGGCTCGGGATCGAGCAGCTCCCCGAGACGCTCGGCGAGGCGATCGAGCTGACCGCGGAGTCCGAGCTGGTCCTGCGCACGCTCGGCGAGCACATGTTCAACCGCTACATCGAGATCAAGCGCCAGGAGTGGGAGGACTACCGCGTGCAGGTCACGCAGTGGGAGCTCGACCGCTACCTGCCGGTGCTCTAAGCGAGCAGCGCGCGCAGCTCCTCCGGCTGCGTGACCGGCCGCTGGCAGGCGAAGCGCTCGCAGACATAGGCCGCGGCGCGGCCGTCCACGGGGGTCCGCTGCTCCATCAGCGGGACCTCGGTGGACCCGTCGCCCGGCCCGCCCGCGAGGACGAGGTGGGGGCGGGGCGCCTCGCGCACGACCGCGGCCAGCTCCGCGACGCCGCCGGGATCGCCGGCCAGCGCCACCTCGCGGCGCGGCGCCAGGTGGAAGTCGAGCGCCTGGAGCAGGTGCCCGAACGCGGTCGGATGGCGCGCCGCGATCTCGTGCAGCAGCGCGAGCTGCCCGGCCGCCTGCTCCTCGTAGCGATGCTCGCCGGTCAGCGCGGCCAGCCGCAGCAGCCCGAAGGCCGCCGATGACCCGCCAGACGGGATCGGCGCATCCTCGAGGTCCTTGCGCCGGGCGATGAGCGCCTCGTGGTCATCGGCCGTCGAGAAGAAGCCGCCGCGCTCGGGATCGCCGAAGCGTTCGACGATCGTGTCCGCCAGCGCGCGCGCCTCGACGAACCAGCGCTCCTCGAACGTCGCCTCGTAGAGCACGAGCAGCGCCTCGAGCAGGAAGGCGTGGTCCTCGAGGTACGCGGGCAACCGCGCGCTGCCCGCGTTGAACGAGCGAAGCAGCCGCCCGTCCGCCGTGCGCATCTCCTCGAGCACGAACGCGGCGGCGGCGCGCGCCGCCTCGACGTAGTCGTCGCGGCCGAGCACCGCGCCCGCGTCGGCCAGCGCGGCGATCATCAGCGCGTTCCATGCCGCCAGGCGCTTGTCGTCGAGCCCCGGGCGCACGCGGTCGGCGCGCGCGGCGAGCAGCGTCGCGCGGATGCGCGCGCGCTGTTCGTCCGGCGGCTCGGGCCCGCGCGACTCGAGCACGTTGGATCCTTCGAAGTTGCCGTGCTCGGTGGCGCCGAACCACGCGATCGCCGCCTCGGCGTCGTCGCCGAGCGCGTTGCGCAGCTCGTCGACCGTCCAGACGTAGAACTTGCCTTCGACGCCCTCCGAGTCGGCATCGAGCGCGCTGTAGAAGCCGCCCTCCGGGGCGCGCATCTCGCGCAACGCCCAGTCGAGCGTCTCCTCGGCCGTGCGCCGCAGCAGCGCGTCGCCCGTCGCCTGGAAGCCGTGCACGTAGGCGCGTGCGAGCAGCGCGTTGTCGTAGAGCATCTTCTCGAAGTGCGGCACGCGCCACTGGGCGTCGACGCTGTAGCGGGCGAAGCCGCCGCCGACCTGATCGAAGATCCCGCCGCCGGCCATCGACCGCAGCGTCTGCAGCGCCATCGGAAGCTCGCCGCGCGCCAGGAGGAACTCGATCACCGGCGCCTGCGGGAACTTCGGCGCGCCGCCCCAGCCGCCGTGGACGCTGTCGAAGCTCCGGCGCAGCGTGGCCACGGCCTCGTCGAGCGTCGCGGCCCCGAAGGGCTGCTCGGACGCGGTGAGCAGCGCGCCGCCGCCGAGCCGAGGCGCGACCTGCCGGCCCTGCGCGCGGATCTCGTCGCGCTGGGTGTCCCACGCCTCGGCCACTGCGGCCAGCACCTGGCGCCAGCTCGGCATGCCCATCCGCGGCGACGGCGGGAAGTACGTGCCGCCGTAGAAGGGCACCTGCTCCGGCGTGAGGAAGACGTTCAGCGGCCAGCCGCCGTGCCCGGTCATCGACTGCACTGCGCCCATGTAGAGCGCGTCGACGTCGGGGCGCTCCTCGCGGTCGATCTTCACCGGCACGAAGCGCTCGTTCATGAGCGCCGCGGTCTCGGCGTCCTCGAAGGACTCGTGCTCCATGACGTGGCACCAGTGGCAGCTCGAGTAGCCGATCGACACGATCAGCGGGCGGTCGAGCTCGCGGGCGCGGCGCAGGGCCTCGTCGCCCCACGGGAGCCAGTCGACCGGGTTGTCCTTGTGCTGAAGGAGGTAGGGGCTGGTCTCGTTGGCCAGGGCGTTGGGCATCAGCCCAACTGTAAGAGCCTGCGATGCCGGGGCAGCTCGAGCTTCGGCGCCCGTGTTACCGCCTGCGCCGCCCGGACCGCCGGATGCAGGCTCACGCGCCGGCCGCCGAGCGTCCCGGTGACGAGGCCGTCGGGACGGAAGGTGAGGGTTCCGTGCGGGGCCGTCTTGCCGCTGACCCGCAGCTTCGCGCTGCCGCCCTCGACCGGCACCGTGCCGGTCACCGTCACGCCGGGCACGTACTCGACGCGCCGCAGCGCGTAGCGGCCCCCGGTCGCGGTGGCGCGGCCGGAGCGCAGCCCGGCGACCTTCGAGCCCGGCGGCGCGCTCTGCCCGGCGGCGACCTCGTCGCCGAGGAACTGGACCTTGATGTCGCGGACCGTCGCCGCGACCGCGGCGACCGTCTTGGCCGCCTGCGTGCGACCGGGCAGGCGGCTCAACCGCGTGGGCGCGATCGGCGTCGGCGGGATGATCGGCTTGGCACCCGCGCACTGCGCCACCGGCTGGCCGGCGAAGAACGCGGCGATCGCGTTCCTGGCGCAGCCGGAGAAGTCGCTGGTGACGACCGAGTGGCCGGTGAATGGGATCGGCACGAGCGCCGCGCCGGGGATGCGCGCCGCCACCGCCGCGGCGTCCTCGACCGGCGTCCGCAGGTCCGCGTCGCCGTCGAGGATCAGCGTCGGCACCGCCGGGAGCGGCCCCGGGGGCGCGGGCGCCGGGCTCGCGTCGGGCCAGGCGATGCACACCGGGATCGCCTCGCTGCGCACCGCGACGCGGTAGTTGAACGGCTGGAAGTCGGTGGCCGGGTGCGCGCGGGCGGCCGCGAGCGCCTGGTTGGCGCGCTGGTCGGGCCCGGCGTTGCGATCCCACGGGAAGACCGACTCCTCGCAGCGCGTCGCCGCGAAGAGCGCCGTGGAGTCGGACTCGTCGACGTCGCCCTGGCGCCGAATGCTCGGGATGCCGGTCAGCCCGGCGGCGCGCAGGAACAGCCGCAGCAGCGGGCGGCGGTCGTCGCGGATCGCGCTGCGCATGGCGCCCGGCAGCTCGGAGCGCAGCGTGGGGTTGAGGTCGCCGGCGAGGAGGATGTCGAGCAGCCCGTCCTGGTCGAGCCGGACGGTCAGGCTGCGCCCGCCGGGCGTGTTGACCGAGCCCCGCAGGGACTTGCGCCCGAGCCGGTGCACGAGGTTGAAGAGGTCGTGGCCGACGCTCGTGGTGATCCCCTTGCAGGCGCCGTTGGCGCACAGGTTGCCCAGCGCCCGCGGCATCGCCTTGAAGGTCGAGACGTTCAGGACGTCCGCGCCCTCCGGCGGCACCACCGAGTCGAGCACGAGCGCCTCGACGTTGGTGGGGTACTTCGCGGCGTAGTCGAGCGCGACCTTCGTGCCGTACGAGACGCCGACCAGCACGATCTTCTGGTAGCCGGACTCGACGCGGATCGCCTCGATGTCGTCCACCGAATCGGCCGTGCGGAACGAGCCGCGCGCCGGCCCGAGCTGGGTGGCGCACTGCGCGGCGGCCGTCGCCAGCGACGAGAAGTCGCGCTCGAACGCCGCGCAGCGCAGCCGGCTGGAACTGCCCGTCCCGCGCTGGTCGTAGACGACGAGATCCCGGTTGGCGAGCGCGGGCCCGAGGATCGACGCGAACTCGGGCGTCGCGGGGATCGCGGCCTGCCCCGGGCCCCCGGCAAAGGCGAACACCGCGCTTGCCGTCGGGTTGCTCGCGGCGGCGACGCGCTTGATGTTGAGCGTCACGGTCCCGGGGACCGCGCCGGTGCGATCGAGCGGCACGGCCAGCTGCCCGCATTGGTACCCGGTGGGCTGGCACGGGGTGTAGGCGATCGCCGCGCGAGCGGCTGGAGCGAGGGCAGCAACGAGTGCGGCAGCCGCGAAGGCCGCGGCTGTGGACCGAGCGCGCATGAGCGACCAGGGTAGAGGAGGTCGTAATGTCCGGCGGCATGTCGCATCATCGCCATCCCGTCACCGCGCAGGGCGCGCCCGCGGCGGTCGGGCCCTACAGCCACGCGGTCCGCAGCGGCGGGCTGCTCTTCTGCTCGGGCCAGACGCCGCTCGATCCCGAAACCGGCAAGCTCGTCGAGGGCTCGATCGGCGACCAGACGCGCCGCTGCCTCGAGAACCTGCAGGTTGTCTGCGCCGCCGCCGGCGCCACGCTCGGCGACGCGGTCCGCCTCGGCGTCTACGTGACCGACATCAGCACGTTCGCGCAGGTCAACGAGGCCTACGCGGAGTTCTTCGGCGACGGCCCGCCGGCGCGCAGCACGATCGGAGTCGCGTCACTGCCGCTCGGCGCGCAGGTGGAGATCGACGCCATCGTCGCCCTCCCAGACTAATGGCCACCTCGCCCGCGCACGCGACCGTCACCGCCGAGGACGTCCGGCGCGCGCAGGCGGCGATCGCCGACGTCGCGAAACGCACGCCGGTGCTTCCGTCGCTGACGCTCGGCGAGCGCGTGGGCGCGCCGGTCGCCCTGAAGGCCGAGAGCCTGCAGCGCACCGGCTCGTTCAAGATCCGCGGCGCGCTGAACAAGCTCGCGGCGCTCGGCGACGCCTGCGCCGGCGGCGTGACGGCGGGCAGCGCCGGCAACCACGCCTGGGCGCTCGCCGCGGCGGCGCGTGCCCGCGGGGTGCCGTGCGAGGTCTTCATGCCGGCGGAGGCGCCGCTGTCGAAGGCGGAAGGCTGCAGCTCGCTGGGCGCGATCGTGCATCGCGGGGGCACGTCGGTCGAGGAGTGCGTTGCGGCCGCTCGCGCGCGGGCGCGCGAGGCCGGGATGGCCTTCGTGCATCCCTTTGACGACCCCGACGTCATCGCGGGTCAGGGCACGTTGGGGACCGAACTGCTCGAGGACGTCCCGGACGTGGCGAAGGTCGTCGTGCCGGTTGGCGGCGGCGGGCTGGCGAGCGGCGTCGCGATCGCGATGAAGTCCTCGCGGCCCGAGGTCGAGATCGTCGGCGTCCAGGTGGCGTCGATGGCCGCCTATCCCGAGTCGCTGCGGCGCGGAGAGCCGGTCGAGGTGTCGCCCGCGCTGACGATCGCCGACGGCATCGCCGTCAAGCGCCCGGGCGTGCTGACGCTCGACCTCATCCACCGTTGGCTCGACGACGTGGTGGTGGTGCCGGAGGACGACGTCGCCGAGGCGATGGTCGTGCTCATGGAGCGCGCCAAGCTCGTCGTCGAGGGCGCGGGGGCGGTCGGCGTCGCCGCGCTGCTGGGGGGGCAGACCGCGCCGGCTGCGCGGGGCACGACGGTGGTTGTGCTCAGCGGCGGCAACGTCGACGCCGGGCTGCTCGCCTCGATCGCGCGCCGCCACGAGAGCGAGGCCGGCCGGCGCCTCGTCATGTTCACGAGGGTGCCGGACCGGCCTGGGTCGCTCGCGCGCCTGCTTTCGCTCGTCGGCGAGACCGGCGCGAATCTCGTCGACGTTGAGCACCTCCGCGAAGGACTCGATCTGCACGTCCGGGAGACCGCGGTTCAGCTGGTCCT
>DATFRW010000160.1:0-25876 GCA_035262945.1 Solirubrobacteraceae bacterium
CCCGCGGACGTAGCCGGCCACCGCGGACACGACGCGCGAGGGGTAGTCGTCCTGCTTGGTCCCGTCGCCGGGTGGCATGACCCGCCTGGCGAGCCCGCCTATTCGCTCGCCGTGGATGAGCATGTAGACCGAGAGGACGAAAACGAGGATGAGGCCCGCGCCCGCGGTGACGATCTTCGTGAGCAGATCGGTCCCGAACGACACGATCGAGTCGGTACCGCCGGTCACCTTCTCCTGCAGCGTCTGGAGCGCCGTCTCGCCCGGCTTCTTGATCTCGATGTTGATGCCCTTGTCGTCGAAGTACTGCTGAACATCGGCGAGCCGCTTGTTGGCGGAGCGGGTGATCGACGGGATGTCGTCGCGCAGCGAGGTGACCTGATCCGAGATCGGGTTGGCGAGCAGGATCCCCGCCACCACGAGGACGCCGAGGAAGCCGAGGTAGACGCAGACGATTGCCAGGGCGCGCGGGAGGCGCCCGCGCTGCAGGAGCGTGACCAGCGGCGTGAGGATGAGCGCGATGACCGCGGCGATGACGAAGAGGAGCAGGACCACCCCGGCGGCCTTGGCCATCGCGTAGAGCGCGAGCAGCGCGAGCGGCAGGGCGACGAGCTGGATCCAGCGCGGCACGACCACAGGCTCGACACGGCGCAACGGCTCTTCCTCCAGCCGCTCCGTGGCGTCCGGGACGAGGTCCTCGTCGTGCTCGTGGTCGCTCATCGCCTCGTTACGCGAGAGTATGAGACGTGGCCGACGCGCCCACGACCATCCTCTTCATCGGCGACGTCGTCGGCGGCCTCGGCCGCCGCACGCTCCTCGCCCTGCTTCCGGAGCTGCGCGAGCGCTACGACCCGACGTTCATCGTCGTGAACGCGGAGAACGTGGCCGGCGGCCTGGGGATCACGCCGAAGATCGCCGACGAGATCCTCGCCGCCGGCGTCGACGCCATCACGCTGGGCAACCACGCATACCATCGCAAGGAGATCTACCCGTACCTGGACGCGCAGGAGCGCATCGTTCGCCCGGCCAACTATCTGAGCTCCCAGCCGGGGCGCGGCTGGACGGTCGTAGAGCGCAACGGGACGCGGCTCGGCGTCGTCAACATGAGCGGCAACCTCTACCTGCGGGCCGGCCGCGCGGCGTTCGTCGAGATCGAGAGCGTCCTCGGGCGCCTCGAGGGGAAGGTCGACCAGGTCCTCGTCGACATGCACGCCGAGGCCACGAGCGAGAAGGTCGGCATGGGCTGGTTCCTCGACGGTCGCGTGACCGCGGTCGTCGGCACCCACACGCACGTCCCAACCGCCGACGCGCGCGTGCTGCCCGGCGGGACCGCCTACATCACCGACGTCGGCATGACCGGGCCGCGCGGCGGCGTCATCGGCGTGCGCAAGGAGCAGGCGATCGAGTCGCTGCGCACGCACATGTCCGTGCGCTTCGAGACCTCCGACGAGGACCCGTGGCTCATGGCCGTGTTCGTGGCCTGCGCGGAGGCGCCGCGCCGCGCGACATCGATCGAGCAGGTCCTCGTCCCCTGGTCGCCGCCGTAGGGCGGCCGCGCTCGCTGATCGCAATAATCGGCGTGTGGCAGGGCGGGTCACGAGCCCCGAGTTCGTCGGCCGTACCGAGCAAGTGGCGTCTCTGGAGGCGGCGCTGCACCGCGCGGAGCGCGGGGAAGCGGCGGCAGCGTTCGTCGCCGGGGATTCCGGCGTCGGCAAGACGCGGTTACTGCGCGAGCTCGAGCGCCGAGCGGCAGGGCGCGGCGCCCGCGTCCTGCGTGGCGACTGCGTGGCGTTCGGCGCGGGCGAGCTGCCCTACGCGCCGATCGGCGGGGCGCTGCGCGGCCTGCTGCGGGATGTCGGCGAGGCGCGCTTCGACGAGCTGTCGGGCACCGGGCGCGCCGCGCTCGCGCGGCTGGTGCCCGAACTCGGCGTCGACGGCTCCGGCGACCAGGAGCCCGCGGCGACGATCGCGGCGACCGGGGAGCCGCTGGCGCAGGCCATGCTGTTCGGGGCGCTCCGCGGCCTGCTCGATCGGCTTGCGTCCGATACGGCGGTGGTCCTGGTCGTCGAGGACCTGCATTGGGCTGACCGCTCGACCCTCGAGTTCCTCTCCTCCTTGCTGCGCGGCCTGCGCGACGAGCGGCTGCTCGTCGTCTGCAGCTACCGCAGCGACGAATTGCACCGCCGCCACCCGCTGCGCCCGTTCCTGGCCGAGGAGGAGCGGCGCCCGATCGTCGAGCGCATCGACGTGCGCCCCTTCACGCTCACCGAGCTCACCGAGCAGGTCACGGGCATCCTCGGCGCCGCGCCCGACGGGGCGCTCGTCGGCCGCCTCCATGAGCGCACGGAGGGCAACGCGTTCTTCGCCGAGGAGCTCTTGGCGGCGTCGGCGGACGCGACAGGCCCGCTGCCGTCGAGCCTGCAGGGCGTGCTGACCCTCAGGCTCGAGCTGCTCGAGGAGGACGCGCGCGCCGTCCTGCGCGTCGCCGCCGCCGTGGGGCGCCGAACGACCCACGCCCTGCTGGCCGCCGTCGTCGACCTACCCGAGCCGCAGCTGCTCGAGGCATTGCGCGCGACCATCGCGCGTCAGGTGCTCGTCCAGGACGACGACGGCTATGCGTTCCGCCACGCGCTGCTGCAGGAGGCCGCCTATGCCGATCTCCTCCCCGGCGAACGCACGGCCCTGCACGTCAGGATCGCGGAGGCGCTCGCCGATGACTCAAGCCTGGCTGTCGGGGCCGCCGCCGCGGAGCTGGCCCAGCACTGGCACGCCGCGCACCGGCTCTCCGATGCGCTCGCCGCCTACGTGGGTGCCGGCCTCGAAGCCGAGCGCATCTACGCGTTCGCCGAAGCCAACCGGCACTTCGAAAGCGCGCTGGAGCTCTGGCACGGGATGGACGACGCGGAGGCCCACGCGGGATTGAGCCTCGCGGAGGTGGTAGCCCATGCGGCCGAGGACGCGCACGCGACCGGTGACCATCACCGCTCCGTCGCACTCGGGCGCGAGGCTGTCCAGCTCGTGGACGGGCTCGGCGACCCCGCTCGCTCGGCCCTGGCGCGCGAGCGCCTCGGCCGCTACCGCTGGCGCGCGGGGGACAGCGATGGAGCGCTCGCCGTGTACGGCGAGGCGGTGGACCTCTTGCCGCCGGAGCCGCCGACGCCGGATCTCGCGCGGGTCCTCGGCGCGCAGGCCCAGATCCTCATGCTCCGAGGCGAGATGCAGCGGGCCCACACACTCGCCGAGCGCGCGATCGCCGCGGCGCGCGCGGTCGGGGCACGGGCGGTGGAGGGCCACGCGCTCAACACACTCGGCATCGGGCTGGCGGCGTTGGGCGACCGAGAGGGTGGCGAGCGCGCGCTGCGGGAGGCGCTGCGGATCGCTCTCGAGGTCGACGCGATTCACGACGCTTGTCGCGCCTACGTCAATCTCGGCGAGGTCATCGACATGAAGGGCGACCTCGACGAGGCCGTCGCGTTCACGAGCGAAGGTGTCCGCTTCGCCGAACGGGTCGGACTGCGCGGCTCGGCGCTGGTCCTTGCATCGGATCTGAGCTGGCGATTGATCCGCCTCGGACGGCTCGACGAGGCCGGCGTCATCGTCCAGCGAGCGCTTGCCGCGGGGGCCCTCGGCGCCGAGGGGCTGCGCGCGGAGGCAAGCGCCGCCGAGATCGCGCTGCGGCGCGGCGATCTCGCCGAGGCGGTTGGGCACGCCGACCGCGCGAATGGGTTCGCCGCCGGGATCGGGGATGCGATGTGGATCGGCCACGCGGCGCCGAGCCGTGTCGAGGTCGAGCTCTGGCGCGGCGACCCTGAAGCAGCGTGGCGTGGCGCCGACGAGGCGCTGAACGCGATCTCCGGCGGCGACTACGGCTTTTACACGCTGCCGCTCTACTGCGCCGCCCTGCGCGCCGCGGCCGATATCGCCGAGCGGGCCCGCACGCTCGGCGATACCGCCAAAGCCGCCGAGACGGAGCGGGCCGCCACGCGGACGCTCGCCGCGATGCGCGTGCTGCTCTCGCCGGAGCACCTCACGGCGGGCACGCCGCCGGCCGAGGCGCTCGCCCGCGAGGCCGTCGGCGCGGCGGAGCTCACGCGGGCGAGCGGCGCCTCCGACCCCGACGCGTGGGCGGCCGCCGCCGAGCGTTTCGCGGCGCTGCGCTTCCCGTTCGAGCAGGCATATGCGCGCTGGCGCGAAGCCGAGGCGCTCGTTGTGAGCGACCGCGCCCGCGCCGGCGATGCGCTGCGCGCGGCGGCCGTTCTCGCCGACGAGGTCGGCGCGAGCCTGCTGTCCACAGAGATCGAGGGTCTCGCCCGCCGGGCTCGGATCGCCCTCGACACGCAGACGCCGGCGCGGCCCACGCCTGACACCACCGCAGTCGATGAGCTCGGCCTGACCGACCGGGAGCGCGCGGTCCTCGAGCTCGTCGCCGAGGGCCGGACGAACCGCGAGATCGGCGATGCGCTCTTCATGGCCGAGAAGACGGCCAGCGTCCACGTGTCGCGGATCCTCGCCAAGCTCGGCGTGCGCTCGCGTGTGGAAGCAGCGACGGCGGCGCACCGCCTCGGGTTGACGGCGCCGGCGGCCGACTCAGCGCCAGGCGACGGCGGGAGCCGGTAGCCGCCCGAGCTCCTCGACGTAGGACACCGGCTCCTCGCGCCGGCGCTCGGGCTCGGCGTCGCCCAGGAACGCGAGCAGGGCGGGCCCCAGGAACCACACGATGTAGAGGTAGAACCAGTGCGTCACGCCGAGCTGCAGGGCGATGAGGATCGCCGCCGAGAGCGCCGCGAGGCCGACGGCGTCGCGCCGGCGCGGGAGGAACGCGACCGCGATCGCGAGCGCCACGGCCGCGCCCTGGACGATCGTCTGCGCGGTGTGCCAGCCGTAGAGGCCCCAAATCGAGAACGGCGAGCCGCGCGAAGCCTGGAAGCCGATGGTGCGGTCGTAGAACTCGTGGAGGCCGCCATAGAAGAAGGCCAGCACGAGGGAGGGGATGATCACGGCGGTCAGGCCGACGGCGAAGCGCAGGGCGCGCGATCGCGATTGAGTCGCGAACAGCGGCGCCAACGCGAGCGGCGCGAATTTCGCCATGCCGGCTAGCCCGATGAGCACGCCGCGTCCGGCCGGCGAGCCGGCCACGAGGATCGCGGCGAGCACGAGCGCACCGACGAGCGCGTCGTTGACGTTGCAGTTCATCGCGTAGAGCGTGAACGGGTTCGCGGCCCACGCGTAGGCGAGGGCGACGCCGAGCGTCGGCCCGCGCACGCGGCGTCCCACGAGGAACAACAGCGCCAGGCAGAGCAGGTCGAAGAAGATCGCGGCGGCGTGGGCGGCGGGCAGGTCGTCCCATCGCCCGCTCCACGGGAACGCCAGCTCGAACGGGACGTAGGCCGCGTAGTTGACCGGCCCGTAGGTGTCGCCGTGCTCGTTGTCCTTGGGGAAGTTGCCCCACAGCTGTTCGCCGTGCGTGATGCGATCGGCCCCGATCACGCCCGCGTAGCCGACGTCGATCACGTTCGAGTTCGCGACGTTCAGCCCGATCCGGAAGCCGATGAGGAAGAGCAGGCCGACGAGCAGCCACGACGTCGGCACGAGCAGCCGCAGCGGGTCGGGCGGCCGGCTGCGCCGCAGGCCGATCCACAGCATGCGGCCGATGAGGTACGCGAGCGGCGGGTAGGCGAGCGGGACCGAGGCGTCGATGTTCGCGTCGTTGAAGAAGGCGACGCTGATGCCGAAGGCGACGAGTGCCGCGAGGTCGAGGTGGCGGATCCGCAGCGGGCGGCGCGGATCGACGAACGGCACGATGAAGAGCACCGTCAGCGAGATCCACACCCACGGCGAGTTCACCTTGCGGCCGAACGCGCCCGGGTAGCCGCGCGCCATCGTCCACGCGACCTGCGGCCCCGTCCAGGCCTCGGTGATCTGGCCCGTCGCGTCGCTGACGTAGATCTGGGCGAGCTCCTTCTGCGTCGTCTTGTCGTAGTAGCTGACCTGCCAGCGGGTGCCCGACTTCTCGAAGACGTTCGGGAACGCGCCCGGGTGCTCGCGGCGGATGCGCACCACGACCGGCGAGCGGTCCGCGATCGCGGTCGCCTGGTTGCCGGTCAGCCGGTAGCCGGGAGGCGGCTTGTCGAGGGTCTGCGGGCGCACGACGTCGTCGGCGCGCGCGGCCGCAGGGACAAGGAGGATGAGCACGGCCGCGCAGGCGGCCGCGATGCGAGCGGCACGCGCCATCGCGGCCAGGGTAACTAGACGCCGAAGTGCGCGCGCACCATCGGCGCGACGTCCGCGATCGACCATGGGCCTCCGTTGCGCCGCGCTTCGAGTCCGCAGAAGGCGAGCGCGCCGAGCGAGTCGACGCGATGCAGCGAGCCGTGGCTGCCGCCGCCGACGTGGTCGACGCCGCCCCAGTCGGCGAACTCGTACCCCGGCGCGGCGGAGAGCAGGACGTCGCCCGCGGTCGGGCAGCTGAGGGCCGACCAGGCGCGCGCGAGCGCGTCGGGATACGTCTCGGTGCGCAGGACGCCGTCCTCGATTCGCGCGTCGAGCAGCTCGAGCGGGCCGTCGACCGACCAGCGCCCGCCGCGCTCGTCGTGCAGGTCGCCGCCCGGGGCGAAGCGCAGCTCACCCGCCTCGCCCGCGATGGCGCCCTCGCGCGGCGCGGGCCGCCAGAGCGCAAGGTCGACGCCCTCGAGCTCGAGCGCGGTCTCGACGATGCGCGGCACGAGCGTGTCGCGGCCCTCGCGCAAGAGGACGTAGACCATCGCGCTGCGCTGCGCCGGGCACAGCGCGACCTCGGCGTCCTGATGGCGCGCGCCGGAGGGCGCGAGGATGGCGAGGTCGTGGTAGGCCGCCTGCAGGTCGATGGCCTTCTCGACCGGCGCGTGCGAGTGGTCGGCGACGATGACCACCGCGTGCTCGTCGAGGAAGCGGTCGGCTCCCCCGCCCGCGTGGAAGACGCGCTCGAGCTGGCGGTCGGCGGCCGCGATCGAGGTCACTTGCGCATGCGGCCCGTAGCGGTGGGAGTGGGTGTCGTTGTCCGGCAGCGAGAGCAGCAGGAAGTCGAAGAGGTCGTGCTCGACGAGGTAGGCGCCGACGCAGCCGGCGTGCTGGTCGCGGATGCCGGGCAGGCCCATCTGCGAGCGGCACGGCGTTTCGCGGCTGGCGAAGAGGTCGGCGTAGAAGAGCTCCTTCGGCCCCATGACCGAGCGGCGCATCACGGTCGAGGCCAGACGGGTGAGCGCGGTCGTCTTGCTCAGCCGGTGCTCGTGGCGCCCGCGGTACATGAGATACGTCGTGCCGGCGGTGCGCACGTCGGCGTCGTCGAGCGACTCGAACACCGTCAGCACCTCGGCCGGAAGGTGCTCGGCGTTCATGTTGTAGATCGTGTCGGTGAGCTGCTGGACCACGCCGAAGCGCCGCGCGGCGCTGAACGACGAGCCGTACTCGACGTAGCGGCGCTCGTCGCGCGAGTACCAGTTCATCGACGGGATGTGGTGGGTGTCGGGACCGACGCCGGTGGCGATCGTCGCGGCGCACACCGGGGTGACGCTCGGGAACGAGGCGCAGCAGGCGTCGATGTAGGTGCCGCGTTCCATGACGGTTGCGATTGCCGGCGCGCGGCCGGTCGCCACCGCGCGTTCGAGCATCGCCGGCTTCAGACCGTCGACGACGGCGAGGACGAGCTTCGAGCTCACCGCAGGATGCGCAGCCCCGCGTACTTCTCGCCCTCGCGGCGACCCCCGCCGACGCGCAGCCAGGCGAAGAACACGACCACGATGATGCTCACGGGCGGGATGAGCACCGCCAGGCCGGCGATGAGGAGCGCGGCCGCCTCGGCGTAGAGGAAGAGCATCCCCGCGGCTTCGGCGTCGAGGCGCGCGCTGGTGCGCGTGAGCAGCGAGCGCGTGCCCTGCTGGGCGATGAACGCGCAGATCAGGCCGCCGATGATCCCCGGCCACCACGTCGAGTAGTGGTCGGCGATCGTGCCGGCGAACAGCAGCGCGCCGAGCCCGAGACCGATACCGCTGAGCGCCGCCTCGCCCGTGGGCGTCTCGAAACGGGCTCGGAACAGCGTGGTGAGGACAAGCGCCACCACGATCACAAGGAGAAACCACCCGCTCTCGAGGAACGCGAAGTCGGTGCCGGTGAAGTTGACGCCGAGGTCGTCGGCGGCGAGAGCGCCGACGAGCAGCGTCGGCAGGAACGGGCGCACGCCGGTCGCGGCCGAGACGCCCATCCCCTGCATGATGTCGAGCGCGAGCTTCACGGTCCGATAGCTTGGGGCCGGGATGACTGTAGACCACGAAGGCGCTGCGCCCGGCGCGGCGAACCACGTGTTGTGAGCCAGCGGCGCGATCTCGAGCGCTACGCGGGCCTGTTCGCCTCGCGCACCTCGGTCATGAAGTCCTCGGCCATGCGCGACCTCATGGCGATCACGGAACGCCCGGAGGTCATCTCTCTGGCCGGCGGCCTGCCGGACACCTCGACGTTCCCGGCCGAGTCGCTCGCCGCGCTGCTGTCCAAGCTCGCCGCGTCGGACTCGGCCCGCGCGTTGCAGTACGCGCCCACCGAGGGCATGGCCGCGGTCGGCGAGGCGATCGCGACCGTCATGGCGGCCGAGGGCATGCACGTCGACCCCGAGGATGTCCTCGTCACCACCGGTGGCCAGCAGGTCATCGACCTCGTCTGCAAGACCCTCGTCGACCCGGGCGACGTCATCGTCGCCGAGGCGCCGACCTATCCCGGCGCCGTGCCGGCGTTCAGCGCCTACCAGGCCGACGTCGTGCAGATCTCGATGGACGACGACGGCATGCGCGTCGACGAGCTCGAGGAGACGCTCGCCCGGCTCGACCGCGAGGGCCGCCGGCCGAAGTTCATCTACACGATCCCGACCTTCCAGAACCCCGCCGGCGTCACGATGTCGCTCCCGCGGCGCAAGCGGCTCGTCGAGGTCGCCCGCGAGCGCGAGCTGCTCGTGCTCGAGGACAACCCCTACGGCCTGCTGCGTTACGAGGGCGACCAGCTGCCGACGCTGCGCTCCCTCGACGGCGGCGCCTTCGTCATCTACCTGGGGACCTTCTCGAAGATCCTCTCCCCCGGGATCCGCCTGGGATGGACCGTCGCGCCGGCGCCGGTGCTCGAGAAGATGAACCTCGGCAAGCAGGCCAGCGATCTGTGCTCGTCGTCCCTGTCGCAGCTCTTCGTGGCGACCTACTTCCGCGAGGGCAATTGGGAGGACTACGTCCGCTCGCTGCGCGAGCTCTACCGCCGCCGCCGCGACACCATGCTCGACGCCCTCGCCGAGCACCTGCCGCGCGAGGCGTCCTGGACGCGGCCGACCGGCGGGCTGTTCATCTGGGCCACGCTGCCGGACTACATCGACACGACCGACCTCCTCGCCCTCGGGCTCTCCCGCAACGTCGCGTTCGTTCCCGGGCGGGCGGCGTACCTCGACGGCCGCGGCGGCTCGTCGATGCGGCTGAACTTCTCGGGCGTCGACGACGAGGCGATTCGCGAGGGCGTGCGGCGCATCGGCGAGATCGTGCGCGAGCAGGTCGCGCTGTTCGGCACGCTCACGGGCGCGGCGGCCGCGAAGCCGCAGGGCGAGCCGGCGCCGGCGCCGACCGATCCCGAGCTTGCCGACGTGCTCCACCTCCCCCGCCGCGGCGAGCAAGGCCGGCGCGGGGCGCGTTGATGCGCGTGGCCGTGCTCAAGGGCGGGCGGTCGCTTGAGCGGCAGGTCTCGCTGCGGTCCGGCGCGCGCGTCGAGGATGCGCTCGAACGCCTGGGCCACGACGTCGTCGGGATCGACGTCGGACACGACCTCGTCGCGCGGCTGCGCGACGCGGCGCCGGACGTCGCGTTCGTCGCGCTCCACGGCCGCGACGGCGAGGACGGGATCGTGCAGGAATTACTCGAGGTCCTCGGCATCCCCTACACGTCGTCGGGGGTATCGGCGTGCATGCGCTGCTCGGACAAGGTGGTGGCCAAGCACGCGATGCGCGACGCCGGCATCCCGACCCCGGACTTCTACGCGTTCACCGAGACCGCGTTCAAGGAGCTCGGGGCCGGCGAGGCGCTCGGCGCGATCGAGGAGCGTCTGCGCTTCCCGATCGTCGTCAAGCCCGCCGATCAGGGCAGCGCGCTCGGGATTCGCTTCGCGGCGAGCCCCGCGGACGTGCCGGCAGCGATCGTCGCCGCCTTCTCGTACAGCGAGAAGGTGCTGCTCGAGCGCTACGTGCACGGGCGCGAGCTCGCGGTCTCCGTGCTCGGCGACGAGGCGCTGCCGGTCGTGGAGGCCGTCCCGCGCGAGGAGGACTTCTACGACTTCGCCGCTCGCTACACCATCGGGCGCACGGCGTTCGTCTGCCCGGCCGAGCTGGGCGACGAGCTCACCGCGCGCGCGCAGTCGCTCGCCCTCGACGTCTTCCGCCTGCTCGGCTGCCGCGGCGTCGCCCGGGTCGACCTCATGCTCGAGGCCGACACCGACGAGCTCTACGTCCTCGAGGCCAACGTGATCCCCGGCCTGACGGAGACGAGCCTGCTCCCCCAGGCCGCCGAGGCGGCAGGGGTGTCCTTCGATGCGCTCATCGGGCGCATCGTCGAGCTTGCGGTACCTGCTCCGGCCTAGCTGTCGCCCGCGAAGTCCTCGGGCGTGACCTGGTCGAGGAACTCCTTGAAGCGATCGACGACCTCTTCGGTGTCCTCGACCTCGTGCTCGAACTCGATCGCGGACTCCGCGATGACCTCCTCCGCGGCGAAGATCGGCGCGCCCGACCGCACGGCGAGCGCCAGCGCGTCGCTGGGGCGCGAGTCGATCTCGAGCTCGCGACCGTTCACCGCCAGCGTGATCGAGGCGAAGAACGTGTTGTCGCGCAACTCGGTGACCGCAACCTGGGTGCAGCGGACGTCGAGCTCGCCGAGCATGTCGACCAGGAGGTCGTGCGTCATCGGGCGCGGGGTGGTCGCGCCCTGCAGCTTCATGAGGATCGCGGCGGCCTCCGGATGACCGATCCAGATCGGCAGGAACTTGTTGCTGTCGGCGGTCTTCAACAGAACGATCGGCTGTTTGCCGACCATGTCGAAGCTCACGCCGTAGATGACCATTTCCTGCACAGACGGCTCCCTGGGTCGGGGGCGGTGGTCGATTCAGTATAGGCAGGGCGGCGGGGGTCGCTGACGGACTTCGCTCGCATGGATCTGCGGGCTGTGGGCATACGAGGGGCATGGGTCGTCTGCGCCGGATCTCGGTCTGTCTCACGCTTTTCGCCCTCAGCGCCCTGGCGCTCGCCGCATCGTCGCCCGCCCACGGTCCCACCACCCGGGCGTGGCTGACCACGGGCGACAAATCGAGCCTGCTGGCCGAGCAGCCGCCGAGCGCGCTGGCCGCGCCCGATCCCTCCTCCCCGACGATCGCGGTCGACCCATCGCGCTCCTACCAGCGCATGGAGGGGCTCGGGGCGTCGATCACCGACTCGTCGGCGCACCTCCTCGCCCACTCGCCCGATCGCGACGCGATCATGCGCTCACTCTTCGACCCGCGGCGCGGGATCGGCCTGAGCTACCTGCGCCAGCCCATGGGCGCCTCGGACTTCGTCGCCGGGCCGCACTACACCTACGATGACGTCCCCGCGGGCCAGACCGACTTCCGTCTGCGCCACTTCTCGATCGCGCATGACAAGGCCGAGATCCTGCCGTTGCTGCGCCAGGCCCGCTCGCTCAACCCGAACCTCAAGATCATGGCGACGCCGTGGAGCCCGCCTGCCTGGATGAAGACCAACGACTCGCTGGTCGGCGGGCGCTTCAAGGACGATCCGCGCGTCTACGACGCCTACGCGCGCTACTTCGTGCGCTTCATCCAGGAGTACCGCCGCGCCGGCGTTCCGATCGACGCGATCACGCTGCAAAACGAGCCGCAGAACCGCAACCCAAGTGGCTATCCGGGCATGGATCTGCGCGACAACGAGGAAGCGCTCCTCGCGGTCGAGGTGGGCCGTGCGCTGCGCCGCGCGGGGCTCCACACCAAGATCCTCGGCTACGACCACAACTGGTCGCTGCACCCCAACGACGTCGGCCCGCCCGACGACCCGGCCAACCCCGAGTACGCGCGCTCGCTGCTCTCGAACCCCGACGCCTCGCGCTACCTGGCGGGCACCGCATTCCACTGCTATTCCGGCGATCCCGATCAGCAGTCGGTGCTGCACGACGCGCTCCCGTCGAAGGACATCTACTTCACCGAGTGCTCGGGGACGCTGTCCGGGAACCCGGCCACGACGTTCCCCGACACGCTGCACTGGCACACGCGCTACCTCACGGTCGGCGCGGTGCGCAACTGGGCCAAGACAGTCATCACGTGGAACCTCGCGCTCGACCCGGCGGGCGGTCCGCACAACGGCGGCTGCGACACCTGCGTCGGCGTCGTCACCATCGATCCGTCGACCGGCGCCGCGACCCGCGAGGCCGATTACTACGCGCTCGGCCACGTGACGCGCTTCGTCAAGCCCGGCGCCGTGCGCATCGACTCGACCATCGCCGGGACGGCCTGGAACGTCGCCTTCCGCAACCCCGACGGGTCGCTGGTGCTCGTCGTCGTCACCGACGATTGGGGCACGACGCCGCAGCGGTTCAACGTCACCGGGTTCGGCCAGCCGTTCTCGTACGAGTTGCCGGCAGGCGCGGTCGCGACGTTCGTGCTGTCGTAGCGTCCTGCGCGGGGCGCGATGCTGAAGGCGACCGAGGAGGCCGCCGGCGATCCCTGCCGATCGGCATGGGCGATCCTGGACTCGAACCAGGGACCTCTTCCTTATCAGAGAAGCGCTCTAACCGACTGAGCTAATCGCCCTTGCGGGCGCCGATGATAGCGAGCTTCAGGCCACCGCTCGCGGGCGCAGGCGACGCGCCAGCGCGAGGGCCTCGTCGGGGTCGTCGAAGGCGAGCTCGACCTTGTAGCCGGTCCCGCGTGGCCGCACTCGGACGTCGGTTCCGAGGGCCGCGCCGAGCGCGTCGGAGATGCGGGCGCAGGCTGCCTCCTGGTCCGGGTGCACCGCTGCGCGGCCCTTCTTCGCGGCGCGCGCGGGAGCGTTCGCCTCGCGGGCGCGCTGTTCGAGCACGCGGACCGACCAGCCGCCTTCCACCGCCGCTCGGGCCAGCCGGCGGCGATCGGCGTGGTCGTCGGCCAGCAGCAATGCGCGGCCGTGGCCCTCGGTCAGCGAGCCGTCCTCGACGAGCGCCAGCGCGTCGTCGGGGAGGTCGAGCAGGCGCAATAGGTTCGACACCGCGACGCGGCTTCGGCCGACCCGCCGGCCGACGTCCTCGCGCGTGAGCCCCAGGTCCTCGACCAGCGCCGCGACCGCGCGGGCAGCCTCGATCGGGTTGAGGTCCTCGCGAGCCGTGTTCTCGATGAGCGCGGCCTCGAGCGACTGCGCGTCGTCGCGGTGCTGGACGAGCGCGGGCAAGGTCTCGAGGCCCGCGAGCCGGGCCGCGCGCCAGCGGCGCTCGCCGGCGACGAGCTCGTAGGTGCCGCCGGGCAGCGGGCGCACGAGCACGGGCTGGAGCACACCGCGCTCCTTGACCGACTCGGCGAGCGCCTGCAGAGCGTCCTCGTCGAAGCGCTTGCGCGGCTGGGCGGGGTTCGGCGCCACCAGTTCGACCGCGAGCTCGCGCAGCTCGGGGCCCTGCCCTTCGTGCGCCTCGGACACCGACAGGATGGCCGCCAGCCCGCGGCCCATGCCGCGACGCTTCTCAGCCACGCGCGGCCACCTCCTTGGCGAGTTCGAAGTACGCCTCCGCGCCGCTCGACCGTGGGTCGTGATGGATGACCGGCCGGCCGTAGCTCGGCGCCTCGCCGACGCGCACGCTGCGCGGGATCACGGTGTCGAACACGAGCTGTGGGAAGTGCTCGCGGACCTCGCGCTCGACGTCGCGCGCGAGATTCGTCCGGCCGTCGTGCATCGTCAGCAGCATTCCCGCCACCGCCAGTCGCGGATTGAGCTCGCGCTGGATCAGGCCGAGCGTGTCGAGCAGGCCCGCGAGCCCCTCCAGCGCGTAGTACTCGGTCTGCACCGGCACGATCACGCGGTCGGCTGCGACGAGCGCGTTCACCGTCAGAGGGCCAAGCGAGGGCGGGCAGTCGAGCAGCACGTAGGCGAAGCGGTCGCGGATCGGCGCGAGCGCGTCGCGCAGGCGCTGCTCGGACCCCGCCTGGCGCGGGAGCTCGACGTTTGCGCCGGCGAGGTCGGGGTGCGACGGGAGCAGCGAGAGGTTCTCGATGTCGGTGGCCACCACAGCGTCCGCGGCCGAGGCCTCGCCGGACAGCACGTCGTAGACGCTCGGCTCGAGGTCCTTGGGCACCCCCAGCCCCACCGTCGCGTTGGCCTGCGGATCGACGTCGACCAGAAGCGTCGCGTAGCCGGCCTCCGCGATGCACGCGGCGACGTTCACGGCGGTCGTCGTCTTGCCGACGCCACCCTTCTGGTTGGCAATGGCGTACACCGTGCCCATGCGGCTTGTCACGCTAGCGGCGGTCCCGGTCGGAGGCCGTGACTCTTCGTTCGGCACCGAAGAACAGTCACCTTCAACCTGAGGCTCGAAGCGGTCGTTTGCGGGCTATTCCCGGTCGACGCGGGTAGCCGGCGGGAGTAGACATAACCTTCGAGCTGACATACAGCCTCCGCGAGATTGCCCGCGCAAACGGCTTCACCTCGACGCTCTCGGGCGCGCTCATGCCGAGCGTCGCCGCGGCCGCCCGCCCATCCGCATCCTCGCTCGGCTCCGGCTGCCCCTTCCACGCCACGAGATGCCCGCCGACTTCCAGCAGCGGGGCCGCGTACTCGACGAGCACCGGGAACGACGCCAGGGCCCTCGCGGTCACGAGATCATGGGCCTCGAGGCCCTCCGGCCACGCCTCCGCGCGCGCCGGGATCACGTCGGCGTTCCCGATTCCGAGCTCGGCGACGGCGCCGCGGAGGAACGCGCATTTCCGAGAGACGCTTTCCACGAGCGCGATTCGCGCATCTGGAAGCGCGATCGCCAGCACCAACCCCGGGAACCCGCCCCCGGAGCCAAGATCGGCCACCCGTCGCGCCTCGCGCACAACCGGCAGGTCGAGGGCGACCAGCGAGTCGGCCACGTGCGTATCGACGCCGTCCGCGGGATCCCGGACGCTCGTGATCGCGCTCGGCTCATCCGCAACGAGCTCCAGAAGCCCCTCCAGCTGATCGGGCGCCCGGGCCGGGAGCTGGTATCGGTCGGCCAACTCGGCCAATCGAGATCGGACGTCAGTCGGCAACGGTGAGCTTCTCCCGGGGCGCCCGGTAGTACGCGGTGCTCGCATCGCGCGCCCGAACGCCGGCCATATGCGCGCGCGTGCCCGCCTTCATCCGGTCCAGGCGACGAAGGACGTGGGGGTCGACACCCGTCCTGAGCACCGGCTCGATCGCGGGTAAGAGGTCGCAGACGAGGCCGGCGCCGCGCGCCATCCACTGCATCCATTCTCGACCGTCGCTTCGATACGGGCCGTAGAGCGCACCGCGCGGGAAGAGTTGTGCCACCCACCGCAGCAGGGGCTCGTGACGGACGTGCATCTTGACGACGACCTGCGCCCGGCCGCGGTCGGCGCCGAGGTGTCCTTCGCCAATGACCAGGCCGGTGACGAGGCCGCGCTCGAGGTCATTGAGGTCTTCCATGCGCACAATGAAGCACGGCGTGTGGCCGAAGCGGTCTCGCTCCACAAAGTCGGCACACATTCCCGCGCGCCTCGTGCGCGGGTCGCTGTAAATCGTGAAACCTCGCCTACGCGACGAGCGGCGCGACGACGAGATGCCGGTCCGGCTCCTCGCCTTCGCTGTACGTCTCCACGTCGCCCCGCTCGCGCAGGTACTCGTGGAGGATCTTGCGTTCGCTCGCCGTCATCGCATCGAGCGCGACAGGACGCCCATAACGCCGGGCATCCTCCGCGGCCTGATCGGCGATTCGCTCCAGCGCCTCGGCGCGGCGGGCGCGGTAGCCCTCGGCGTCGATCACGACGCGCAGATCGCCCTCGTCGCCGGCGCCGCGCGCGAGCGCGACCCGGAATGCGACGTGCTGGACTGCGTCGATTGTCTGCCCGTGCCGACCGATGAACAGGCCCAGGTCACGCCCGTGCACCGTCCCGGTGACGACGTCGCCATCGCGGGTGACGTCGATCGACCCATTGAGGCCCAATCCCGCGACGACCTCCTCGAGCACCTCGCGGACCGTGGTCTCCACGACGTCGGTCATCAGCGCCGCCTCCCGGTCTTCTTCTTCCGGCGTTGCCGGGGCGGTCGCGGCGGCGCCGTCGTCCGGCGCTCGCGCGCTGCGGCCGCATCGCCGTCAGCCTTGGCCGCAGCCTTCTCCTGGTCCTTCTCCTGGTCCTTTGCCTTCGCCTCATCCTTGGGCTTCGGCTCCTGCTGCTTTCGGTCGGTTTTCGCGACAGCAGCGGCTGCCCCCGTAGGCACGGGTGCGCCGCGGACCGGTAGCCCGGCTGTTCGCCGGATCACATACTGCTGGCCGACCGTCCACAGGTTCGTCGTGATCCAGTAGACGAGCAGGCCCGCGGGGAAGCTCTGGATGAACGGCACGAACACGAACGGCAGCGCGATCATGATGAAGCGCTGGTTGCGGTCGGCCGTCACGGACATCAGCACGCTCGACAACAGCTGCGAGCCGACGTAGAGGATGAGCAGGATCGCCAGCGTGGCGCCGGTCGCGCGGGCGGTCAGGTCGTTGATGAAGAGAAAGCTCGCGCTGCCCGGATCGACCTGGTTGCACGTGACATGAGTGACCGTCGTGTTGTGCTGCGCGGCGTACTCGATGATGCCCGGGCAGATGTCGACCTTCAGGTCCTTCCGCAGCATGTAGAACAGCGAGAAGAAGACCGGCAGCTGCAGCACCAGGGGAAGGCACGACCCGAACGGGTTGACCTTGTTCTCCTGGTAGAACTTCATCATCTCCTGATTCAGGCGCTGCTTGTCGTCCTTGTACTTCTCCTGCAGCGCCTTGATCTCGGGCGCCAGGCGCTGCAGGGACTGCATGGACTTGAACTGCTTGAGCGTCAGCGGCAGGAGCACCGCGCGGACCACGACGGTCAGGGCGATGATCGACATGCCCCAGGAGAAGCCGACCGAGTCGTGGAAGAAGACGAGGACGTGATCGAAGACGTCGATCAGCGGCTGGAGGACGTTGGCGATCGGCAAGGTGGTCATCGGCTCTCGTCGCGGCGGCGGAACAGGCGCTGGGCCTCCACGGGATCAAAGCCGCCGTGGCTGAACGGATTGCAGCGCAGCAGACGCCACGCGGCCAGCACCAGGCCCCGGAGTATGCCGAACTCGCGAACGGCCTGGACCGCGTAGGCCGAGCAGGTGGGCTCGTACTTGCACCGTCGCGGGAGCGCGGGGGAGATCGCGCGCTGATAGACGACGATCGGCGCGGTGACGATGCGGCGCATCATCCCTGCGCGCCCTCCACGCCGGCGGCGGTCTTGTCGATGAGCTCGGCCAGCGCACCGCGCACGCCATCGAGGCCGTCCCGCTCGGCGAGCTCGCGCACCTCAGGCCGGGCTACGACCACGACGTCCTGGTCCTCCGGCAACCGCTCCGCCAAGGCAGCGAACGCCTCGCGCAGGAGGCGCTTGACGCGGTTGCGATCGACCGCGCCGCCGACCTTGCGCGACACCGAGACGCCGAGGCGGGTGCCATCGCCGGCGTCGCCCGCGGCCGCGCGCGGAAAGCTGTACAGGACGAGGAAGCGGTTGCCGACCGACCGACCCTGGCGGAAGACTCGCTCGAACTCCGCGCTGCGCGAGAGGCGCCCGCGCTTGGGGCGCCGGGATCCAGACCCCCCAACCCGCGGCAAGCGATCCACCTCGGTCAGACGGTCAGCCGCTTGCGCCCCTTCGCCCGGCGCCGCTTGAGCGTCAGACGGCCGGCACGCGAACGCATGCGAGCGCGGAACCCGTGGGTGCGGGCGCGCTTGCGCTTCTTGGGCTGGTAGGTGCGCTTCATGGCAAAACAAGAGGTCGGTGACCGGCGCGCCAGTCTAGCGCGCCCGCGGGCTCGACACCCGCATCCACACGCTGTGCACAGGCCTGTGCACGGCCGGGAGCGATCGCCCACACCCCCAGCGGGCGCTGTCGCGCCCACCCCACCCCGGCGGAGCGAACACCGGTTTCGCGTTTTGTTCGCGATTTGCGACGTGCGTTTCCAACGCGTCCCGAGGCACCGCCGCGGGCCCGAAACCCGTTGCTATAGTCGCCGCGCCGGTCGCCCCGAGGGCGGCCTCCTCTCCGATTTACCGCCGGACGCTGCCTGCCGAGGAGCCGACTGCCCCTGCCGTGACCGACGACCCCGACCACATCTGGAGCGCCGTTCAGGACGAGCTTCGCCAAGCGGTGCCCGCCGGGATGTACGACATCTGGTTGGCGCCCCTCCGCATCGTCGCGATCGAGGGCGACGTCCTCGTGCTCGAGGCGCCGCATGAGCTGCGCGCGTGGATCGCCGAACGCTTCGCGCGCGTCCTCCAGGCGAGCGCCGCCGCGGTGCTCGGCCCGCAGATCTCGGTCGATGTGCGCTCCGGCGCCAGCGCGCGGGCGCCGCGCCCCCCCTCCACCCCCTCGCGTCCCGAGCACGCCGACCCGGACGGCCTGAACCCGAAGTTCACGTTCGAGCAGTTCGTCATCGGCGACACGAACCGCTTCGCCCACGCGGCGGCGCTCGCCGTGGCCGAGCTCCCCGGCCAGGCCTACAACCCCCTCTTCGTCTACGGCCCGCCCGGCGTCGGCAAGACCCACCTCCTGCACTCGATCGGCAACTACGTCCTCACCTATGGCGCCGGCCTGACCGTCCGCTACACGACGGTCGAGACCTTCACGAACGACTTCCTCGCCTCCCTCCACCGCGGCGACATGGACGCCTTCAAGGGCCGCTATCGCCACATCGACGTCCTCCTCATTGACGACATCCAGTTCCTCGCGTCCAAGGCCAAGACCGAGGAGGAGTTCTTCCACACGTTCAACGCCCTCCACGGGACGGGAAGCCAACTCGTCCTCACGTCCGATCGCCTGCCGCGCGATCTCGGGGCCCTCGAGGACCGCCTGCGCGAGCGCTTCGAGGCCGGCCTCGTGACCGCGATCACCCCGCCCGACCACTCGACCCGCCTCGCGGTCCTGCGCAAGCGCGCCCAGCACGACGGCGTCGACCTCGCCGACGACGGGGTCCTCGACCTCCTCGCCGAGCGCGCGCCCCACAATGTCCGCGCGCTCGAGGGCGCGCTCATCCGCGTCGTCGCGTTCGCCTCGCTCACGGGGCGCCGGGTGACAACCGAGCTCGCGGCCCAGGTGCTGCGCGACCTCTATCCCGAGACCAGGCCGCCCACGCGGCGTCCCCTCACGGTCGACGTCATCCAGGACCTCACCGCCGACGCCTTCGGGATCACCCGCGACGAACTCCTCTCCGGCAGCCGTGCCGCGCGCCTCGCATGGCCGCGTCAGGTCGCCATGTACCTCGCGCGCGAGCACACCTCCGAGACCCTCCCGGCAATCGGCCGCAGCTTCGGTGGGCGCAACCACACGACGGTGATGCACGCCTGCCGCCGCGCAGCCGAGCGTCTCGCCGGCGACCCCGAGGCCTCCGACTTCGTTCGGCGCCTGACGGAACGCCTCAACGCGAGCACCACGGGCGAGGGTTCTCTCCGGCATGACTGACAGACTCCGCACGCTTCCCCACAGGCGGATGTGCACGTCCCGCCCGCACCGTGCGGCCCTTTCTCCACCTGTGCACATCTCCACAACCCCTATGACTTCGAATCTCATCCAGAGGTGGCCATCGTGAAGTTGTCGACGTCGTCGCAGGAGCTCCTCGCGCAGCTCCAGGTCGTGTCGCGCGTCGCGTCGACCCGCAGTGCAGTCCAGGCGCTCTCCGGCGTCCAGATCGCGGCCGAGGAGTCGGGCGTGCAGCTGAGGGCCACCGACATGGAGGTCGCCCTTCGCGTTCCGCTCGAGGCGGCGGTCGAGCGTCCCGGCACCGTGGTGCTGCCGGCCCGCCTGCTCCTGGACGTCGTCCGTCAGCTGCCGTCCGGCGACGTGTCGCTGGAGCTGCGCCCGACCGAGCAGGACGTCGAGGTCGTCGCCGGCCCGGCGCGCTTCCATATCCGCACGCTACGCGCCGAGGACTTTCCGCCGCTGCCCGAGCCCGGCGGAGACCAGATCGTGACGATGCCGGCGCCGGCGTTCACCGAGACGATCTCGCGCGTCGCGCGGTCGGCATCACGCGACGAGACGCGCCCCATCCTCACGGGCATCCTCGTCTCCGCCGGTGGCGAGGACCTGCGGATGGTCGCGACCGACTCCTATCGCCTGAGCGTGAAGGAGACGCGCCTCGAGAGCTCGCTGCCGGAAGGGTTCGAGGCGAACGTGCCTGCCCGCGCGCTGGAGGAGCTCGGCCGCCTCGTCCGCGAGGACATCGACGCGATCCGGATCGGCGTGCGCGCAAATCAGGTCGTCTTCGAGGTCGACGGCCTGGCGCTGTCCTCGCGCCTCATCGACGGTCAGTTCCCGAACTACCGTCAACTGCTGCCGGAGGCCTACGAGCACGAGTTGACGATCAACCGCGACGAGTTGCTCGAGGTCGTCCGTCGCATCAGCCTCATGGCGCAGAAGAACGCGCCGCTGCGGTTGTCGTTCAGCGAGGGCGAGTTGCAGGTGTCGGCGCAGACGCCGGACGTGGGCGAGGCGAGCGAGCCCCTGCCCGTGCCGTTCGCGGGCGAACCATTCGAGATCGGCTTCAACCCGGACTTCCTCATCGCCGGCCTGGAGAGCGCGGGCTCCGACGATGTCGTCGTCAAGCTCATCAGCCCGCTGCGGCCCGGCCTGATCGAGTCCGCGGACGGCAGTGGCTTCCTGTACCTGATCATGCCCATCCGGCTGAACGTGTGAGGCGCCGCGGTGGTGGTGACGCGCCTGCGCCTGCGCGACTTCCGCAGCTATGACGCCGCGGAGGTGGGGCTGGGCGAGCGGCTCACGGTCGTCCACGGGCCCAACGGCGCCGGCAAGACGAACCTGCTCGAGGCGCTGTACTTCGGCTGCACGGGCCGCTCGTGCCGGACGAGCAACGAGCGCGAGGTCGTGCGCTTCGGGGCGCCGGCGGCCCGCGTCGAGGTGCAGGGGCACGACCGCGATGGCGACCACGAGCTGAGCGTCGGCTTCCAGCCGGGGGAGACGAAGCGATTCCGCGTCGACGGCGCCCCTGCCGAGCGGCTCATTGACGCACCACACCGGCCACTTCTCAGCGTCTTCCTTCCCGACCGCCTGGAGTTGGTCAAAGGCCCGCCCGCGCTGCGGCGCGCGCATCTCGACCAACTCGTCGCGGCGCTGTGGCCCGCCCGCGCGGCGACGCGGCGCGCCTATAGCCAGGCGCTCGCCCAGCGCAACGCGCTCATCGCCCGCGTACGCGCCGGCGGCTCGCGCTCCGCGTTGCAGGCCTGGGATCACGAGCTCGCCCGCCACGGGATCGACCTGCGCGACGACCGGGCCGCGGCGCTCGACCTGCTCGCGCCCCGCTTCGCCGCCGTGGCCGAGGAGCTCGGCATGGCGGGGTCAGCCGAGCTGCGTTACCGCCCGCGCACGAGAGCGACAACCGCCGAGGAGCTCGCGGGCGAGCTCGCCGAACGCGTCGATGCCGACCTCGAGCGCGGTTTCACCACGCACGGCCCGCACCGCGACGACGTCGCGCTGCTGCGCGACGGCCGCGAGCTGCGCACGTACGGGTCGCAGGGCGAGCAGCGTCTCGCGCTGCTGTCCCTGTTGCTCGCCGAGCGAGCGGCGCTCGAGGACGAACGCGGCGCGCCGCCGCTGCTCCTGCTCGACGACGTCATGAGCGAGCTTGACGCGACGCGACGCGAGCAGCTCGTCGAGCGGTTGCGCGTCGGCCAGTCGGTGGTCACGACGACCGACCTCGCACACGTCCCGGGCGCGGAGGACGACGATGTCGTCCGCCTGCGGGTCGAAGGCGGTGCCGTCGTTGCGGAGGCCATGCTGTGAGGCGCCGCGAGCCCCGCGCGGCCTCGCACGCGATCGCGGCGCTCGCCGACCGCCTGGCGCCGCAGACCACCCTCGCCGAGGTCCAGCGCATCTGGCCTGACGCCGTGGGCGCGGTGGTCGCCGCTCAGGCTGATCCGACCGGCGAGCGTGAGGGCGTGCTCACCGTGACGTGCGCGTCGGCCGTGTGGGCCCAGGAGCTCGACCTGATGGGGCCCGAGCTCGTGTCGCGCATCAATACGGCGCTCGGGTCCGAGCGGATCCGGTCGCTGCGCTGCTCGGCCGCGCCGGCGCGCGGCTGGTCCTAGCGCCGCTTGACGGCCCGCGCGAGATAACTGCGGCCGGCCTTGACGTTCAGCGTCTTCTTGCGCTTGAAGTCGCGGACGCTGACGACGCCGCGCCGGACCCGCGTCAGCGTGCCGTTGCACTGGTCCTGGGTGAGCCAGATCGTGCCCCGGACCGTCGCCGAGCTGTACTTGCCGGTGGTCCGAAACTTGCCCTTGCCGTTGCCCCACAGCTTCCCGAGCACCCCGTTGGGGCCCTTCTTCTTGTCGATCGCCGCGGCACGCGCGCGCTTCAGCGGTGCACACTGCGAGCGCGCGATCTGGTCGCGCAGCACGAGGTCGGTGATGAGGGCCTGCGGCTTCTTGGGCTTCTTCTTCGGGACCGCTTGCTTGACCTGGAAGACCCCGCCGTAGAACTCGGCGGTCTGGAGCTTCTTGCCGCCGGTGTCGGCGGCCGACGTGAGCGCGACCCGGCCCTTGCGGACGTCGATGAGCGAGCCGACCGGGATGTTCGACGGATCGGTGAGGAGCACGTAGCCCTTGCCGGGGCGCTTGATCCGCACGGTGCCGGACACGACCTTCACCACCACCGACTTGCCGGCGACGGGTGGCGGCGGAGGCGTGGACGCGGTGGCGACTGGCGGCGGGGCCGGCGGCGGCGTGGTGTTCAGGAGCACCCTCACCGTGGTCCCGCCGTCGGACACGGCGAGGTCAGGACGGCCGTCGCCGTTGAAGTCCGCGGCGCCGACGCCGTTGGCTCCGGGTGAAGCGATGGGCGACCCGGCGTCGGCCGCGAACCCGCCCGCGGCCTGACGGAGCAGCACGCTCACCGTGCCTGCCCCGTTGTTCGTCACGGCGAGGTCGGGTCGGCCGTCGCTGTTGAAGTCCGCTCCCGCGACGCCGAGCGCGCCGGCGCCCGTCGGGATCGTCGGTCCCTCCGCTGCGAAGCCGCCGGCGTGGCGCAACAGGACGGTCACTCCGCCGGCGCCAGCGCTGGCAACCGCGAGGTCTGGCAGGCCGTCGCCGTTGAAGTCCGCGGCGGTAATCCCCTCGGGCGTCGCACCCACGGGGATGTTGGATCCCTCCTGCGCGAAGCCGATGCCCGACGGGTTACGAAGCAGCACCGTAACAGAAGCTCCGTCCAGGTTGGTGATGGCGAGGTCCGGCCGGCCGTCGCGATCGAAATCCGCCGCGACGAGGTCACGTGGGTTGGGGCCGACCGTCGTCGAGCCCTCGGTGTCGAACCCGGTATTGGCCGGATTGCGGGTGAACGTCGTCACCGACCCGGGATTCGTGAGGCTCGTTACCGCGAGGTCGGTGCGGTTGTCCCCGTTGAAGTCGGCAGCCGCGACGGCGCTCGCCGACGCGACATTCAGCGCGGGCTCGGCCATGAAACCGCCGGCCGCCTGGCGCACGAGGACGCTCGCGCTGCCTCCCGGGACGCTGAAGTTCCCGGTCGCGACGTCGATCCGGCCGTCCCCATTGAAGTCGGCGGCCACGCCGTAGCCAGGTCCGGATCCGAGGGGGAACGGTGAGCCGGTTTCCTGGGCGAAGCCTCCGGCCGCTTGTCGCAGCAACACGGAGAGATTGCTGCTGGTGCCGTTGACGGTCGCGACGTCGATCCGGCCGTCGCCGTTGAAGTCGGCGGGCACGACCCCGTACGGGGCGTTCCCCACGGTCATCGGCCCGCCCTCCGGCGCGAACGACGCGCGCGCGGGAGCCGCAGCGACGAGCGCCGCGAGCGCTACCCAAACGGGCCACCATGCCCTCCGGCGCTCGCGCGCCACTGTCCGCATGAGGACAGCATCTCCGGACCGGCGCGCGGATGCAATCGGCGGCCCTAACCGACCGTTGGGGAGGGGTCGCGCGAGCTCGCAGAGAGACGACGCCGTTTAGGCCGCATTTTGCTGCGATTTGCAGCGATTTCTCGACTGCGCGAGCGGTCGGAAACGCCCCCTCGTGTGCTATTCTTCTGTCAACCAGTTGCTCGAGCCCCGGCCGGGTGGCGACTAGCCCGAGACCGGGGTTCTTCACGTCTACGGAGGCACGTTGGCGCAGGACTCGACACCCACAAACGGCGGCCGCTCGGCCGGCCATTACGACGCTCAGGACATCACCGTCCTCGAGGGTCTGGAGGCGGTCCGCAAGCGCCCCGGTATGTACATCGGGTCGACGGGCCTCCGCGGTCTGCATCACCTCGTCTACGAGGTCGTCGACAACTCCGTCGACGAGGCGCTCGCGGGGCGCGCCACCAGGGTCGACGTCACGATCCACCCCGACAACTCGGTCACCGTCATCGACGACGGCGCCGGCATTCCGGTCGGGATCATGGAGAAGGAGCAGCGCCCGGCGGTCGAGGTCGTGCTTACGGTCCTGCACGCCGGCGGCAAGTTCGGCGACGGCGGCGGCTACAAGGTCTCCGGCGGCCTGCACGGCGTCGGGGTCTCGGTCGTCAACGCGCTGAGCGAATCGCTCAAGGTCGAGGTCCGCCGCGAGGGCCACGTGTTCACGCAGGAGTACGAGCGCGGCAAGCCGCAATACGACCTGCGCAAGGGCGAGGCCACCAAGGAGACCGGCACCACGATCTCCTTCCTCGCCGACGACGAGGTCTTCGAGACCCTCGACTTCGACTTCTCGATCCTCGAGCAGCGCCTGCGCGAGACCGCGTTCCTCACCCGCGGCCTGAAGATCTCGCTCACCGACGAGCGCTCGGGCGGCAACCGCGTCGAGTTCCAGTACGAGGGCGGCATCGAGGACTTCGTCCGCTTCCTCAACGAGAACAAGGACCCGATCCAGAAGAAGGTCATCTTCTTCGAGGGCGAGTCCGACGAGGGCGCGGTCGAGGTCGCGCTGCAGTGGAACTCCTCCTACCAGGAGTCCGTCTTCTCGTTCGCCAACAACATCAACACGCACGAGGGCGGCTCGCACCTCTCCGGCTTCCGCAGCGCGCTGACGTACGTGCTCAACCGCTACGCGCGCGACAAGGGCCACCTCAAGGAGAAGGACGACAACCTCTCCGGCGAGGACGTGCGCGAGGGCCTCACCGCGGTCATCTCGGCGAAGCTCGCCGACCCGCAGTTCGAGGGGCAGACGAAGACCAAGCTCGGCAACCCCGGCATGGAGGGCTTCGTCCGCTCGATCGTCAACGCGCGGCTCGCGGAGTTCCTCGAGGAGAACCCGGCCGAGGCCAACCAGGTCATCCGCAAGGCCGTCCAGGCCGCGCAGGCACGCGCTGCCGCGCGCAAGGCGCGCGACCTCACGCGCCGCAAGAGCGCCCTGGAGAACTCGCGCCTGCCGGGCAAGCTCGCCGACTGCTCGGTGAAGGACCCGTCGCTGGCCGAGATCTTCATCGTCGAGGGCGACTCCGCGGGCGGCTCGGCCAAGCAGGGGCGCGACCGCAACACGCAGGCCGTCCTGCCGCTGCGCGGCAAGATCCTCAACGTCGAGCGCGCCCGGATCGACAAGGTCCTCCAGAACCAGGAGGTCCAGGCGCTCATCACCGCGATCGGCACGGGCGTGCGCGACGAGTTCGACCTCGAGCGCGCCCG
>DATFRW010000161.1:0-18754 GCA_035262945.1 Solirubrobacteraceae bacterium
AGGACGCACCCCGAGCCCTTACCGAGGTCAGCCGCGGCCGACGTATGGCATCTTGGTGGCCATCACCGTCATGGTCAGGACGTTGGCGTCCAGCGGCAGGCTGGCCATGTACAGCACGGCCCTGGCCACGTGCTCCACGTCCATGCGCGGCTCGACCGCCGTCGTGCCGTTCGGCTGCAGGATGCCCTGCGCCATCCGCTCCGTCATCTCGGTCGCGGCGTTGCCGATGTCGATCTGGCCGCACGCGATGTCGTACTTCCGCCCGTCGAGGGCCGTCGTCTTGGTCAGGCCCGTCACGCCGTGCTTGGTCGACGTGTACGCGACCGAGCCCGGCCGGGGGGTGTGCGCGGAGATCGAGCCGTTGTTGATGATCCGGCCGCCGCGCGGCTGCTGCTGCTTCATCACCCTGATCGCTTCGCGGGCGCAGAGGAAGACGCCGGTGAGGTTCGTCGCGACGATGGCCTGCCAGTCCTCGATCGCGATGTCCTCGATCGGCGCGGGCTTGCCGAAGATGCCGGCGTTGTTGAACAGGAGGTCGACGCGGCCGAGTTCGTCGCGCACGCGCGCGAACAGCGCGCGCACCGCCGCGTCGTCGCTCACGTCGGTCGGGACGACCAGCGCGTCCGCGCCGGCGACCGTCTCGCGCAGCGCCTCCTCGCGCCGCCCGGCCACCGCGACGCGATACCCGGCGCCCAGCAGCGCCGACGTCACCTCCCGCCCCACCCCGGACCCGGCTCCGGTGACGACGGCGACCCGATCGTGCTCGCTCATCTGCCGATCCTCTCAGCCGGGCCGACAACGCGACGAGAACACCGGGATTAGCGCATCGCCAGCGCGCCGGGCGATCGTCTGCCCATGCGCGACGAGCTCACCCGTCTCGTGCTTCGCATCGTCGTCCTCGCCGCCGTCGTGGTGGGGGCGGTCGTCGCGACGGCGAAGGCCGATACGTGGTGGAGCGTCGCCGTCGCGGTCGCGGCGCTGATCGTCGCCGCCGTGCTGGTCGGGGCGTCGCTCGCCGCCATCCTCGGCGCACAGGACCGGCAGGAGATGGCAACGGGCGCCCGGCGCTCCTTCGCGCTCGCCGCGATCCCGCTGGTGGCGGTCGCGCTCGCCATCGCGCTGCCCGCCGAGGTGTCCGCCGCGAACTCCGACACGCAGCACACGGCCGGTGCCGCCGCGCAGACGGTGCGCGACTTCCTCGCCACGGCCGTGCTCGACGACAACACCTACGCGGCGTGCCAGTACCTCACGCCCGCCGCGCAGGAGCGCGTCGCGAGCATCGCCGGCAACGGCCAGACGTGTCGCGACGTCTTCACCTCGACGCAGCCCTCGTTCGGCGGGCTCCAGTCCGAGGGATCGCTGCATGCGCTCGCGCTCCACGCGGTGCTTCGCGACAACACCGCCTACGTCACCGCGAAGCCCCGCGGACGGCGGGAGGTCACGTTCGTCCTGCAACGGACCACGGCCGAAGAGGCCGCGGCGTACCAGGCGCCGCCGGCGGCATGGCGTATCGCCGGCGGCGCCTTGGCGGTGCTCAGCGGGTGATCTGGAAGCCCGCCTTTGCGGACTTGCCGGTCTTGCGGTTGGCCGTCGGGGTCGCGATCAACTCGTAGTGGCCGCGCGCGAGCGAGTGGCCGGCGAGCTTGCCGGTGAACGTGAACCGGTCACCGCCGGCCTTGCGCGTGCGCGTGATGCTGCCCGGCACGGCGCGGTAGCGCGTGCACGCCTTGCGCGCGGTGTTGCCCTTCGTGGGCTTGACGCAGCTACGCCCCACACGGCGTCCGATCGCGGCGCGCTTGATGGTGAACCGCACCTTCGCGGCAACGTTGAGCGTGTAGCTCACGCGCGTGCCGGCGCGCCCGACGCGGAACGCGCTCCGCGACAAGCGCAACCGCGAGACCGCCGCCAGCGACGCCCGCTGCGCCGCTGACGGTGCGGCGGGAGCGATCGTGATCGTCCGCGACGCCGTCGTCGCGTTGCCGAGGACGTCGGAGGAGCTCACGCCGACCGTGAAGGTGCCCGGGGTCGCGAACGCATGCGTCGGCGTGGTGCCGGCCGCCGTGGCGCCGTCGCCGAACGACCACGACGTGGCCCCCAGCGCCGACCAGGCGTCGAGCGGCGACACCGAGACGCTCACGGGCGCGCCGACCGTGCCGGTCGCCGGCACCGACAGGCCCTGCAGCCGCGGGCCGGCGGCGTCGTACCCGGCGCCCTGCACGATGTCGTTCGCGCCGTTTGAGCGCCGCCAGACGACGGTCGCATTGCCCTCATCGTCGAGCCCCACCTGGGCTGAAAGCGCGTTCTGCCCTCCGACCGAGAGGTCCTGCGCGGCGCCGAAGGTGCCGCCTGCCGGACGCCGCGCTGCCTGCACGATGTAGTTCGCGCCGTTGGCACCCGACCAGACGGCGATCGCATCGCCGTGCTCGTCGAAAGCCACCTGCGGCCGCTCCGTGGTGTGCCCGGCGGCCGAGACATCCTGCGCCGCGCCGAAGCTGCCCCCTGCCGAGCGCATCGCGGCCTGCACGATGTAGCTGACGCCGTCGTTGCGGCGCCACACCGCGAGCGCGTTGCCCTGCCGGTCGAAGCTCACCTGCGGGTCGAACGCGTCCTGCCCGGCGGCCGACAGGTCCTTCGGGCTCTGCCACACGCCGCTCGTCCCCGGGCGCGTCGCTGCCTGCACGATGTGGTTGAAGCCGTTGTAGCGCTCCCAGACCGCGACCGCGTTCGCTTGTCCGTCGAGCGCCACCTGCGGGTGTTGCGCGCTCTGGCCGACGGCCGAGAGGTCCTGCACCGCGCCGAAGCTGCCGCCCGCCGGACGGAACGACGCCTGCACGATGTAGTGGGCGCCGTTGTAGCGCTCCCAGACCGCGACCGCGTTGCCGTGCGAGTCGACGGCTACTTGCGGTTCGTATGCGTTCTGGCCGGCGGCCGAGAGGTCCTGCACCGCGCCGAAGCTGCCGCCCGCCGGACGGAACGACGACTGCACGATGTAGTGGGTGCCATTCGAGCGCTGCCAGACGGCCACGGCGGCGCCCTCCCCGTCGAACGCCACCTGCGGGTCTGACGCGTGCTGCCCCGCGGCAGACAGGTTCTGCGCGGCGCCGAAGCTGCCGCCCGCCGGACGGAACGCCGCCTGCACGATGGAGTTCGCGCCGTTCGAGCGCTGCCAGACGGCGATCGCGTTGCCGTGCGCATCGAGGGCGATCTGTGGCACGGACGCACTGTTTCCGGCCACCGACAGGTCCTGGGCGGGGCCGAAGCCGCCACCCGGGGCCCGCACCGCCGCCTGGACGATGGAGTCGGCGCCGTTGGAGCGCGTCCAGACGGCGATCGCGTTGCCTTGCCGGTCAACGGCAACCCCAGCGCCGTCGGCGTTCTGCCCTGCGGCCGACAGGTCGACCGGTGCAAGCCACGCGGGCGCGGCAGATGCGCCGGACGCCCCGCACGCCAGCGCCAGGAGCGCCATCACCCCTGCCGCGCTCCCCCACCGCAGGCGCGTGCGCTTGTGCGTCGCTGACAACAGGCTGTGTGTGCTCATGCGCACTGATAGGGGCGCGGTGCGGCCGCTGTTACCTGACCCTAGGTATCGACTCGCACGACCTGCGGCGCCACTCTGCGGGCTCACCCGAGCGCCGCGGGGCGGGCAACCGCACCCGCAGACGCATGCTGGCCGTTGTGGCAACGCACCGGATCGCTGGCAGGCTGCGCCCATGCCCGCAACGACCCCCCAGCCGCGCCGCACGGCGCGGACGCTCGCCGTCATCGGCGGCGCCGTTGCGGGCTTCCTCGCCGTCGGCCTCCTCATCGCCGGCGGCGTCGTGCTGTGGGTCAACGGCAAGAAGGACGACGCCGGCTACATCACCACCGCCAGCGAGCCGTTCGCGACGAACGCCTACGCGATGACGAGCGGCGACCTCGACGTCAAGCTCGACGCGCCCGGCTGGATCGTCAACCGCGACAACTACGGCAAGGTCCGCCTGAAGGTCAGCCCGCACGGAGGCAAGCCCGTGTTCGTCGGCGTCGCGCCGACGCGCGACGTCGAGGCCTATCTCGGGCGCAGCGCGCACGAGACGGTCTCCAACATCTCCTACTCGCCGTTCAGCGCGGCGTACAGCTATCACGAGGGCAAGCGCCGCCCGGGCCTCCCGACCGCCCAGCCCTTCTGGGCCGCCTCCGTGCACGGCGCGGGCGCCCAGACCCTCACCTGGAACGTCAAGCACGGCTCGTGGTCGATCGTCGTCATGAACGCCGATGGCTCGGCCGTCGTCGACACGGCGATCAGCGCGGGCGCCCGGCTGCCGTTCCTGGCCGCGCTCGGCTGGGGCTCGGTCGGCGGCGGACTGCTCCTGCTCGCCGCGGCCGGCGGCTTGGTGTTCGTCGGTCAGCGCGCGCCGCGGCGCACCGCCACGGCCGGCAGCCCGCTCGAGACGCAACCGGCCGCCGCATAGACCTCCCTACAGTGGAGGTGGTCCATGCCCGACGACCGCGAGCGCGATCGCGCCACGCCCGCCGAGCGGCTGCTGCAGCAGTCGGCCGAGGGCGCGCCGCAGCACGGCCGACCGCTCTCCCGCCGCGCGCGCCAGACCCAGCGCTCCGTCGAGGCCTATCTGAAGGCCGGCGTCAAGCCGCGCTGGATGGAGCGCATCAACGAGATCGACCGTGGCGTCGCCACGGAGAAGCAACGCCTCGGCCGCGCCTACCGCGCGCTGCAGGAGGAGTACCGCGACGACCCACGAGCGTTCGCGCGCCGCTGGCGGGCGGTCGCGGCCGCCTGGTCGTTCGACGACCTCAACGAGCTCATCGAACAGCACAACGACTGGTATCCGATCGAGCGCCAGCTACCGATGGACCCGCGCACGCGCGACTACGTGCGCTTCGCGGGGCGTTCGTACCGGCGGCCCGTGCTCGACAGCGCGTGGGTGCTCGAGCACTTCCCGCCGCGGCCGACCTGACGTTTGCCGCCCGCCAATGGCGGGGACGGTCCCTTGGTGTCCGTGTGGGGACGTCACCGGGTCGCGCGCGGCTATGCGGCGATCGTCGTCGGGCTGCGGCACGTCATCCCGCTGGTGTGGATCGCGGCGGCCGTCGCCGCCACGATCGCGCTGCCCGGCCTGGCCGACACGCGCGCGGCGCCGATCGACGACCTCGCCGCGAAGGGCGGCGGCGCCGCCGCCGCGCAGGCGACCGCGACGCGGGCGTTCGGCTTCCCCCTCGCAACCGACACCGTCGTCGTCCAGCGCGATCCCCGTGGGCTCTCGCAGGAAGCCCAGCGACGCCAGATCGCGGCCGCGCGCGGGGTTCAGCAGCACCGCGACCCCGCGATCCGTGCGGCGCTCCCGGTGCCCAACGATCGATCGCGCCCGACGACGGCCGTCACCTATCTGCTGTTCCCGGAGAGCGCGAGCGTCGACGAGCGCACGCAGGCCGCCCACCGCTACGCCAACCAGGCGCTCGGAGGCGCGCGCGAGGGCGTCGTCGGCGTCACCGGCGCCGCCCCGGCCCGCGCGGCGCAGTTCACCGAGATCGAAGACGGGCTGCCGATCATCGAGGCGGCGAGCGTGGCGCTCATCGCGCTCATCACGGCACTCGCGTTCCGCTCGATCGGCGCGCCGCTGGTCACACTCGCGGCCGCCGGGGTCGCCTACGCAGTGGCGATGCGCGTGCTCCCCTGGCTTGCCGATCGCGCCAACGTGACCGTGCCGAAGGAGATCGAGCCCGTCGTGGTCGTGCTCCTGCTCGGGCTCATCACCGACTACTCGATCTTCTTCCTCTCGGCCGCCCGCCGGCGACTGCGCGCCGGCGAGGAACGCCTGCCCGCCGCGCGGGGCGCGGTGGCCGAGGTGGCCCCGATCGTCCTCACCGCCGGGCTCATCGTCGCCGCCGGCACCGCCGCGCTCGTGGTCGGCCACCTGCAGTTCTTCCGGGCGTTCGGACCCGGCCTGGCCGCCACGACTCTGATCACGCTCGTCGTGGCGATGACGCTCGTTCCCGCGCTCGTCGCGCTCTTCGGACCGAAGCTGTTCGGCGGCCTGCGCCGCGAGGAACCCGAGCGCCTGGTCGAGGGCAACGGGAAGCAATGGGCCGACCCGAAGATGCCGCTGCGCCTCACCGGGCCGGTCACCGCGATGCGCCGCACCGAGCAGCTCGCGCGCGAGCACGGCACCGCGCGCTGGCGCCTGCTGGTCGCGCGGATCGCCGCATCGCGTCCGGTGGCGCTGCCGATCGCGCTGGTCGCGGTCGCGGCGCTCGTCCTCGCCGCGATGAACCTGCGCTCGACCGAGCTCGGCCTCAGCCTCGTGCGCTCGCTTCCGGCCGGCAGTGAGCCGCGCCGCGCGGCCGACGCGGCGGCCAAGGGCTTCGCGCCGGGGATCGTGGCGCCGACGGAGGTCGACCTCCTGGCGCCCGGCGTCGGCAACCGCCGCGCGCAGCTCGCGCGCCTCCAGCAGCTCGTCGCCCGCGAGCACGGCGTCGCCCGCGTCGTCGGCCCCGCCGAGTTCCCGCCGGACGCGCCGAGGGTGGCCGTCTCGCGCGATGGCAACGCCGCGCGCTTCGCGGTCGTCTTCGACAGCGACCCGCTCGAGGCGCCCGCCATCGACGACTTCCGCGCGTTGCGCGACGACATGCCGCGCCTGCTGCGATCCGCCGGCATCGGCGGGACCAGGGTCGCCTTCGGCGGCCAGACCGCGCTGGCCGACGACACGGTGAGCAGCGTGCTCGACGACCTCTCGCGCGTCGCCGTGGTCGTCGTCCTCGTCAACCTCGTGCTGCTCGCCCTGTTCATGCGCGCGCTCGTCGCCCCGGTGTACCTCGTCGCCGCCAGCGTGCTCGGGCTGCTGGCGAGCCTCGGCCTGACGACCGTCTTCTTCCAGGACGTCCTCGGCGAGCCGGACCTGACCTACTACGTGCCGTTCGCGGCCGCCGTGCTGCTCGTCGCGCTGGGCTCGGACTACAACGTCTTCGTCGCGGGGCGGATCTGGGACCGGGCGCGGGGCATGCGCCTGCGCGAGGCGATCGCGGTCGCCACGCCCGAGGCCGCCCGCGCGGTGACGGTGGCCGGGTTCGCGCTGGCGGCGTCGTTCGCGCTGCTGGCGATCGTGCCGCTGCGCGCGTTCCGGGAGTTCGCGTTCGTGATGGCGGTCGGCGTGCTCGTCGACACGTTCATCGTGCGCACCCTGCTCGTGCCCGCGCTGACCTCGTTGTTCGGCGAGTGGGCGTGGTGGCCGGGCCACCGCGTGCGGCGGCTCGAGACCGGCGAGTTCGTGAGCCTCGTCGGCGGTCGCGCCGGGCTGACCTACGACGACGCACGGCGCGCCACCGAGGCGGCGCTCGGGACGCTCGCCGAGCGGATCACGCCGCGCGAGACGCAGACGCTGTCGGCGCAGTTGCCGCGCGAGCTGCGTGACCCGCTGCGCGCGAACCGCGGTGAGACGGACCGCTTCGACGCGGACGAGTTCGTGCGGCGCGTCGCCGAGCGCGAGGGTGTCGACGACCACGCCGCGGCGTCCCACGCACGCGCGGTCCTGGCGACGCTCGACGAGGCGGTCGCGGGCGACCTGGACTACGTCCGCGCACAGCTCTCGCCCGACTACGCGCGCCTGCTCGACGGCGACCCACAGGTCGTGGGAAGCGATACCTAGGGTCATGTGACGGCGGGCGGGCGCGCGCCTAGGTGTGTGCATGCTCACACACCTCAAACGCAATGCCGTCGCCTACTCCGCGCTGTTCCTCGCGCTCGGCGGCACGTCATACGCCGCCGCGCGGCTCCCGGCCGAATCGGTTGGCACCAAGGAGCTTCGGCCCGCGGCCGTCACGCGCGCCAAGCTGCACCGCGACGCGGTGACGTCGCTCAGCGTCAAGGACCGCTCGCTCAAGAAGATCGACTTCGCCCCGGGTCAGCTCACGGCCGGGCCGAAGGGCGACAAGGGCGATCCTGGAGCGAAGGGCGACCAGGGGCCGAAGGGCGATCCGGGCGCCAAGGGCGACCCCGGGCCGACGCTCGGCGTTGCCGGCGTCGACAGCGGCACTCCGAGCAGCACGCCAACCGCCGGCGCCGTCACGGTCGCCACGAAGAGCGTCACGCTCACGTCCCGCTCGCGCATCTTCGCGATCGCTTCCGCCCGCGTGACGATCTCCGGGTGCAGCAGCCTCTCGTGCTCGGCGCGCGTGGGACTGCGCGTCGACGGCGACGCGATGCCGTTGAGCACCCGGTCACTGCTGATCGGCACCGGCGACGGCATCGATGTCCTCTCGCCGTTCGGCGTGACGCCCCCGCTCGACCCGGGCACGCACACGATCGAGCTCGTGAGGGAGCCGACCACTGGCACGCTGACCGCGGCGGGCTACGGCACGCAGCACATCGCCGCGATCGCGCTCGGCGAGGCCTGAGTCAGCCCGTGATCAACACCTCGAGGCGGCGCGGACCATGAACGCCTTCGACCCGGTCGAGCTCGATGTCGCTCGTCGCGCTCGGCCCGGACACGAACGTGAACGGGCCGCGTCGCCCCTCGAGCGCGCGGATCGCGTCGGAGACACCGGCGACGACTTGCGAGCGCTCGACGATGCAGATGTGCAGGTCGGGCACCAGCGTCAGCGCTCGGCGCCCCGAGCGCTCGGCGCCGTCGAGGACGAAGGTTCCCGTCTCGGCGATCGCCAGCGCGCAGCCCGTGAGCGCGCCGTCGAGCGCGTCGAGCGCCTGCGGGCTGAGCCCGCGGTCCTCGACGAGCTCGACGCCCGGCGGTCGCCATTCGGCCGGGAGGGCTGGGGGCACGCCGACGCGGTTCGCGCCCTGCTCGCCGCACACGCGCGCGATGGTCTGCGCTAGGTCGTCGGCCTCGCGCACGGTCGCCTGGTAGTCGGCCACGCGCTCGGCGAAGCGCTGCACCGGGTCGTAGCCGGTGGCCGGCGGCTCGTAGCCCGGCGGCTCCACCGGCTCGCCGGCGGGGACGTCGCGCAGCGCGGCGCGGACGCGCGCGAGGACCTCGTCACGCGCCGCGCTCACGCCACCATTCCCGGAAGGTCTGCGAGGGTGGCTCGGGCAGCTCGCGCGAGCGGGTCCACGGCCGCAGTGCCGCGCCGGCAAGCGGTCCGCGCCCGAACCTGGCGGCACGCTGCGCGGCCTCGTACGCGCGGCGGCTTGCGAAGACGCGCGCCATCGCCGCCATTGCGACGCGCTCGGTCGGAGGCGTGCCGGTCTCGCGCACGACGCGACCGCGCAGGTGCACGAGGATCGACGGGATGTCGATCTTCACGGGACAGACCTCGTAGCAGGCGCCGCACAGCGAGCTGGCCCACGGGAGCGTGGGCGCGTTGTCCAGGCCGCGCAGCTGCGGGGTGAGGATCGCGCCGATGGGGCCCGGATAGATGCTCTCGTAGGCGTGGCCGCCGGTGCGCTCGTAGACCGGGCAGACGTTCAGGCAGGCCGAGCAGCGGATGCAGCGCAGCGCATCGCGCCCGACCTCGTCGGCGAGCACGTCCGTGCGGCCGCCGTCGAGCAGGACGAGGTGGAACTCGCGCGGGCCGTCGCCGTCGCTGACCCCCGACCAGATCGACGTGTACGGGTTCATCCGCTCGCCGGTCGAGGAGCGCGGCAGCAGCTGGAGCATCACCTCGAGGTCGCGCCAGCGCGGCAGCACCTTCTCGATGCCGACGACCGAGACGAGGACCTCGGGCAGCGTCGTGCACATCCGCCCGTTGCCCTCGGACTCGACCACCACCACGTGCCCGGTCTCGGCCACCGCGAAGTTCGCGCCGCTCACGCCGACCTTGACCGAGAGGAACTTCGCGCGCAGATGCGCGCGGGCCGCGGCGGTCAGCTCGGCGGGCACGTCGGAGACGTCGACCCCCAGCTCGCGATGGAAGATCTGCGCGATCTCGGCGCGGTTGCGATGGATCGCCGGCACGAGGATGTGGGACTGCATGTCGTCGTCGAGCTGGATGATCAGCTCGGCCAGGTCGGTCTCCACCGCATGGATCCCCGCGCGCTCGAGCGCCTCGTTGAGGCCGATCTCGTCGGAGGCCAGCGACTTGACCTTGATGACCTCATTGGAGCCGTGAGCGCGCGCGACCTCCGCGACGGCCGCGCACGCCTCCGCGCCGTCGCGCGCCCAGTGCACGGTGCCACCCGCCCGCGTGACCGCCTCCTCCAGGCGCTCGAGGTGCACGTCGAGGTGGCGCAGCGCGCGGTCCTTGATCTCCGCGCCGGCCTCGCGCAGCGCCTCCCAGTCGGGCACCTCGCCGACCACCCGCGCGCGCTTCGCGCGGATCGTCGAGGTCGCGTGGCCGAGGTTGCGGCGCAGCTGGCTGTTCGCCAGCGCCTCGCGCGCGGCGGCCGGGAATCCTTCCTTCACGCGTCTTCGCTCGCCAGGATCTCGGCCATGTGCATCACGCGCACGCCCGCGCGCGCGTGGCGCAGCCCGCCGCCGATATGCATCAGGCAGGAGCTGTCGGCCGCCGTGCACACGTCGGCGCCCGTGTCGAGGATCCGCCGCAGCTTGTCGGTCAGCATCGCCGTCGACGTGTCGGCGTTCTTGACGGCGAACGTCCCGCCGAACCCGCAGCACTGCTCGGCCTCCGGGAGCTCGACGAGGTCGATCCCGCGCACGGACCGCAGCAGCTGCAGCGGCGCGTCGCCGACCTTCAGGAGCCGGAGCGAGTGGCACGTCGGGTGGTAGGTCACGCGGTGGTGGAACGAGGCGCCGACGTCGTCCACGCCCACGTGCCGCACGAGGAACTCCGAGAGCTCGAAGACGCGCGGCGCCAGCCCGCGCACCTGCGCGGCCAGCGCCTCGTCGCCCGCTTCGATCGCCATCCGCTCGTAGCCCTCGCGCACCATCGCCGCGCACGACCCGCTCGGCGTCACCACCGCCTCGGCGTCGCCGAACACCCGCACGAAGCGCCGCACCAGCCCGGTCACCTCGTGGCCGTAACCGCTGTTCGCGTGCATCTGACCGCAGCAGGTCTGGTCGGCCGGGAAGTCGACCTCGACCCCGACCCGCTCGAGCACCGTCACCGTCGCCCGCCCCGTCTGCGGGAACAGCGTGTCCGCCAGGCAGGTGATGAACAGCGCCGCGCGCACGCCGGGATCATGCCTCAGGAGCGCATGAGCCCGACGTCCAGCCCGGGCGGCGTCATGAGCGTCTGCGCGACCGTGCAATAGCGCTCGGTCTTGCTGAGCAGCGCATCGAGGTCCTCGTCGGTCGCGGCGGGCGCGTCGACCCGGAAGCGCAGCCTGATCGCATCGAAGCCCGCGCCGACCTCGCGATCGAGCCCGAGCGTGCCGCGCAGATCGAGGTCGCCTTCGACGGTCGTCTCGATCGAGCGGACGTCGAGCCCCATGGCCGTGGCGACCATCTGGCACGTGATCTGCGCGCAGGCGGCGAGCGCGCCGAGCAGCAGGTCGCCCGAGCACGCGGCGGTCCCGGCGCCGCCGACCCCGGTGTGCGCCTGCGCCTCGTAGATGGCGCGGCCGAGGTCGACGTTGCACGCGATCGGCCCGTCGATCCCGCTGCCGCGCGCGGTCAGCGTGATCCGGGCCTGGTCCGGATCGGCGCGATAGGTGTCCTTGAGCGGCTGCTGCACGGCACGGAGGTCCATGCCCCCCGATGCTACGCAGCCGCCGGTTCCTCCACCTCGCCGCCCATGGGCGTTCAGTCGAGCAGCGCGCGGACCGCGAGGACGCCCGTGGCGATCGTCTCGGAGAAGTCGCGATCGCGCTCGGTGAGCATCCGCATGCTGATGCCGTCGGCCAGCGAGAAGAGCACGTCGGCCACCGCCTCGGGCTCGCCCCGCAGCCGCAGCGCGCCCTCGGCCTGCTTGCGCGCGAGCAGCTCGCCGAGGTGCACGCGGATGCGCCGCAGCAGCTCGGCGAACTCGACGGCGATCTCCTCGTTGCGCCGCGAGAGCGTGAAGAGCTCGAAGACGAGCGTGACGAACGCCGGGTCCTCCTCGACGAACTGCCGCAGCGACTCCACGAGCGCCTCGATCACGCCGTCGGCGTCGCGCGCGCCGGCGAGCTGCTGGTCGAGCGCCGCCATGCGCAGGTCGCAGTCGCGGCGGGCGACCTCGGCGAGCAGCCGCTCCTTCGTGCCGAAGTAGTAGTGCAGCAGCCCCCGCGACACCTGCGCCTCGCGGGCGACCTGGTCGAACGTCGACCCGGCCACGCCGCGGCGCGCGACGCTCGAGCGCATCGCGTCGACGATGCGCTGCGCCTTCTCGCCCTCGATCGGGCGGTGCTGTGAGGCGGCCTCCATCCCGGCCTAGCCTAGCTGGCCAGCCAGCCGGGGGTCAGACCCCTTGAGCCAACCCCACTCAAGGGGTCTGACCCCATCGCTGCACGAGAAAGGGCGCCCGCCAGGCGCCCTTTCGCAACGTCTGACCGTGGGCCGCGGCTACGTCGACGGCGACGAGACCGCGTCGGTCGCGGGCGCCGGAGGCGGCGTGGTCGTCGACGTGTAGTCGAACTCCTCCTCCGCGCCGAAGAGCAGGTCGAGGACCTTGTTGCGCAGGTCCTCGCTGACGGCCAGCGCGACGATGCCACCCACGAAGGCGATGAGCAGCAGCTTGCCGAAGCCGCCGCGGCGCTTGCGCTTCATCGGGCCCTCGCTCAGGGCGACGCCGGCGTCGCGCAGAGCCTCGGCGGCCTTCTGCATCTCCTTGTGGAGCTTCTTGTCCTCAAGGATCTGCTTGCTCGCCGCCTTGCCGTTGCTGAGCCGACCGTACGCCACGCGCGCGCTCTCGAAGGCGGTGCGCACGTTGTCGCGCAACTCCGCGTCCTCAATGACGCGGCGGACGTAGGGATTGCTCCACGCCCCCTCGGCGGCCGACCGCGCCTTGGCCGCCTTGCTGGCCTTCGCTGCCATCTTCTGCCCTCTCAGACGTCGCTTGCTGTCAAACGATCCTATACCCGGGTTGCGGCCGCCGGTGAACGGCGGCGTCTGCCGTTCGAGGCCGGAGGCTCGAGCGCCACCTCCAGCACCTGGTCGATCTGGTCGACGAACACGAAATCCAAGTCGCGCCGCAGATGCTCGGGGATCTCGTCGACGTCGACCTCGTTGGGTGACGGGACGATCACGGTCGCGATCCCGTTGCGCTGCGCCGCCAGCGCCTTCTCCTTCAGGCCGCCGATGGGAAGGACCTGCCCGGTCAGCGTCAGCTCGCCGGTCATCGCGACGTCGTCGCGCACGGGGCGCCCGGTCATGAGCGACACCAGCGCCGTGGCCAGCGTTATCCCCGCGCTCGGACCGTCCTTGGGGATCGCGCCCGCGGGGATGTGGATGTGGATGTCGTGCTCGGCGAACCAGTCGTCGCCCAGCCCCGGCGCGAGCTCGGCATGATGGCCGCGCACGTAGGACAGCGCCGCCTGCGCCGACTCGCGCATGACGTCGCCGAGCTGGCCGGTGATCGTCAGCCCGCCCTTGCCCGGGAACGCGGTGGCCTCGACGAAGAGGACGACGCCGCCGACCGGCGTCCAGGCCAGGCCGGTGGCCACGCCGGGCTGGCTCGTGCGCCGTTTGGTCTCGGAGAAGAAGCGCGGCTTGCCGAGCAGCTCGCGCACGCGCGCCTCGGAGATCGTCGCGCGCTTCGGCCGGCCGTTGCCCTCGGCGACACCGCGGGCGATCTTGCGGCAGACGGTGCCGATCTGGCGCTCGAGGTTGCGCACCCCCGCCTCGCGCGTGTAGTCGCGGATGATCGCCCGCAGCGCGCGATCGGAGATCGAGACCCACGACTTCTTCAGGCCGTTGCGCTCGATCTGCCGCGGCACGAGGTAGCGCTTGGCGATCTCGAGCTTCTCCTCCTCGGTGTAGCCCGCGAGCTGGATGACCTCCATGCGGTCGAGCAGCGGCCCGGGGATCGTGTCGGACGTGTTGCCCGTCGTGATGAACATGACGTTCGACAGGTCGAACGGCACGTCGAGGTAGTGGTCGCGGAACGTGGAGTTCTGCTCGGGGTCGAGCACCTCGAGCATCGCGCTGGACGGGTCGCCGCGCCAGTCGGCGCCCATCTTGTCGATCTCGTCGATCATGAACAGCGGGTTGTTCGAGCCCGCGTCGCGCAGCGCGCGGATGATCGTGCCGGGCAGCGCGCCGATGTAGGTGCGCCGGTGGCCGCGGATCTCGGCCTCGTCGCGCACCCCGCCGGCGCTGATGCGCTCGAAATTGCGCCCGAGCGCCCGCGCGATCGAGCGGCCTAGCGACGTCTTGCCGACGCCGGGCGGGCCGATGAAGCAGAGGATCGAGCCGCGCGCATCGGGCTTGAGCTTGCGCACGGCGAGGAACTCGAGGATGCGCTCCTTGACCTGCTCGATGTCGTAGTGGTCCTCATCGAGCACGTTGCGGGCGTTGCCGAGGTCGAGGTTGTCCTCGGTCGCCGTGTCCCACGGCAGCGTGGCGATCCACTCGAGCCACGTGCGGATGACGCCGTGCTCCGCGGCCTGCGGCGGCAGCGTCTCGAGGCGCTTGAGCTCGCGGTCGACCTGGCGGCGGACCTCCTCGGGCAGTGCGATCGCGTCGAGCTGCTCGCGCAGCTCGTTGGCCTCGGCGGCGGACTCGTCGAACTCGCCGAGCTCGCGGCGGATCGCCTCGAGTTGCTGGCGCAGGACGAACTCGCGCTGGCTCTTGTCGATCTCGGACTGGACCTGCGACTGGATCTCCGAGCCGATCGAGATGACCTCGAGCTCGCGCGCGAGGATGTCGACGAGCCGGCGCAGGCGGCGGGCGACATCGGCCTCCTCCAGCAGCCCCTGCTTCTCCTCGGTCTTGAGGCGCAGCGATCCCGCGATGAGGTGGCTGAGCGCGCTCGGGTCGTCGATGTTGGCGACCGCGAGCTGCAGCTCCTCGGGCAGGTATGGGTTGCTCTCGACGATCGACGTGAACGTCTGGCGCACGTTGCGGGTGAGCGCCTCGAGCTCGGCCGAGTTCGTCGTCTCGATGTCGGGCAGCTCGGAGACCTTGGCGACGAGATACGGCGTCTCGCCCTCCCACTCGTCGATGCGCACGCGCTGGCCGCCCTGGACGAGGATGCGGATCGTCCCGTCGGGCACCTTGAGCATGCGCGCGATCGCCCCGACGACGCCGACCCGGTAGAGCTGGTCGGGCCCGGGCGCCTCGACCTCCGGGTCGCGCGACGCGACCATCACGAGCATGCGGTCACCACGCAGGACGTCGTCGACCAGGCGCACCGAGCGTTCCTGGCCGACCGCGAGCGGCGTCAGCGTGTCGGGGAGCGGGACGGTCTCGCGCAGCGGCAGCACGGGCAGCACGCCGGGCACGGAACGCTGGGCGCCGATGTCGACGGTGCGCTCCTCACCGGCACCGCCGGCGATCTCGATCACGGCTCGGACCCTTCGATGACGTCGCGGTCGCGGTCGACCTCGATCGGCACGGACCGCGTCCGCGGCTCGGGACGCTCGAGCGGGAGCTCGATGCGCAACATGCCGTCGCGGTAGGTCGCCCGCGCGGCATCGGCGACGACGTCGGCACCGAGCTGGATAACGCGGCGGAAGGGACCGAAGTCGATCTCGAGCTGCTGGTAGACGCGCTCCTCGGCGTCGGCGGGACGGCGGTGGCCGGCGAGCACCAGCTCGCGGCCTTCGATCTCGAGCGTGAGCTCGTCCGGGTCGATCCCGGCGAGCTCGGCCTGCACCACGGCGCGGGGCGGATCGCCTTCGTAGAAGACGTCGACCGCCGGGGAGAACCCTCCGCGCTTGCGAGGGGCGAGCCCGGTCCGGTCGAAGACGTCCCCGAACAGCTCGTCCATCTCGCGGCGCATGCGCTCGAAGTTGGCGAACAGATCGCGCTCCGGGGGCATACGGCGGAGGGTACCGCTGCCGCGCCGGTCGCTCAGACCTCGAAGACCGCGCCTTCGCAGGCGACGTCGACCGGCCCGCCGAACGCCTTCTCGGCCTCGGCCCGCGCCCACTGCGCGTCGAGCTCGTCGGAGATGTGGGTGAGCACGAGGCGGCGCACGCGGGCCTTCGAGCCATGTTCGCCGGCCTCGGCGGGCGTGAGGTGCCCGCGCGGGCCCTCGCGCTCGGGGCGCGGGAGGGTGGCCTCGATCATGAGCAGGTCGGTCCCGTCGGCGAAGCGCACCAGCTCGTCGTTGGGCGCGCTGTCCGCCCCGTAGGTGAACCGCCCGCCGCCGTTGTCCGACGACGAGACGTCGACGGCGCAGGTCGGCAGGTAGTGCGGCACGCGATGGAAGCGCACGCGCAGCGACCCCACCTCGAGCACGTCGTCCGGGGCGTACTCGCGCAGGTCGAACGCCCTCTCGACGTGCTCCTCGGGCATGCCGCTGCCGCCGCACACGCGCCGCAGCGCGGCGCGGCCGCCCTCGGGCACGTAGAGCCGCGGGCGGGCCGGGTTGTCGGTGCCCGGCCAGCGGTCGACCGGGACGGGCTGCTGGCGCGGCGCGTAGGTGAGGGCCGAGGCGAACGGGATGAGGTCGAGGATGTGGTCGGCGTGCAGGTGCGAGATCACCACGGCGTCGACGTCGACGTAGTCGACGAACCGGCGCAGCTTCGAGAAGACGCCGTTGCCGCAATCGAGCAGCAGCGTATGGGCGCCCTCCTGCACGAGGTAGCCGCTGCACGCGCCGTCCGCGTCCTGCCAGGCCGGGGACTTGCCCAGCACCGTGATGTGCACGTCTCGTCGATCCCTCTCAGACTTGCTTGTGGGACTGTACCCCCATGACCACCTACGAGACGGCGGCGACCGTGCTCGGCGCCCTGCTCGTGGGTGGCGCGCTCCTCTCCGGGCTGGCCCGGCGCTCGTTTCTGTCGCTGACCGCCGTCTTCGTGCTCGTCGGGTTCGCGCTCGGCCACGGCGGCCTGGAGGTCCTCGACATCGACCCGCGCTCGACGTTCGTGCGCGACCTCGCGATCACCGCGCTCGTGCTCATCCTCTTCCGCGACGGCCTCGAGGTCGAGGCGGAGATGCTGCAGAAGGCGTGGCACCTGCCGTTTCGCAACCTCGTCCTCGCCATGCCGATCACCGCCGGCATCGTGGCGGTGGCGTCGCACGCGCTGATCGACCTGACCTGGACGGAGTCGTTCCTCGTCGGCGCGCTGCTCTCCCCGACCGACCCGGTCCTCTCATCGGGCGTGGTTACGAACCCGCGCGTGCCGCGGATCATCCGCCACTCGCTGAACCTCGAATCGGGGCTCAACGACGGCCTCGCCCTCGCGCCCGTGCTCGCGCTGATCGCCGCCCTCTCCGCCGACCACGACTTCGTGTGGTGGCAGTTCATCCTGCAGGACCTGACGCTCGGCGTCGTCGACGGTGTGGTCATCGGCTATCTCGCGTCGCTCGTCCTGCCGAGGGGCGGTTCGATCGCGCGCCACCAGCGGGCGCTCTACGCGCTCGGGGTCGCGTTCTTCACGTACGGGGTCACCACGCTGCCGCCGCACGGCAACGGCGTCATTGCCGTGTTCGTGTGCGCGATCGTGCTCGGGATCAGGCGGCCCGACATCCGCGACACGATCGAGGCGCAGTCCGAGGACATCATCGAGATCGTCAAGCTCGGCGTGTTCGTCGTGTTCGGCTCGCTGTTGACGCTCGACGGCCTGTTCGGCGACGGCTGGGCGGCCGTGGCGGTCGTCGTGGTCACGCTGCTGGTGGCGCGGCCGGTGGCGGTGTGGATCGCGCTGGCCGGGACGCACCTCCCTCGCGACCAGAAGGCGTTCATCGCCTGGTTCGGCCCGAAGGGCGTCGCGACGATGACCTTCTCGCTGCTCGTGCTCAACGAGGCGATCCCCGAGGCGAGCCGGATCTTCAACCTCGCCGCCCTGGCGGTCATGTGCTCGATCGTCGCGCACGGCGTGACCGACACGCCGGGGGCGGACTGGATCGCGCGGCGCGCCGAGCGGCGCGCGGTCAGCGGTGCAGCGCCGCCTGTTCCTGCGCGCTAGGGAAGGCCCAGGCGGCCTGCGTCCGACGCTCCTGACGGAACGTGAAGCGCAACTGGCGCGGTGGGCGCAGGCCGTCGGGGTGGTCGGGTCGGAACGTCGCGCACGGCTCGTCGAGGTCGAGAGCGCAGAGCAGGTTGCAGCGGAAGTAGCAGTCGTCGCACGACACCTTCTTCGCTGCGGCCCGGCCCTTCGCCATGTCCCTGCTCGACCTCCTCACTCGATACGCGACGACGGAACGGGCGCCACTCAACCACCCCCGATCTGACGCTGCAACGGCGCTTTCCGCAAATGCCGTGCTTTTTCTCGGAGGACTCTGAAAAGGCTGGAAAGGGCTCGAGTTCTCCCCCCTCGCGAAGCGAAGAGCCCGCACGTTGCGATCGAAACGGCTACAGCGAGAACGTTTGCAGCGCGCGGTCGGCGATGAGGTCGCCAAGCGCGAGCGACGAGGTCGCCGCCGGCGAGGGCGCGTTGCGCACGTGCATCGTGGCGCCGGCCTCCGAGACGACGAAGTCGTCGACGAGCGCGCCGTCGCGCCCGACGGCCTGCGCGCGCACACCTGCGGGGCCGCCCTCGACGTCGCCGACCTCCAGCTCGGGGACGTAGCGTGCGCAGGCGGCGACGAACGCGCGGCGGCTGGCCGCCATGTGCAGCTCGTCGATACCGGTGCGCCAGAAGCGGCGCACCACGCGCCAGGTACCCGGCCAGCGCAGCCCGCCGATGAGCATCGCCGACGGGCCCAGGAGCACGTCCCCGGTGATGTGCTTGGTGAGGTGCACGCCGAGGAAGGGCAGGTCGGGGTCGGGCACCGGGTAGATCAGGCCGCGCACGAGCTCGCGCGCCTTCGGCTTCAGG
>DATFRW010000162.1:0-8886 GCA_035262945.1 Solirubrobacteraceae bacterium
TCGAAGATGTCCGTCAGGTCGTCGTCGCGACAGCGGCGGATCGCGGTCATCCCGCCAATCTACGGACGGCCCGCGTGGGGCGCGGGCGCCCTCACGCTCAGCACCCGCCCCGTAGGCGGGCCCTCACCGATGCCCTCGGCCCCGCGCCACTCCTGCGCCATGACGAAGAGCGTGGCGCCGTCCGCACCGCCGAGCATGCAGGCAAAGCAGCCGCGGTCGACCTCGACCACGTCGAGCACCTCGCCGCCCTCGCGCACGCGCACGCAGCGCCGGTTCGGCACGTCCGCGTACCAGACCGCGCCCTCGGCGTCGATGCAGATGCCGTCCGGCACGCCAGCGCCGAGGTCGGCCCACACCCGCCGGTTCGACAGGCCTCCGTCGTCCGCGATGTCGAACGCGGTCAGCTCCCGCCCGTAGGAGTCGGCGACGATCAGCGTCGCGTCGTCGGGCGTCACCGCCATCCCATTCGGGAACGCGACCCCGTCGGCAACCCGCCGCGCTGGGCCGTCGGGCGTCAGCACGGCGACGATCCCCGGCGCCGGCTCGGCCCCGGCCATCATGTCGAAGCCGGGGCTGTTGACGAACGCGTTGCCGCGCGCGTCGACGACGATCTCGTTCCAGCCGTATGGGGAGAGGTCGCTCAGGTCGGCGTGCTCGGCCAGCGACCCGTCGGGCCCGACGCGCAGCAGGCTGCGGCCGCTCGTGACGAGCAGCGTCCCGTCCGGCAGCCAGTCGATCGAGAACGGCAACGACGCGACGCGGGCGACGATCTCGCTGCGGCCCGACGGGTCGACAGCCACGATCCCCTGGCCGAGCCAGTCGCAGAACCACAACCGCCCGTCGCGCCAGCGCGGCGACTCGCCGAGCCCGATCCCCGTCATGAGGACCTCCTGCGTGGTCACGAGTAGCGCAGCGATCCGGGCGTGGTCAGCGGCTCGCCGGTCTCCAGCAGCGTCTTGAGCCCGGAGAGGATCATCGGCCAGCCGCCGTAGAGCTCGGGGTTGGCGCCCTCGCGCAGCAGGTCGTGCACGACGGTCAGCCGGCACGAGTCGTCGCCCACCTCCTCGATCTCCCACGTCACGCGCGAAGCGCCCTCCGCCGTGGCCTCGGGGCTCCACAGCGCGGTGAAGGTCTGCACGAGCCGGTGCGGCGGATCGACTTCGACGTTCTCGCCCTCGGCGATGTCGACCACGCCGGGTACGGACGCGGTGTAGCGCGAGCCCGGCGTCCAGTCCGAGTGCGTCTCGACGCCGAAGGTGTACTGCGCCCTGAGCTTGGGGTCGGTGATCGCCTCCCACAGCCGCTCGGGCGTCGTCTTGATGAAGACCTCGAACACGGCCACGGTGTCGCCCGCGGCCAGGCGGAATCCTGCCTCCGGAAGCTTCTGCATCGTCTGCTCCTCGATCGACTTCTTCAGCCCCGCGAGCGTGGCGGCCCGGGGCTCGGCGAACTTGCTCACCCACCGGTCGTGGACGAGCTGAATCGGGACGGGGTTCAGGAAGTGCAGCTTCTCGCGCCCCCGCCGCCTGGTCGTGACCAGGCCCGCCTCCTCGAGCACCCGCAGGTGCTTCATCACGCCGAAGCGCGACATCGGCATCCGCTCCTCGAGCGCGCCGAGCGTCTGCCCGTCGCTGTTGAAGAGCGCGTCGAGCAGTGCGCGGCGGGTCGGATCGGAGAGTGCGCGGAAGACGGCGTCCATGTCTCACGCCGGATGATACGTGACCAAATGGTCACATGTCTAGGCCGCGGGCAGCGCCACCAGGAAGCTCGCCCCGCCGCCCGCCGCGTTGGCGGCACGCACGCGCCCGTGGTGCGCGTCGACGATCGCCGCCACGATCGCCAGCCCGAGTCCGGCGCCGCCCTTCCCGCGCTCGCGCCCGCCCTCGGCGCGCCAGAAGCGCTCGAAGAGCGCGTCGGGATCGCCCGGCGGCAGCCCGGGGCCGTGGTCGCGTACCTCGAGGCGGACCTCGTCGCCGGTGTTCTCGACCGTCACCTCGACCGGGGTCCCCGCCGGCGTGTGGACGAACGCGTTGCGCAGGAGGTTGCCGAGCACCTGGCGCAGCTGGTCGCGATCGCCGGTCACAAGCGCGGGCTCGGCGAGCCGCGCGCGGATCTCGCGGTCGGGCGCGGCGGCGCGACCGTCGTCGACCGCGTCGCGGGCGATCGCCCCGAGGTCGACCTGGATGTGCGGCGCATCCGCCACCTCGTCGAGCCGGGCGAGCGTGAGCAGGTCCTCCACGAGCACGCCCATGCGCGCCGCCTCCTCCTCGATGCGCCGCATCGCCTTCTCGACCTCGGCGGGCTCGCGCGCGGCGCCCATCCGGAACAGCTCGGCGTAGCCGCGGATCGACGCCAGCGGCGTGCGCAGCTCGTGCGATGCGTCGGCGATGAAGCGCCGCAGGCGATCCTCGCTGTCCTCGCGCTCGCGGAAGGCCTGCTCGAGGCGGTCGAGCATCGCGTTGAGGGCGATCCCCAGCCGGCCGACCTCGGTGCGCGGGTCGGTCGACTCCACGCGGTGGGACAGGTCGCCGCCCGCGATCGCGCCCGCCGTGTGGCCCATGCGGTCGAGCGGCAGCAGCCCGACGCGCACGACACCCCAGGACACGACGGCGAGCAACACCAGCACGGCACCGATGACGAGCGCCTCGACGATGAGCAGACGCTCGAGCGCGTCGTCGGTGGAGCGCAGCGGGACTGCCGCCACGGTCAGGGTGCCGTCGTCCGGATCAGCGACCGCGAGCGCGCGATAGCGCGTCCCGGCGCCCTTCTCCCCAGGCACGGTGATGATGCGCCCGACCGGCATCGTCTCGGGCAGTGCCGGTTTCGCCGTCACGGTCTGGCCGGACGAGTAGACCTTGCCCGGCGTCAGGGCCCGGCCGGACGGGTCGCGAATCTGGCCAAAGGTGCCGGCCGGAATCCCGAACTCCGGGCCGCCTCCAGGACCGCGGTCATGGTCGGGGTCGCCGAACCCCGGACCGGCGGGCGCCCGGAGATCGCGGTGGACGAGCGCGATCGCGTCGCGAACCTGCTGGTCGACCTTGTCGTAGAGGAACGACCGCTGCAGGGCGTAGGTGGTGGCGCCCACGAGCAGCATCCCGACGGCGGCGACCGCGACGACCGCCACCATGAGCCGCGCCCGCAGTGAGGCCATCACGTTCGCGGCGGGCGCAGTGCGTAGCCGACGCCGCGCACCGTGTGGATGAGCGGCGGGCCGTGGGCGTCGAGCTTCTTGCGCAGGTAGCTCACGTACGTCTCGAGCACGCGCGCGTCGCCGCCGAAGTCGTACTCCCAGACGTGCTCGAGGATCTGCGCCCGGGTCAGCACCCGGCGCGGATTGAGCATGAAGTAGCGCAGCAGCCGGTACTCGGTGGCGGTGAGGTCGACGATCTCGTTGCTGCGCCGCACCTCGTGGGCGTCCTCGTCGAGCTCGACGTCCTCGAAGACCAGCCGGCTGGACTCTGGCTCGGCGAGGCCGCTGCGCCGGAGGATCGCCCGGATCCGCGCGATGAGCTCCTCGAGGCTGAACGGCTTGGTGACGTAGTCGTCGCCGCCGAGCGTCAGGCCGCGGATCTTGTCCTCGGTGGCGTCGCGCGCGGTGAGATAGATGATCGGCACGCGCGCGTGTTGCGCCCCGAGGCGCTGCGCGACGTCGAAGCCCTCCATGTCCGGCAGCATGACGTCGAGGACGATAAGGTCAGGCTTGAACGCGCCGACGGCGCTCACCGCCTCGGCGCCGGTGCCGGCCGAGGCCACCGTGAAGCCCTGGAAGCGCAGCGCCATCGTCAGGACGTCGACGATGTTTGGCTCGTCGTCGACGACAAGCACCCGATGTCCGTTGGCCGCGGCGCTCATGGCGCAAAGTATCGGCGCGAAAGCTGGGAGGCGTCTGAGAGGCGCGTGTGCGCCCGCTGAGCATCTCCTGGACACGGTGGAGGCGCCGGTTGGACCGCAGGGCCAAAGAAACCCCGCGCCATCCGCGCATAGCGTCGCGTGCAGCACGCGCCAAGAGAGGAGACCGACGTGTCCCTAGTCAACGAGCCGCGGCCGAACCTCCTCGGCCCCCCGCTCGCAATGTCCGTGGCCGAGGACGCCGCGCCGACGCCGGACGACGTGGTGGCCTTCGCCCGCGACCACGAGGTCGCCCTCGTCGACCTCAAGTTCACCGACCTGCCGGGCACCTGGCAGCACTTCGCCGTGGCCGCGCGCGAGCTGAGCGAGGGCCTGCTGACCGACGGCGCCGGCTTCGACGGCTCGTCGATCCGCGGCTTCCAGGAGATCAACGAGTCGGACATGCTGCTGGTGCCCGACCCGGCGACCGCGCTCATCGACCCGTTCCACGAGTTCCCGACGCTGTCGCTCGTCTGCGACGTGCGCGACCCGATCAGCGGCGAGTCCTACTCGCGCGATCCCCGCTACGTGGCTCGCAAGGCGCAGACCCACCTTGCGTCGACCGGGATTGCCGACACGGCGTACTTCGGCCCCGAGGCCGAGTTCTACATCTTCGAGCACGTCGCCTACGGGCAGGCGGCCAACCGCGGCTTCTACGAGGTCGACTCGCCCGAGGGCTTCTGGAACGCCGGCCTGGGCTTCGGACGCAACGGCGACGGCGTGAGCGCGAACCTCGGCTACACCAACCGCTCGCAGGAGGGCTACTTCCCCGCCCCGCCGCTCGACACGCTCGCCGACCTGCGCGGCCGGATGACGCTGACGCTCGAGCGTCTCGGCGTCGAGGTCGAGGTCCACCACCACGAGGTCGGCGGCCCGGGCCAGGCCGAGATCGACCTGCGCTTCCAGCCGCTGCTGCGCATGGCCGACACGATGCAGCTCTACAAGTACGTCGCCCGCAACGTCGCCTATCAGGCGGGCAAGCTCGCGACGTTCATGCCCAAGCCGATCTTCGAGGAGAACGGCTCGGGCATGCACACCCACATGTCGCTGTGGAAGGACGGCGAGACGATCATGTTCGACAGCGGCGGCTACGCGCTGCTGTCGGAGCCCGCGCGCCATTACGTCGGCGGCCTGCTCGCGCACGCGCCCGCGCTGCTCGCGTTCTGCGCGCCGACGACCAACTCGTACAAGCGGCTCGTGCCCGGCTACGAGGCGCCGGTCAGCCTTCTCTACTCCAAGCGCAACCGGTCGGCCGCCGTGCGCATCCCGGTCTACTTCACGAACCCGAAGGCCAAGCGCATCGAGTTCCGCTCACCGGATCCGAGCGCGAACCCGTATCTCGCGTTCGCGGCGCTGCTCATGGCGGGCCTCGACGGCATCCATCACGGCCTCGAGCCGCCCGAGCCGGTTGACGAGAACCTCTACGAGCTGCCGCCCGAGCGCCAGGCGCAGATCGCGCAGGTCCCCACGTCGCTGGAGCGCGTGCTCGACGCGCTCGAGGCCGACCACGAGTTCCTCCTGGCCGGCAACGTGTTCACGCCCGACCTGCTCGAGGCCTATATCGAGCACAAGCGCGGCGAGGTCGACGAGGTCCGCCTGCGACCGCATCCGTGGGAGTTCGCGCTGTACTTGGATGCGTGAGCGCGGGGACGAACTGGTCGGGGACCTACACGTACACGGCTGAACGCCTGCACCGGCCGGCGTCGGTGCAGGAGCTGCAGGAGATCGTCGCCGCGGCGCCGCGCGTGCGGGTGCTGGGGTCGCGGCACTCGTTCAGCGACATCGCCGACTCGGACGAGCTCGTCACGCTCGAGGGCCTGCCGGCGGACATCGAGGTCCACGGCGACACCGCGTCGGTGGGCGCGGCGACGAAGTACGGCCAGCTCGCCGAGGCGCTGCACGGTCAGAGGCTGGCGCTGCACAACCTCGCCTCGTTGCCGCACATCTCCGTCGGCGGCGCGATCGCGACGGCGACCCACGGCTCGGGCGACGCCAACGGCAACCTCGCCACGGCGGTCGCGGCGCTCGAGCTCGTGACGTCTGGCGGCGAGGTGGTGACCGCGCGGCGGGGCGGCGCCGACTTCGACGGGCTGGTGGTCGGGCTCGGGGCGCTCGGCGCCGTGACGCGGGTGACGCTCGACGTCGAGCCCGACTACACCGTGCGCCAGCGGGTCTTCGAGGGCATGACCTGGCCCGCGCTCCTGGAGCACTTCGACGCGATCATGGCATCGGGCTACAGCGTCAGCGTGTTCACGCGCTGGGGCGAGACGGTCGACCAGGTGTGGGTCAAGAGCCGCGACGAAGGGCCGACCGAGATGTTCGGCGCGGCCCCGGCGACCGTCGAACGGCACCCGATCCTCGGCCTGGACCCGGTCAACTGCACGCCGCAGCTCGGCGTGCCCGGCGGCTGGGCCGACCGGCTGCCCCACTTCCGCATGGGGTTCACGCCGAGCGCGGGGGAAGAGATCCAGTCCGAGTACCACCTGCCGCGCGCGCACGCCGCCGCGGCGATCGAGGCGGTCCGCGGGCTCGCCGACACGTTGCGGGCGGTCCTGCAGGTGTCCGAGATCCGCACGATCGCCGCCGACCGGCTGTGGATGAGCCCGCACTACGAACGCGACAGCGTCGCGCTGCACTTCACCTGGGAGCGTCAGCCCGAGGCGGTTCAGCGCGCGCTCGCGGCGGTGGAGGCGGCGCTCGCGCCGTTCGACCCCCGACCGCACTGGGGCAAGACGTTCCTGGCCGCGCCGCGCTACGAGCGGCTCGCCGACTTCGCGGCGCTCGCCGAGCGCCTGGACCCCCGCGGCGCGTTTCGCAACGCCTGGCTGGAGCGCAGCCTCTTCGGCTAGAGCCGGACGGGCTCGCCCTCGTCGACCGCGCGTTCCACGCGGCGCGAGAGGGCGATCGCCTCCTGCGGCGCCTTGTCCGGCGAGCCGGCGTCGAACGGCGGCTGCGGGTCGTACTCGATCCCGAGCTGGATCGCCTGGGCGACCGCGTCGCCGGCGATGCGCGCCGCCAGCGTCAGCGCCATGTCGATGCCCGCCGACACGCCCGCCGCGGTGATGATCTTGCCCTGCTCGACCACCCGCTGCGACGTCGGCTTCGCCCCTGTCGAGGCAAGCGTCTCCATCGCCGCCCAGTGGGTGGTGGCCTCGAGGCCGTCGAGCAGCCCCGCGGCGCCGAGGACGAGCGATCCCGTGCACACCGAGCAGGTCCACTGCGAGGTCTCGTGGGCGGTGCGCACCCAGTCGATAAGCGCCGCGTCGCGCATCATCGCCCGCGAGCCGATGCCGCCCGGCACGACGACGATCTCGGGGCGCGGCAGGTCGGCGAGCGCGGTGTCGACGGCGATGCGCAGCATGCGGTTGTCGGTGGCGACCGGGCCGGGCCGCTCGGCGACGAACGTCACGCGGTAGCCGGGCAGCCTGCTGAGCACCTCGTACGGGCCGATGGCGTCGAGCGCGGTGAAGCGGTCGAACAGCGGGATGGCGATGTCCATGTGCGTGGCTCCTTGCGGATCAGGCCGCGAACCTGGCGCGGTACGCGGCGGGGTTGACGCCGAGGCGCCGGTGGAATGCGCGGCGCATGGTCTCGACGGTGCCGAAGCCGCAGCGCGCCGCCACCGCGTCGACGCCGAGGGAGGTCGTCTCGAGCTCGCGCCGCGCGCGTTCGACGCGCGCCGCCTCTACATAGGCGGCCGGGGTCAGCCCGCTCTCGGCGCGGAAGGCACGGGCGAAGTTGCGATCGCTCATGTGCGCCCGGCGCGCGAGCGCCGGCACGGTGAGGTCGGCGTCGAGGTGCTCGATGATCCACGCCTGCAGGTCGCGCAGCGGCTCACGGCGCGCGGGCTGGGCGGCCAGAGCGGTGCTGAACTGCGACTGGCCGCCGGGCCGGCGCACGAAGAGCACGAGGCTGCGCGCCGTCGCGAGTGCCGCCTCGGGACCGTGGTCCTCCTCGATCAGCGCCAGCGCGAGGTCCATGCCCGCGGTGACGCCCGCGCTCGTCGCCACGTCGCCGTCGCGCACGAAGATCGGGTCGCGCTCGACCGTCACCGCGGGATGGCGCTCGGCGAGCCGGTCGCACCAGGCCCAGTGCGTCGTCGCCCGGCGGCCGTCGAGCAGGCCCGCGGCGGCGAGCAGGAACGCCCCGGTGCAGACCGAGGCTGTGCGCCGCGCGTGGGCCGACGCCCGGCGCAGCCACGCGATCAGGCGTTCGTCCTGCGCCGCGGCGAAGACGCCCTCGCCGCCGGCCACGACGAGCGTGTCGACCGCCCCGCGAACGCCCGCGATCGCATCGTCGGCGCCGAGCGTCAGGCCGCTCGTGCCGCGCGCGGGGCGTCCGTCGGGCGTGACGACGCGGACCTCGTAGTCCCCGCCGTGGAACCGGGTCGCGATGGAGAAGGCCTCGGCGGGGCCGGCGACGTCCAGCGTCTGGACGCCGGGGACGACCACGATCACCACGCTGCGCATGGCGCGATGATCGCGCGCGCCACGCGTGGCAGCAAGGCCATCTACCAGACGATTTCTGCCATCGTGCTGCCGCTGCTCACTCCTCCTCTTGCCCCTCGGCGAACGAGCCCTCGCTCTCGTCGTGCTGCTCCGTCTCCTCGCCCTCGGCGAACGAGCCCATGTGCTCGTCCTCCGGGAGCTCCTCCTCGCCCTCGGCGAAGGATCCGACGTGCTCGTCACGCGGGAGCTCCTCTTCGCCCTCGGCGAACGAGCCCCGATCGCGTTCCTCATGCTCCATTGCCCGCTCCTCTCGGTCGTGGATGAGACGAGGTGGTGCGCCGATCAAACCAGATCCGGGACCTCCTGCGGACGGAACATCGCGAGGCGCCAGCCGTGCGCGAAGATGCAGCCATGGGCTTCGACCAGTACCACGAGCCGGCCGACGAGCTGCCGGCGGAGACACGGACCTTCGCGCGGCTCTGCGCGTCGCTCACCGAGGAGGCCGAGGCGATCGGCTGGTACGAGCAGCGGCTGGCCGTCGAACCCGACA
>DATFRW010000163.1:0-19458 GCA_035262945.1 Solirubrobacteraceae bacterium
GTCCGCGCACGGCCAGGCCGGCCGCCACGAGCTCGCGATCGGTGAACCGCGCGCGCCGGGAAGCCACCAGCACCTTGTCCCACGCGCTCGGCGCGTAGCCGACCCGGAACTCGCGCAGCGTGCCCTCGTCGAGCCCGCGGCCGGCCAGGTACTCCCGCGCCCCGCCAGCCTCGCTCGACTCCCACAGGTAGCGCACGTAGAACGCCGCCGTCCGCTCGAGCAGCTCGAGCAGCCGATCGCGCTCGCGCCGGCGCTCCGCCGCGGCCGGGTCCTCCTCGGCCATCTCCAGCTGCACGCCGTAGCGGTCGGCGAGGAGCTCGAGCGCGCTCTTGAAGTCGACGCCCTCGGTGAGCTGGACGAACTTGAACGCGTCCCCGCCCTCGCCGCATCCGAAGCAGTAGAAGAGCTTCTCGGACGGGTTGATCCCGAACGACGGGGTGCGCTCGTCGTGGAAGGGGCAGAGGCCCTCGAAGCGGTTGACGCCCGCCCGCCGCAGCTCCACGCGCGTGCCGACGAGATCGACCATGTCGACCGCGTCGCGCACCCTGTCGCGGGAGTCGTCGGTGTAGCGGGGCACTCCCGCCAGCCTAGAGCGCGAACGCCTCCGGCACCGAGAGCGCCTCGAACGCGCGGATGCAGTACCGGTCGGTCATTCCAGCCAGCCAATCGGTGACCCGCTGGGGCAGGTCGGCGTCCGGCGCACCGCCCCCATCCGGGATGCGCTCGGGCTCGGCGACGTAGTGCTCGAACAGCGCCCGCAGCATCCGCTCGATCTTCGCGTGCTCGCGCCGCGCGATCGGGCCGAGGTAGACGTGGTCGAACATGAACGTCCGCAGCTCGTCCATCGCGCCGCCCACCTCGTCGCCCTGGACGATGTCGCCGGCGACGTCGGAGCACTCGACGAGGTCGTGGACCAGGGTGTCGATGCGCCGGGAGCCGGTGTCCCCGAGCACGGCGATCGGCTCGGCGGGGAGCTCCTCCTCGCGCAGCACGCCGGCACGGAGCGCGTCGTCGATGTCGTGGTTGATGTACGCGACTCGATCGACGAGGCGCACGATCCGCCCCTCGAGCGCGCGCGGCAGCGGCGCGCGGCCAGAGTGACACAGGATCCCGTCGCGCACGTCGTCGCACAGGTTCAGCCCGGCGCCGTCGCGCTCGAGCACGTCGACGACGCGCAGCGAATGCTCGTAGTGGCGGAAGTCGCGGCCGAAGCGCTCGCGCATGCAGTCGGCGAGCACCGCCTCGCCGATGTGCCCGAAGGCGGGGTGCCCAAGGTCGTGGCCCAGGCCGATCGCCTCGGTGAGGTCCTCGTTGAGCCGCAGGGCCCGCGCCACCGTGCGCGAGATCTGCGTGACCTCGAGCGTGTGGGTCAGCCGCGTGCGGAAGTGGTCCCCCTCCGGGGCCACGAACACCTGCGTCTTGTGCTTCAGGCGCCGGAACGCCTTGCAGTGCACGATGCGGTCGCGATCGCGCTGCAGCGGCGTGCGCAGGCCGCAGTCCTCCTCCGGTCGCGCCCGCCGGGCAGGCCAGGACCGCGCCGCCAGCGGCGACAGCCAGACGTCCTCGAATTCGCGCCGGCGCGCGGCGTAGCCCTGCGCCACCGCGCCGGGGTCGGCGTGCGGGTTCATACCACCCGATTCTCGCATCGCGCACCGCCATCACCCCGCTCGACGCCGACAGTTAGGGTCACGCGGTGCTCGCTCTCCTCACTTCCTCCGCAGATCCCGGCGTCGAGCTCAGAGAAGCGCCCGACCCGCAGCCGCTTCCGAACGAGGCGCTCGTCGCGGTCAAGGCGATCTCGCTCAACCGCGGCGAGGTCCGAGGGCTCAAGACCAAGCCGCCGGGCAGCCTGACCGGGTGGGACATCGCCGGCGTCGTCGAACGCGCGGCCGCCGACGGCAGCGGCCCGCCCGAGGGCACGCGCGTGGTGGCGCTCATCGCCACCGGCTGGGCCCAGCGCGCGGCCGTACCCACCCACGCGATGGCGGTCATCCCCGAAGCGGTGAGCTTCGCGAAGGCGGCCGCGGTCCCGGTCGCCGGCATTACCGCGCTGCTGGCTCTCGACATCGGCAGCCCTCTCATCGCGCGGCGCGCGCTCGTCACGGGCGCAAGCGGCGGGGTTGGGCGCTTCGCGGTCCAGTTGGCGCACATCGGCGGCGCGCACGTCACCGCGGTGTCCAGGAACCCCGAGCGGGCGCGCGGCCTCACCGACCTCGGCGCCGACGAGATCATCCACGAGCTCACGCCCGAGGGCCCCGACTTCGATGTGATCGTCGAGGGCGTCGGCGGCGCATCGCTCGGCGCCGCGATCCAGCGCGTCGTGCCCGACGGCACCGTCGTCTCGTTCGCCAACAGCGACCCAAGCGCGACGACCGACTACCCGACCCGCGCGCTGTTCAGCGGCGCCCCTGGAGCCAAGATCTACGGCCTGATGGTCTTTCCCGAGCTCGCCAAGCGCCGCGGCGCGACCGCCATGCTCGACCGGCTGCTCTCGCTGCTTGCCGCCGGCCGCCTGGACCCGCAGATCGACCGCGAGGCGAGCTGGCGCGACGCCGCCGACGCGATCGAGGCGCTCACCGATCGCCGCATCGCGGGCAAGGCGGTCCTGCTCGTCGACTGACGTGCGGCGCGTCGCGCTCGTCACCGGCGCCAACCGCGGTATCGGCCTCGAGGTCTGCCGCCAGCTCGCCCAGCGCGACTATGCGGTCCTGCTCGGCGCGCGCGACCTGGCCAAGGGCGAGCGCGCCGCCCGCGCCCTGCCGGGCGAGGTGCACGCGCTCCAGCTCGACGTCGCCGATCCCGACAGCGTCCACGCCGCGGCCGCGGGCCTCGATCGCCTCGACGCGCTCGTCAACAACGCCGCGATCCTCTACGACACCTGGCAGCGCGGCATCGACGCCGACCTCGACCAGGTTCGCGACGCGTTCGAGACGAACGTGATCGGCGCCTGGCGCGTGACCCAGGCGGTGCTCCCGCTGCTGCGACGCAGCCCGTCGGCGCGGATCGTCAACGTCTCCAGCGGCGCCGGCGCGCTCAACGACATGGGTGGCGGCACGCCGGCGTACCGCACCTCGAAGGCGGCGCTGAACGCGCTGACGCGCATCCTCGCGGCCGAGCTGCGCGGCGAGCGCATCCTCGTCAACGCCATCTGCCCGGGCTGGGTCGCGACCGACATGGGCGGCAGCGGCGGCCGGCCGGTCAGCGAGGGCGCCGCCGGGATCGTGTGGGCCGTGGAGCTGCCGGACGACGGCCCGACCGGCGGCTTCTTCCGTGACGGGCGCCCGCTCGCCTGGTGATCAGAGCACCGCGATCGCCTGGACCTCGACCATCATGTCGAAGAGCAGGTCGGCTCGGACGGTCGCGCGCGCCGGCCGGTGGTCGCCGAACGCCTCGACCCACGCCTCGTTGTAGGCGGCGAAGTTCGCGAGATCCGTCAGGAACACCGTCGCGGTGACGACGTTCGACAGGTCGCCGCCGGCCTCCGCGACGACGCGGCGCACGCGGTCGAGCGTGACCCGGGTCTGCTCGCGGATGTCGCCCTGGCCGACGAAGTTGCCGTCGTCGTCGACGGCGCCCTGCCCCGCGATGAAGAGCAGATTGCCGGCGCGGACGCCCTGCGAGAACGGCAGCGTGCTGGGGCCGAAGGACGCGGGCTCGATGAAGTGAAGATCGGGCATGGGGCGAATACTCTCGCGACCGTGACCTCGATCGACTTCACCTCGCCCCCCACCCTGTCGCAACCCGCCGGCTACAGCCACGTCGTGAGCTTCACGCCGGGGCGGATCGTCTGGACGGCCGGCCAAGTCCCAATCGCCGCCGACGGCACCGTCGCTCCGGCCGGCGACTGGGACGCGCAGGCGCGCCTCGCCTTCGAGAACGTCGGCCACGCGCTCGCGGCCGCCGGCGCCACGTGGAGCGACGTCGTCAAGCTGACCTTCTTCGTCGTCGATGTCGAGGGCCTGCCGGCGATCCGCGCGGTCCGCGACACGTTCATCGACGTCGAGCGCCCGCCGACGAGCACGCTCGTCCAGGTCGCCGGCCTCGTCCTCCCCGACCTGCTGCTCGAGATCGAAGCCGTCGCCTGCGTCGCAGGCTAGTCCGCGGCCGCGCGCACCGCGGCCTGCGCCGCCGCAACGCGGGCGACCGGGACCCGGTACGGGCTACAGGACACGTAGTCGATGCCCGAGTGATGGAAGAAGTCGATCGAGTCGGGATCGCCGCCGTGCTCGCCGCAGACGCCCAGCTCGATCTCGGGGTTCGTCTTGCGCCCCAGCCACGCGCCCATGCGCAGCATCTGGCCCACGCCGGGCGCGTCGATGGTCTCGAACGGCGAGCGGTCGAAGATCTTCATCTCGATGTAGCGCCCGAGGATCTTGCCCTCGATGTCGTCGCGGCTGAACCCCAGGCCCGTCTGTGTCAGGTCGTTGGTCCCAAAAGAGAAGAAGTCGGCGTGCTCGGCGATGTGGTCGGCCAGGAAGCACGCGCGCGGGAGCTCGATCATCGTCCCGATCGTGTAGTCGGCGGGGTGCTCGAGACCCTCCTCACCGGCGACGCGCTCGATGAACGCGCGCACGATGTCCAGCTCGGTTTCATAGCCGACGAGCGGGATCATGATCTCGAGCTCCGGCGCATGCCCGGAGCGCTCGCGCACGGCCCGCCACGCGCGCGCCATCGCGCGGACCTGCATCTCGTAGATCTCCGGATAGAGGATCCCGAGCCGGACGCCGCGGGTGCCGAGCATCGGATTGACCTCCTGCAGCGAGCGGGCCCGGTCGCGCTTGGGCCCCTCGGGGAGGTCGTCCGGGTCGGGCAGGAACTCGTGCAGCGGCGGGTCGAGGAGGCGGATCGTGACCGGCAACCCCTCCATGACGTCGAAGAGCCCCTCGAAGTCGCGTTGCTGCAGCGGCGCGAGCTCGTCGAGGGCGCGGCGGCGTTCGTCGAGGTCGTCGGCCAGGATGACCCGGACCATCTTCTCGTGGCGATCTTCGCCGAAGAACATGTGCTCCGTGCGGCACAGGCCGATGCCCTCGGCGCCGAACTGGCGCGCGCGACGGGCGTCGGCGGGCGCGTCGGCATTGGTGCGAACGTGGAGGGTTCTGAGCTCGTCCGACCAGTGCAGGACGGTGTCGAAGTAGCTGGAGACCTCGGGCTCGACGAGCGGGACGTCGTCGGTGGTGATCGCGCCGGTGGTGCCGTCGATGGCGAGGCGGTCGCCTGCGTGGAGCGTGCGGCCGTCGACGCGGACCTCGCCCGCGGCCGTGTCGATCTCCAGGGTGGCGGCGCCGGTGACCGCGGGAACCCCCATGCCGCGCGCGACCAGCGCGGCGTGCGACGCCTTGCCGCCCTCGGAGGTGATGATGCCCTTGGCGGCGTGGAACCCCGCGACGTCGTCGGCCTCGGTGAACGGCCGGGCCAGGATGACGTCGCGCCCGTCGGCCGCCGCCTTGACCGCGTCGGCCGCGGTGAAGACCAGCTCGCCGGTCGCGGCGCCGGGCGACGCGGCGACGCCCGACGCGAGCACGTCGTACTCGGCCTGCGGATCGAAGGTCGGGTGCAGCAGGGCGTCGAGCGTCTCGGGATCGATGGTCAAGAGCGCTTGGCCCTTGTCGAGCAGCCCCTCGTTGACGGCGTCCACGGCGAAGCGCACCGCGGCCTGCGCCGGGCGCTTGGCGTTGCGCGTCTGCAGCATGTACAGACGCCCCTCCTCGACCGTGAACTCGGTGTCCTGCATGTCGCCGTAGTGCTTCTCCAGCGTGCGCAGGATCTCCATGAGCTGCTCGTCGACGTCCGGCAGGACGCGCTTGAGGTCGGCGATGTCCAGCGTGTTGCGCACGCCTGAGACGACGTCCTCGCCCTGCGCGTTGATGAGGAAGTCGCCGGAAGGCTCGGGCGCCCCGGTGACCTCGTCGCGGCTGAACGCGACGCCCGAGCCGCTCGTGTCGCCCTTGTTGCCGAACACCATCTGCTGGACGTTGACCGCCGTGCCCCAGTCGTCGGGGATACGGTTGATCCGCCGGTAGGACACGGCGCGGTCGCCGTTCCACGAGTCGAACACCGCGCCGATCGCCTGCGCCAGCTGCTCGCGCGGCTCGGTCGGGAAGTCGTACAGGCCCTTGAAGGTCTCGGTGAGCTCCTGGAGCGCCGCGACGTCGAGATCGGTGTCGTCCTTGACCCCGCGGTCGCGCTTGACGCGCTTGATCTCGTCCTCGAAGCGCTCCCCCGGCAGGCCGCGCACGACATTGCCGAACATCTGCACGAACCGCCGGTAGGAGTCCCACGCGAACCGCTCGTTCTCGGTCCGCTTCGCCAGCCCCTGCACCGAGTCGTCGTTGAGCCCGAGGTTGAGCACGGTGTCGAGCATCCCCGGCATCGACTCGCGCGCCCCGCTGCGCACGGACACCAGCAGCGGGTCCTCGGCGTCCCCGAGGGTCTTGGCGGCGCGCGCCTCCAGCGCGTGCAGCGCCTCGTCGACCTGCGCGTCCAACCCCTCCGGGAAGGCGCCCTCGCGCATGTAGGCCACGCACGCCTCGGTCGTGATCGTGAACCCCGACGGCACGCGGTCCGTCCCCAGGATCCGCGTCATCTCCGCGACATTCGCGCCTTTGCCCCCCAGCAGGTCGCGCATGTCCTTCGAGCCTTCGGAGAACTCGTACACCCACTTCGTCGCCACGGGGGGGAACCTACCGATGTGCCGCAGCACGCAAACGGACGCCGGCGTGATACTCGACCGTGTCCGCGATGGCGCGCTCGGCCTGGTGCAGCGCGCGCTCGTCCGCGGCGGGCGTCTCCGCGAGCGGGAGCCCGAGCGCGGCGACGAGGAACTCGTGGGATGCCTCGTCGAGCGGGAACGAGCCGGCCTCGCACGCCGGGCACACGACGCCTCCGGCGGCGCCGGAGAAGCCGCTGAGGTGCTCGCGCTCACCGCACGACGCGCAGGCGGCGAGCTGGGGCGCGAAGCCAGCGGCGAGGAGCAGCTTGAGGCGGAAGGCGAGCTGATTGGCGTGGCCGGCGCGCGGCGGGTCGGCGTCGAGCAGCGCGAGTTCGTTGCAGAGCAGGTTGTAGACGTCGGGATGCGGCTCGGCCGTGTCGAACAGCCGCGTGACGGCGTCGCACGCGCGGGCGGCGGTGTCGAGCGCCACGCCGTGCTCGCGCAGGCGGGGATGGCCGGCCAACGTCTCGGCGGAGGTGACGGTCAGCAGCTCGCCGCGCCCCTCGTGCAGGACGAGGTTGAGGCGGAAGAACGGCTCGAGCCGCCCGCCGAAGCGGCTGCGAGCGCGCCGGACGCCCTTCGCGATCGCGCCGATCCTGCCGCGCCGTGGGGTATAGAGGTGCAGGATGCGATCAGCCTCGCCGTACCGCAGCGAGCGCAGGACCACCGCCTCGGTCTTCACCGGACCAGGCATCAGCCGTGCCTAGCTATATTGAATGAAGTAATGGCGAAGATCACCGTCTACTCGACCGATCCCTGTTCCTTCTGCGACCGGGCGAAGGACCTGCTCCGGATGCGCGCGCTCGACTTCGAGGAGATCAATCTCGCAAAGGACTCGGTCGGACGGACTGAGCTCGCCCAGCGGACCGGCATGATCAGCTTTCCGCAGATCGTCATCGACGGCGAGGTGATCGGCGGTTTCCGCGAGCTCGTGCAGGCCGACATGAGCGGCCGGCTCAAGCAGCTTGTGACTGCCTGACGGAGAACCACTGGGGGCCGCCTCACGCGGCCACGTGGCCGCGCCCGGCACCCCTCCGCGGCCGCGGCTGGCAGCGCTCGCACGCGTACGTGCCGCGGCCGGCGGCAACGAGCTTCACCACCGTCGTCCCGCACTGAAAGCACGGCTCTCCCCCGCGGCGGTGCACGAGGAACTCGTCCTGGAACGACCCGCGCACGCCGTCCGCATGGCGGAAGTCGTCGATCGTCGCGCCGCCCGCCGCTAGGCCGGCGGTAAGCGCGTCCTGCACGCCCCGCGCGACGGCGTCCCACTGCGAGCGGGTCAGGCGCCCCGCGGGGCGAAGCGGGTGGATCCGCGCCCGGAACAGCGCCTCGTCGGCGTAGATGTTCCCGACGCCCGCGATCCGCCGCTGGTCGAGCAGGAACGCCTTGACCGGGGCGGTGCGGCCGCGGGCCATGCCCGCGAGCGCGGCGCCCGTCAGCTCGCCGTCGAGCGGCTCCACGCCGAGCCGCGCGGCGAAGAAGGCATCGCGCGCCGCCGCGCCGATCGCCAGCTCGCCGGTGCCGAAGCGCCGCGGATCGCAGAAGCGCACGTCGTGGCCGTCGTCGAGTGCGAAGCGGACGCGTTCGTAGGACGTCCCGGGCGGCGCGTCGTAGAGCAGCGTGCCGGTCATGCGCAGGTGCATGAGCAGGAATGCCTCGTCCTCGAGCTCCCAGACGAGGTACTTGCCGCGGCGCGACAGCGCCTCCACGCGCCGCCCCTGGACGGCGTCGACGACCGCCTGGGGCGCGAGCGGCAGGCACCAGCGTGGATCGGCGATGTCCAGCCGCGCGACGACGCGCCCCTCGACGAGCGGGGCGAGCTGACGGCGGATCGTCTCGACCTCGGGAAGCTCGGGCACAGCGCCTTCAGCGTAGCCGCGCGGATCAGACGAACGGCGTGCCCGGCAGCGCTTGCGCCTCGCGGCCCGCGAGCCACTTCAGGACGGACGCCCCAACGTCCGCCAGCGGCCCGTCGTGGCGGCGACCGTCCTGGCCCCCGAACGCGGCGAGCAGGGGCGCGTACTCGCGCGTGTGGTCGGTGTGCGGCGCGTGCGGGTCGACGCCGTGGTCGGCGGTGAGGACGAGCAGGTCGTCGTCGCGCAGCTCGGTCAGCCACTCGCCCACGGCGGCGTCGATCTCGCGCAACGCGGCGTGGAACCCCTCGACGTCGTGGCGATGGCCATACACCTGGTCGGTCTCCACGAGGTTGGCGAAGGCCAGCCCCGCGTCGAGGCCGCTCACGAGCTCGCCGATCGCCTCGATCCCGCGCGCGTTCGTGGCGGCCGGGTGGTACTCGTCGATCCCGACACCGGCGAAGAGGTCGCGCACCTTGCCGACCGCGTGCACCGGCACGCCGGCGGCCTGCAGCTCGTCGAGGTACGAGCGCGCCGGCGGGACGAGCGAGAAGTCCTTGCGGCCCTCGGTGCGGCGAAACGCGCCCGGCTCGCCCTCGAACGGCCGTGCGATGACCCGCCCCACGCTCACGACTTCGCGCGCGGCCGCGCACGCGGCGCGAAGGTCGTCCTCGGACAGCACGTCGCGGTGAGCGGCGAGCTGGAGCACCGAGTCGGCCGACGTGTAGAGGATCACCTCGCCGGTCCGCAGGTGATGCGGGCCCCATTCCTCGATGACCTCCGTGCCACTGGCGGGCTTGTTCGCGCAGAAGCGCAGGCCGGTGACCCGCTCGAGCGTCGCGACGACGTCGGGCGGGAAGCCGTCGGGGTACGTCGGCAGCGGCGCCTGCGGCACGACGCCCATGAGCTCCCAGTGACCGGTCGTCGACTCCTTGCCCGGCCCGAGCGGGTGCAGGCGCCCATGGACGACGGGCGCCGCGGCGGGCGGCACCCCGAGCAGCGGAACGATCGACCCCAGGCCGAGGCGTCCGAGATTCGGCAGGTCCAGGCCGCCGACGTCCTCGGCGAGATGGACGAGCGTGTTGGATCCCTCGTCGCCCGCGTACTCGGCGGCGTCGGGCAGCGCGCCGACACCGCACGCGTCGAGGACGACCACGAAGGCGCGGCGGCTCACGCGCGCATTGTCGCTCAGCCGTCCGTCGCGCGCGGGTGCGCCTTGAAGTACGCGTCCTTGAGCCGCTCGGCCGAGAGGTGCGTGTAGATCTGTGTCGTGGCGACGTCGGCGTGGCCGAGCATCTCCTGCAGCGAGCGCAGGTCGCAGCCACCGGCGAGCAGGTGCGTCGCAAAGGTGTGGCGCAGCGTGTGCGGGCTCATGCGGTCGTCGAGCCCCACGTCGCGCGCGTAGCGCTGGACGATCTTGTAGAGGCCCTGGCGCGTGAGGCCGCGGCCGCGGCGGTTGACGAACAGGCGCGGCTCGTCGCCGAGGCCGACGAAGGCGGGGCGCCCGCGCTCGAGGTACGCCCTCGTCGCCGCGACGGCCTCGCGCCCGATCGGGACCAGGCGCTCCTTGGAGCCCTTGCCGCGGGCGCGCAGGACCGCGAGCGTGAGGTCGACGTCGCGTACGTCGAGGCCGGTCGCCTCGGACGCACGCAGGCCGCACGCGTACATGAGCTCGAGCAGCGCGCGGTCGCGCAGCGCGCCGGGATCGGTGCCCTTGGGCGCGCTGAGCAGGCGCGCCACCTCGTCGCGCGTGAGCACCTGCGGCAGGCGCTGGCTCTTCCGGGGCGCACGGAGGTCGGCGGTGGGGTCGCGGTCGAGGACGCCCTCGCGGCGCAGGTGGCGGTAGAAGGACCGCATACAGGCGGCCTTGCGCTGGAGCGTCGCGGGCGCGACCGGCGGGCGCCCCTCGCCGCCCGTCGCCAGGTCGGTGAGGAAGGCGCTGAGGTCGGCGTGCTGGACGTCGACGACGTTGACGCCGCGTCGGCCGAGAAAGGCACCGAGCTGCAGAAGGTCCGAGCGGTAGGCCTCGAGCGTGTTGCGCGACAGGCCGCGCTCGAACTCGAGGTAGGCGAGGAAGTCCAGCATGCGGCCGCTCATCCCGCCGTCGGGCGACGGCGGGAGCGGCTCGGGCGCGTGCAGGTCGACGGGAGTGACGGCCATGGTCACTCCCGGTGTTCGTGTTGGGCGAGCGCCGTCCTTGGCGCTGCAAGCCCGCGTGCGGCTACGCCAGCCCGCGCGCCGCGAATGCGGCGGTCACCGTGTTCGCCACGCCCTGGCCGTACAGGCGGCGTGCCGTGGCGATCGTGGCCGTTGCGGCGTCCGGCATCGAGATGTCGGCCGTGAAGTCGAACTGCGCGTCGATGATGATCCTGTCCGCCCGCGTGGCACCGAGGGCCTGGTGGATGTCCCACAGCGCGCGCGACCAGATCTCGCCGTCGGCGTGGACCTCGCCGACGAGGTCCTCGGGGTAGTGCTTGTTGCCGTCGACGCGGCGCAGGCAGTGCGGGACGGTCGACGTGTACGACGTCGAATCCCAGTCAGCCACGCACGGCTCGTCGGGCGTCGGCGCGAAGTGCTCGGAGACCGTCACCGCGAGGTAGTCGCCGAACGCCTCGCCGATCGCGCCGGCGTCGGGCGTCGAGCCGAAGCCGGGCACCTGGTTGTCCTGCACGGAGTGGCCATACTCGTGGACGATCACCTCGGCGTCCTCGGCGTCGTCGACGCCGCCCTTGCCCAGCGTGATCGTCAGCTTGCCGGTGCCCTCGCGGTAGAACGAGTTGTCGCCACCGAACTGGTCCATGCGCAGCAGCTGCTGGCGCTTGTTGACGGCGGGGAACTCCCCGGTACCGAAGCCGAGCGACTGGATGTAGCGCTGCGCCTGGGTGACCCAGTAGTAGCCCATGACCTGCTCGAACTGGTCCTGGTCGCGGGTGTAGATGAACCCGTTGCCGGTGTTCGTCGCCGGCTTGCCGGTCGAGCTCAGCACCTTGGCGTAGTCGCCGGTCAGCGTGCCGGTCCCGTCGAGGTTGGTGAGCGTGACGCGGTGGTACGCCTTGGCGAGCGCCGGGTCGGCGGAGAAGAAGTCGGCGTCCTTCTGGTCGGTGAGCGTCTGGATGCCGAGGTCGGCGACCGGATTCGGCGCGAAGACCTGCCCTGGCGCAGTGGACCCGCCGACCGGTGGCGGCTTGGGTGCCGCGGCGGCGGGTGCCGCGGCGATCAGCAGCAGCGCAGCGGCGATGGCAAAGAGGCTCAACCGTGAGTTCATGGGCGGGCACCCTACTCACTGAGACTTCAGCCACAACAGCCCGATGAGCGTCTTCGCGTCACGTGTGGCGGCGATGGCTCCGTCGAGATCGGCGAGCGGCCAGCGGACGATCTCGATGCGCTCGTTCTCCTCGGCCTCGGCGCTGGCGTCGCTCAGGCCGGTCGCGAGGAAGAGGTGCACGGTCTCGTCCATGATCCCGACCGAGGAGACGTAGTCCGTGATCGGCTCCCACGTCGCGGCCGCCTTGCCGATCTCCTCGGCCAGCTCGCGGCGTGCGGCCTCGAGCGGCGATTCGCCCTCGACGTCGAGGCGGCCGGCCGGGATCTCGAGGAAGTCCGGATCGCCGACGGTCTCGCGCGGCTGGCGCACGAGGAAGAGGTCCGTCCCGTCGTGGGCGACGATGCCGACCGCGCCCTGGTGGCGGATGATCTCGCGCTCGACGACCTCGCCGTCCGGGTAGCGGAAGCGCTCGTGGTGCAGGCTGATGATCCTGCCCTCGTAGAGCGTGTCGCCCCCGAGGGGCTCGAACCGCCGGTCCGAGGAGGTCATGACGGACCGGGCTACCCGCCCAGCTCGTCGAGCAGCGCGAAGGTCACGTCGAGCATGCCGTCGAGCGACGCCTGGCTGACGCGCTCCCTCGTCTCGTGGTTGTGCTCGGTGCCGTTGGCGATGTTCGTGCAGTGAAAGCCCTTCGCCTCGAACGCGTTGGCGTCGGAGGCGCCGCCGGAGAGGACGCGCCGCGGCGTGTAGCCGCAGGCGCGCAAGGCGCCCTCGGCCGCGACCACCCCGGGCGCGCTCGTGCGGTGCCGGTAGCCCGAGAACAGCCGCTCGACCGCCAGGTCGAGGTCGCACTCGCAGGCCGGGTCGTTCGCCGCGTCGTGGCAGTGGTCGACCATCTCGGCGACGAGGGCCTCGACGGTGGCGTCGCTGAGGGAGCGCGCCTCAGCGTCGAACCAGCAGTGCTCGGGCACGACGTTGGTGCCGCCGACGCCGCCCGCGATGGTGCCGACGTTCGCGGTCGTCTCGTCGTCGATCCGGCCCTGCGGCATGGCGACGATGGCTTTGGCGGCGGCGAGGATCGCGCTGCGGCCGGCCTCGGGCCGGATGCCGGCGTGCGCGGCCGCCCCGCGGAACGCCGCGTGGAGCCGGTAGAAGGTCGGCGAGGCCACGATCACCTCGCCCACCGCGGAGGCGTGGTCGAAGACGAAGCCGAGGTCGGCGCGCAGCGTCGAGGTGTCGAACGCCTTCGCGCCGTTCAGCCCGTTCTCCTCGCTGATGGTGAACAGCAGTTCGACGCCGACCGGCGAGCCCTCGACCGCCGTGCGGTGCGCGAGCGCGAGCAGCATCGCGACCGCCGCCTTGTTGTCGGCGCCGAGGATCGTGTCGCCCGCGCTCTGCCAGCCGCCGTCGACGAGCACCGGTTCGATGACGCCGTCGTGCGGGACGGTGTCGAGGTGCGCGCACAGCATCACCCAGCGGTCGCTGCGCCCCGGGATGCGGGCGAGCAGGTTGCCGGCGTCGGCGCCGGTCTGGGCCGCCGCGTCGTCCTCGGTGACCTCGTAGCCCAGCGCGCCCAGGTCGGCCGCGACGCGCTCGGCCATCCCGCGCTCGCGCCCCGACGGGCTCGGGATCGCGCAGAGCTCGGCGAACAGGTCGTTCAGCCGGCGGCGTTCGACTTCGGAGGCGCGGCGCACTAGGCCGCGCGCGAGGCGCGGACCTCTCCGCCCTCGGGCGCCCGGGTCCGGGCGCGGTCGAGCGCGGCGGCGACGAACTCGCGGAACAGCGGGGCCGGCCGCTCGGGACGCGACTTGAACTCGGGGTGGAACTGCGAGGCGACGAAGAACGGGTGGTCGCGCAGCTCGATCACTTCGACGAGCCGCTCGTCCGGCGACGTGCCGGCCACCACGAGGCCTGCCGCCTCGAGCCGCTTGCGCAGCGAGATCGACACCTCATAGCGGTGGCGGTGGCGCTCGTAGACGACCGCCTCGCCGTAAAGGTCGCGAGCCTTCGTGCCCGGGTGCAGCTTGATCGGGTCGGCGCCCAGCCGCATGGTCCCGCCGAGGTCGGTGACCTCCTTCTGCTCCGGGAGCAGGTCGATCACCGGGTACTCGGTCTCGAGGTCGAACTCCGTCGAGTTGGCTCCCGGCATACCGGCGACGTGCCGCGCGAACTCGCTGACCGCGACGTGCATGCCGAGGCAGATGCCGAGGAACGGGATGCCCTGCTCGCGGGCGACCTGCACCGCGCGGATCTTGCCCTCGATGCCGCGCCCGCCGAAGCCGCCGGGCACGAGGATGCCGTCGGCCTCGGCCAGCCGCTCGCGCGCCTGCTCCTCGCTCTCGAGCATCTCGGAGTCGACCCAGTCGATCTCGATGCGCCCGCCGTGGAGGAAACCTGAGTGGCGGAGCGCTTCGCTGACCGAGAGGTAGGCGTCCTCGAGCTGCACGTACTTCCCGGCGATCGCGATGCGCACGGGCTGCTTGGCGGCGTCGGCCCGCTTGGTGATCTCGCGCCACTCGACGAGGTCGGCCGGCTCGGCGTCGAGCCCGAAGTGGTCGACGATGAGGTCGTCGACGCCCTGCTCGTGGAACCAGAGCGGGACCTTGTAGATGTTGTCGACGTCCTTGGCCGAGATGACCGCGTCGTGGCCGAGCGAGGCGAAGAGCGCGATCTTCTTGCGGATGTCCGACCCGAGCTCGCTCTCGGAGCGGCACAGCAGCATGTCGGGCGCGATACCGATGCGGCGAAGCTCGTTGACCGAATGCTGCGTGGGTTTGGTCTTCAGCTCGCCGGCGTGGCCGATGTAGGGCACGAGCGTCAGGTGGATGTACATGCACTGACGGCGGCCGACGTCGACTGGGAACTGGCGGATCGCCTCGAGGAACGGCAGCGACTCGATGTCGCCCACCGTCCCGCCGATCTCGGTGATGACCACGTCGACGTCGCCGGTCTCCGCGATGAGGCGGATGCGCTGCTTGATCTCGTCGGTGATGTGCGGGACGACCTGGACCGTGCCGCCCAGGTAGTCGCCGCGGCGCTCGCGCCGGATCACCGAGTTGTAGATGCCGCCGGCGGTGACGTTCGACGCCCGCGTCGTGTTCGTGTTCGTGAAGCGCTCGTAGTGGCCGAGGTCGAGATCCGTCTCGGCGCCGTCCTCGGTGACGAAGACCTCGCCGTGCTGATACGGCGACATCGTGCCGGGATCGACGTTGATGTACGGATCGAACTTCTGGAGGCCGACGGACAGGCCGCGGGCCACGAGGAGGCGGCCGATGGAGGCTGAAGCGATGCCCTTCCCGAGCGACGAGACCACGCCGCCGGTGACGAAGATGTATCGCGGCTTAGGCACTCTGGTTCCTTCCTGAGTCTAGGCCACGGACGAGGATGGGTTGCACCGGGGCAACGTACCGGCCCGCGCAGACGCCACGCCGTAACGTGTGGGACCCCTCAACGGACCGTTAGGCATATGGAAAACAAGATCGTCAAGACAGAGGAGCAGTGGCGCGCGGAGCTCGACCCCGCCGCCTACGAGGTGCTCCGCCACCAGGCCACCGAGCGGCCGTTCACGGGCCGCTATGTCAGTGAGAAGGGCGACGGCGTCTATCGCTGCGCGGGCTGCGGCAACGCGCTGTTCAGCTCTGACACGAAGTTCGAGTCCGGCTCCGGCTGGCCGAGCTTCACCGACCCGATGTTCGGCGAGGCGGTCGACACCCGCACCGACTTCTCGCACGGGATGGTCCGCACCGAGGTGACGTGCGCCCGCTGCGGCGGCCACCTCGGCCACGTGTTCGACGACGGACCCGGCGAGAACGGCCTTCGCTACTGCATCAACTCGTGCGCGCTCGACCTCGAGCGCAGCAACGACGAGTAGACACACCCAACGGCGCGGTCAGTCCAGGCTGACCGCGCCGTCGTCGTGCACCGTCCACGACGGGTTGTGCGCGACCTCCCAGGGGTGCCCCTCGGGATCGACGAAGATCCCGGAGTAGCCGCCCCACGGCCGCTCGGCGCCGGCGCGCGCGATGGCCGCGCCGGCGGCCTTCGCGCGTTCGAGGATGTCGTCGACCTCCGCGGCCGAGCGCACGTTGTGGCCGAGCGTGACGCCGCCCCAGCCGCCGCTGTCCTCCACGCCGGAGTCCTCGGCGAGCTTGGCGCGGTCCCAGATCGCGAAGATCATGTCGCCCGCCTGGAAGAAGACGACGTCGTCGTCGGTCCAGCCGATGGTCCAGCCCAGGCCGGTGTAGAAGTCGCGGGCTCGCCGGAAGTCCCGGTAGCCGAGCGTGATCAGGGTGACGCGCTGGTTCATTGCCTCAGCATCGCCGCTCGGGCACCTACGCTCTTGCACGAAACGGACCGGGTTCGATCCCGGGCGGTCCCTACGATCGTGAGGGTGGACGAGGAGGTCCTCACCCGCGAACTCGGGTTCTCGGTCGCACGGCGGCGCCGTGGCGCGTTCGTGCGCGAGTTGCAGCAGGTCTGCGTCGAGCTGGGCCTCGGCTGCGAGATGGACGAGCGGCGCGGGCTGTTCAAGACGCACGTTCGCGTGCTCGTGCGCGGGTCGCGCGCGGATATCGACGCGCTGCTCGACTACGCCCGCGTGTCCGGCTGGTCGACCGTGAACAACGACGGGGCCGGCAGCGCCTTCGGCTGATCGCCGAGGGCCGCGGCCACCGGTTAGGTTCCCCGGCCATGTCCGCCCAGGCGCCCACGGATCCGGCCGACCTCGACCTCGTCGCCGCGGCGGCGCTCCTGAACTCGGGCGAGCTGTCGGCGGTCGAGCTCCTCGACGCGTGCGAGGCGCGGATCGCGGAGCGCAACGGCGGCGCGCCGACCTTCGACGGCGCGCCCGACGCGGTCAACGCGTGGGTGCGGCTCTATCCGGAGATCGCGCGGGAGCAGGCGCGGGCCGCGGACGACGCGCGGGCGCGGGCACGGGCCGCGGACGAGCCCCCTAGCGTCGACGGCGGCGGGTCGGTCTCGCCCGAAAGCGCCGTGTCGCTGCGCGGCATCCCGCTCGCGCTCAAGGACCTCTTCGCGGTCGGCGGGCTCCCGCTCACCGCTTCCAGCCGCGTGCTCGAGGGCAACGTCGCGCAGGCCGACAGCGCGACCTGGCGGCGGCTGCGCGCGCGGGGCGTCGTGCTGCTGGGCCACACGCACACGCACGAGTTCGCCGCGGGCGGCACGACCGACCAGGTCGGCAACCCGTGGGCGCTCGACCGGACGGCGGGCGGTTCGAGCGGCGGGTCGGCCGCGGCGCTGGCGACCGGCATGGCACCAGCCGCACTCGGCACCGACACCGCGGGGTCCGTGCGGATCCCGGCCGGGCTCACGGGGGTCTCGTCGATCAAGCCGACCCACGGGCGCGTGCCGATGGATGGGCTGATCCCGCTGAGCCCGACGCTCGACCACATCGGCCCGATGGCGCGCACAGTCGCCGACTGCAGCGCGCTGCTCTCAGCGCTGGCCACGGAGCCCGGCGAACGCCCGGATCCGGTGATCGCTGCGCTGCCGGCGACCGCGCGCAGCGGCGCGTGCCCGCTCGCCGGGCTGCGCGTCGCGCTTACGGATCGCCCGGGGAGCGTCGACGTCGACGCCGACGTCCTAGAGGGCCTCGAGGCGGCGCGCGCGGCGTGCGAGCGGCTCGGCGCCGAGATCGTCGATCTCGCCGCGGCGCCCGACGTGACGCCGGACGACTCGATCACGATCCTCTTCCACGAGGTCTGGCCCTACCACGCCGGTTTCGCTGACCGCGCCGACCGCTATCGGCTGGCCATCCGGCAGTTCGTCGAGCTCGCCGAGCGCGTCTACGACGCGGCCGCGTACGCCGAGGCGCAGGACAGGCGCGCCCGGGTGACCGAGGCCTGGCGCTCGTGGTTCGACGACAACGGCGTCGACCTGCTGCTCGAGCCGACCGTGCCGATGACGGCGGAGCCGCGCGGCGACGGCTACGACCCCGATCACCTCGGCGGCGAGGGCGACCCGCTCATCGCGTTCACCGCGACCTGGAACTTCATGGGCTTCCCCGTCGTCGCCATCCCCACCGGGCTGGGCGCACGTTCGGGCCTCCCGGTCGGGGTGTCGCTGATCGGCCCCACCGACAGCGAACCGCTGCTCGTCCAGGCGGGCATCGACCTGCAGGCACACGCCCTCCCGCCGCTGCGGCTGGCCTGAGCCACGCGGCCCCCACTGAGCTACGCCGCCTTTAGCAGCTCGCGCGCGTGGCGCCGCGCCCCGACATCGTCCGCGTCGGCGCCGAGCATGCGCACGAGCTCGGCGACGACGTCGCCCGACGCCAGCTCGCGCACCGTCGTCCGCGCCGGCTCGGCCCCGGTGTCCTTCTCGATCGAGAAGTGGCGCGCGGCGAGCGAGGCGATCTGTGGCAGGTGTGTGATGCAGAGGATCTGGCGCCCCTCGGCCAGCGCGCGGAGCTGCGAGCCCACCGCGCGGGCGGTGTGCCCGCCGATCCCGGCGTCGATCTCGTCGAACACCAGCGTCGCGTCCGAGCCGTCGTTCGCGACGCCCATGAGCGCGAGCATGACCCGCGACAGCTCGCCGCCCGAGGCGATCTCGCGCAACGGCGCAGCCGGCACGCCGGGGTTCGGGGCGATCACGAAGTCGACGCCGTCGGCGCCCGTCGGCCCCGGGTCGCGCTCCTGAAGCTCGATCGCGAAGCTCGCGCCCTCCATCGCGAGGTCGGCCAGGCGCTCGCGGACCGCCTCGGCCAGGCGTGGCGCCGCGCGCGTGCGCTCCTCGCGCAGCTCGACGGCGAGAGCGTGGCGCCGGGCACGCGCCTCGTCCAGCTCGGCGGCCCCGCGTTCGAGCGCGACCTCCGCCCCGGCAAGCTCGTCGCGCCGCGCGCGGCAGCGCTCAGCGTGGGCGAGCACCTCGGCGATCGAGCCCCCGTGCTTGCGCTTGAGGCGCTCGAGGACCGCGAGCCGCTCCTCGGCCGCCTCGAGCGCGCCTGGCTCCCCCTCCAGCCCCTCCGCGTAGCGCAGAAGCTCCGCGGCGAGGTCGTCGGCCTCGTACGCCAGCGAGCGCCACCGCTCGCCGAGGGCGTCGAGCGCCGGGTCGACGCCGGCGGCGCCGTCGAGCGCCGCGCCGCCCGCTGCGAGCAGCGCGGTGATCCCCGTGCCCTCCTCGGGGGCGGCCGCCTGCGCCGCCCCCAGCGCGGCGCTGCGCAGCGCATCGAGGTGGCGCAGGCGCTCGCGCACCGCGAGCAGCTCGGCCTCCTCCGCCTCGGATGGAGCCGCCGCCTCGATCTCGTCGAGCTCGAACGCGAGCAGGTCGAGCTCGCGCTCGCGTGCCCCGGCGCGCTCGCGCAGTTCGGCGAGCGCCGCGTCGAGCTCGCGCACCCGCGCGTGGACCCCCGCGAACGCCGCGCGGCGCTCGAGATGCTCCGCCCCGCAGAACGCATCGAGGAGCTCGAGCTGCGACGAGGCGAGCACGAGCTTGCGGTGCTCGTGCTGCCCGTAGAACGACAGCAGCGCGACCGCCACGTCGCGCACGTCGCCCACCGACGCCGATCGCCCGCACAGGTACGCACGGGTGCGGCCCTCGGCGCCGACCCGCCGCGCGACCACGATCTCCTCGGCATCGGCAGGCAGCCGCTCGCCGAGCTCGGCGCGCAGCGC
>DATFRW010000164.1:0-12042 GCA_035262945.1 Solirubrobacteraceae bacterium
ACCACGGCGGCCGCGCAGCAGCCGGCCGCCGCGCAGCAGCTCCCGCGCACGGGGTTCGACGTCGTTCCGATCATCATCGGCGGCATCGCGCTCGTCGCGGCAGGGCTGGCGCTGCGCCGCCGCGCCGCGCATGACCGCTGACACCGGCTCTCCCGCCGAGACCGAGGCCGTCGCCGCGCAGCTCGCCGGCGAGCTTCACCCAGGCGACGTCGTGCTCATCTCCGGCGAGCTCGGCGCCGGCAAGACGACGTTCGTGCGCGGCGCCGCCCGCGCCCTCGGCGTCCAGACGCCTGTGGTAAGCCCGACGTTCACGATCGCGCGCCGCTACGAGGACGGCCGCCTGCCGGTCAGCCACCTCGACCTCTTCCGCCTCGACGGCCTCGGCGCGGAGGAGCCCGACCTGCTCGCCGACGAGCTCGCGAGCGACCGCGTCGCCTTCGTCGAATGGCCCGAGCACGGCGCCGCCGACCTCGGCGAGGTGACGATCGCGGCCCGCGTGCGGCTCGAGCATCTCGGCGGCGATCGCCGGCGCGTCATCATCGAGCGGTGATGGTCCTCGGCTTCGACACGGCGACGCCCGCCACCGTCGTGGCGTTGCTGCCCGACGAGGGCGAGCCGATCGAGCGCCACCACGAGCCGGCGCCCGGCGAGCGCCCCGGCCACGCGACCCAGCTGCTGCCCCTCGCGCGCCGCGCGCTCGACGCCGCGGGCGCGACGTTCGCCGACGTCGATCGCATCGGCGTGGGGGTGGGGCCCGGCACGTTCACCGGGCTGCGGATCGGCGTCGCCACCGCGCGTGCCCTCGCCCAGGGCACGGGCGCCGAGCTGGCGCCGGTCTCGACGCTCGAGGCGCTCGCGGACGGCGCGGACACCGACAGAGCGGTGCTCGCGGTGCTCGACGCCCGCCGCGGCGAGGCGTTCGTCGCCGCTTACCAGGCCGGCGCGCGGCTGCTCGAGCCCGCGGCCGTCCAGCCGGACGACCTCGCGGACCTGGCCGATCCCGCGCTGGCGCCGTGGCTGGCTGTAGGAGACGGGGCGATACGATTTCGGGACCGGCTCGAGCCCGCGGTCGAGGTTCCGGCAGACGCCTCCACGCTGCACCGAGTCAGCGCGCTGGCGGTGTGCCGACTCGCGGCGATCGCCCGGCCGGTCGACCGCGACGCGCTCCTTCCGGACTACATCCGCGCCCCCGACGCGGTTCCTCGACGATGAACGCAGCACAGCTCCCAACGACCGCCCCCCTGGAGATCCGCCGCCTCACCTACGCCGACCTGCCGCAGGTCATCGCGATCGAGCGCCGCGCGTTCCCCACGCCGTGGTCGCTGGCGATGTTCGTGCTCGAGCTCTCAAAGCCCGGCGGGATCTGCCTGGCCGCGCGCCGCGAGGGCACCCTCGTCGGCTACCTCATCTGCTCGCGCTACGACACGGTCTGGCACGTCATGAACGTCGCCGTCGACCCCGATCAGCGCCGCACGGGCATCGCCACCTCCCTATTGCTCGAGCTGCTGCAGCGCGTGGCGGACCAGAACGCCCGCTACACGCTCGAGGTGCGCACCTCGAACGCGGGCGCGATCGCGCTCTACGAGCGCTTCGGCTTCCGCACGGCGGGGACACGCCGGCGCTACTACCAGGACAACGGCGAGGACGCGCTCATCATGTGGCGCACCCCGGCGACGCTCAGCGGCTCGCTGGACGACGTGCCCAACGTCGGCCCCGTCCGGTGATCCTCGCCCTCGAAACAAGCTGCGACGACACCTGCGCGGCGGTCGTCACGAGCGCCGGCGAGGTGCGCTCCAACGTCATCTCGTCGCAGGGGATCCACGATCGCTACGGCGGCGTGGTGCCCGAGGTCGCCGCGCGCCATCACGTCGCGCTGGTCAACGACGTCGTCGACGACGCGCTGCGGACCGCGGACGCCACCCTCGACGACGTCGAGCTCGTCGCGGTGACGCAGGGGCCGGGGCTCGTCGGCGCGCTGCTCGTCGGCCTGGCCACCGCGAAGGGCATCGCCACCGCGCGCGACCTCCCGCTCGCGCCCGTCGACCACCTGCAGGGCCACGTCTCGGCCAACTTCCTCGCCACCGACGGCGGCCCGTTCGAGCCGCCGTTCCTGTGCCTCGTCGCCTCCGGCGGCCACACCTTCCTGGCCCGCGTCGACGAGCACGCGGGCTACACGGTCCTCGGCACGACGCTCGACGACGCCGCCGGCGAGGCGTTCGACAAGGGCGCGCGGATGCTCGACCTGCCCTATCCCGGCGGGCCGGCGCTCGAGCGCCTGGCCCGCGCGGGCGACCCCGAGGCCTTCGACTTCCCGATCGCCGCGGGCGTGCCCGGCCTCGACTTCTCGTTCGCCGGGCTGAAGACCGCGCTGCTCTACAAGGTCCGCGACCTCGGCGACGGCGCGCAGGCGCGTCGGGCCGACCTCGCCGCCGCCTACCAGCGCGCGATCGTCGAGGCGCTCGCCCTGCGGGTCGAGCGCGGGCTGACGGAGACCGGCCTGAAACGGCTGGCGATCGGCGGGGGCGTCGCCGCCAACGGACCGCTGCGCGAGCGGCTGGCCGGCCTCGGCGCCGAGCTGCACGTGCCCGGCCGCGCGCTGTGCACCGACAACGCCGCCATGATCGGCTCGGCGGCGCGCTGGGTCGAGCCGCTGGAGGAGTTCGGCGACCTCGACGTCTACGCCAGCGGCGAGCGGGGCCTGTGAGCAGCCTCGTGCTCTACGGCCGCCCCGGCTGCCACCTGTGCGACGACGCCCGCGTCGTGTTGCAGCGCATCGGCCACCCGTTCGACGAGGTCGACATCGAGTCCGACGACGAGCTGTTGGCCCGGTATCTGGAGCGGATCCCGGTGATTGCGCTCGATGGCACCGAGCTCTACGACTTCTTCGTGGACGAGACAGACCTGCGCGAGAGGCTCGACGCTAGAGTCCGGTGAGTCATGAGCGTCGGCGACGCCATCCATCCGGCCACGGCCGACCCCGGCGACAACACGCCGATGCCCGAGCGGCTGTCGCTCGGCGTCGCCGCGCGGCTGTCGCGCTACCTGCAGGTCCTCACGCAGGCCAAGAAGATGGGCAAGGAGACCATCTCCTCGCAGGAGCTCAGCGACTACACGCACGTCAACTCGACGCAGATCCGCCGCGACCTGTCCGGCTTCGGCAAGTTCGGCAAGCGCGGCGTGGGCTACAACGTCGACTCGCTCGTCTCGCAGATCCGCAAGATCCTGCGCACCGCCGGCCAGCACAACATCGCGCTGTTCGGCGCGGGGCACCTCGGCCGCGCGATCGCGAGCTCGGACATCTTCGCCGACCACGGCTTCCGCGTCGTGGCCATCTTCGACGCCGATCCGCGCAAGGTCGGCCACACGATCGGCAGCCTCCCGATCCGCCACGTGCGCGACCTCAAGCAGGTGGTCGAGGACGAGGACATCGTCGTCGGCGTCCTCGCGGTGCCGAACGCCGCTGCCCAGCAGCTCGCCGACGACCTCGTCGACGCAGGCGTCAAGATCATCTTCAACTACTCAGAGGCGCTCCTGCAGGTGCCGCCGGAGGTCACGGTCCACACGTCCAGCCCGGCGGTCGACCTCCTCTACGCGCTCTACTTCTACCTCACTTAGCTACCACTTCATGGGCGCCATCGACCTGGTTGCCGCCGAGGAGGTCTTCGCCGCCTCGACCGACTGCACCGTGGGCATCGAGGAGGAGTTCCAGGTCCTCGACGCGGCCTCGCTGGACCTCGCCCCGCGGTTCGAGGAGCTGCGGGACCTCTCCGCCGCCGACGACCCCGTCCTCGCCGAGTCGATCGCCGGCGAGCTGATCTCCAGCGAGATCGAGATCCGCTCGGGCCGCGGCGAGGACTTCCAGGACGCGCTGCGCCGCCAGCGCGACGTGCGCGCCCGGCTGTTCGCGCTGGCCGAGGCGCGCGGCATCGCCCTGGGCGCGACCGGCACCCACCCCTGGGCCGACTACCGCGACCAGCGCAACATCGAGACCGAGCACTACCAGCGCGTCGTCGACGGCCTGCAGTACGTGGCGCGACGCAACAACACGTTCTCGCTGCACGTCCACGTCGGCGCGCACGACCTCGACCGCGCCGTGCGCGCCTGCGACCGGCTGCGGCCGGTGCTGCCGCTGCTGCTGGCGATCAGCGCGAACTCGCCGTACCTCGACGCCCGCGACAGCGGCCTGCACTCGGCGCGCTCGCAGGCGTTCACCAAGAGCTTCCCGCGCTGCGGCATCCCCGACGCCTTCGGCTCGTGGGCCGCCTACCGCGAGTACATCGACTTCCTCCTGCGGACGGACGCGATCATGGAGTACACGCAGGTGTGGTGGTCGATCCGGCCGCACTTCGCCTTCGGCACCGTCGAGGTGCGCATCTGCGACGCCCAGACCAGCGGGACCGAATCCGAGGCGCTGGCCGGGCTGATCGTGGCGTGCGTCGCGCAGGCGCTGCGCGACAACGACGAGCGCGTGCCGTTCGCCGACCCGGCCCGGCGCCTGATCGAGGAGAACTTCTGGCGCGCGATCCGCTACGGCCTGGACGGCAACCTCATCGACCTCGATCGCGCCGAGCAGTTCCCGGCCGCCGCCGCAATCGATCGGTTGCTGCAATGGACCGCGCCGGTTCGCGCGGAGCTGGGGATCGAGCCGGCCTTCCCCGCGCTCAACGGCGCACAGCGCCAGCGCCAGGCGATCGCCGCGGGTGCAAGCATGCAGGACGTGTTCTCCGCTGCGGTGCGCGAGACGAGCCAGACATATGTCCAGGAGGCGAAGACTGCATGAGTGAGCAGGAGCAGCAGAGACAGCCGACCGAGGAGGAGCTGCGCGCCGCCTACGAGGAGCAGCTCAAGCGCATCCGTGTCGACGACGTCCTCGTCCAGACGGTCCTGTCGCTCATCAACCTCGGCAGCCTGCGCGCCGGGCTCGTACCGGGCAGCGAGAGCGAGGCCGATCCGGCGGAGCTGCGCCAGGCGATCGAGGCTGTGCGCGCGCTTCTGCCGCTCGTAGAGCCGACGCTGGGGCCCGACGCGGCGCAGATTCGCGACGCTGTATCGCGCCTGCAGATGGAGTACGCGCGGCTGGCCGGCGCGGGCGCCGCCGAGACGCCGGAACAGCCGCCCGAAGCGCCGCAAGGCGAGGCACAGCAGTCGCAGGACAAGCCGGAGGGACCGGGCCCCGCGGAGTCCAGCGGACGACTCTGGGTTCCGGGGCGTTAGCCACCCGGATTCCCCTACGACCGCCGGGATCGATACCATGCGCGCCCTCTGAGCCGGGCACGGCGCCCTCGCGGGCGCCTTTTGCCGTTCGCTCACGCGTCCGCGCGCCGCAGGAGGGCCGTGACGCGCATCCAATCATTTCGCTGAAGGACTTCGAACTTGAGTGACTTCTTGACCGACCACGGCGTCGTCGTCGCGCTCGTCTGCGCGGGTGCCGCCTTGACGTACGGCGTCTTGACGACGCGGTCGTTGCTCGCGCTCTCACCGGGCAACGCCGAGATGCAGCGCATCTCGGGCGCCGTGCAGGAGGGCGCGCGGGCCTACCTCAATCGTCAGTACACGACGATCGCCCTCGTCGGCGTCGTCCTCTTCGTCGCCCTCATCTTCGTCCAGGACTTCTCGGTGGCCGTCGGCTTCGCGATCGGCGGCATCCTGTCCGGATCGGCCGGCTACATCGGGATGAACGTGTCCGTTCGCGCCAACGCCCGCGTGGCCGAGGCAGCTCGCGGCGGCGTACCGCCCGCGCTCGAGGCCGCCTTCCGCGGCGGCGCGATCACCGGCCTGCTGGTCGTCGGCCTGGCGCTGTTCGGCGTCGCCGGCTACTACGGGATCCTCACCTGGATCTTCGACAAGACGCCCAAGGAGGCGGTCGACGCCCTCATCGGCCTCGGCTTCGGTGGCTCGCTCATCTCCGTGTTCGCCCGACTCGGCGGCGGCATCTTCACGAAGGCGGCCGACGTCGGCGCCGACCTCGTCGGCAAGGTCGAGGCCGGGATCCCCGAGGACGACCCCCGCAACCCGGCCGTGATCGCCGACAACGTGGGCGACAACGTCGGGGACTGCGCCGGCATGGCGGCCGACCTGTTCGAGACCTACGCCGTGACCGCGGTCGCCGTGATGCTCCTGGGCGTCCTGCTCTTCGCGGCCGGCGACGCGACGAACGTCGCGCTCTACCCGCTGGTGCTCGGCGCCGTGGCGATCCTCGCCTCGATCGTCGGCACCTTCTTCGTGCGTTCGTCCACCGGCAACGTCGAATGGGCGCTCTACAAGGGCCTCATCGCCTCCGGCGTCATTGCAGCCGCGGCGTTCTATCCGGTCACGAAGTGGCTGATGGACGACACGAAGCTGCGCGCCGTCGCCGCGGGCACCGCAGAGACGCGCCGCGGCGTCGCTGCGTTCGTGATCCGCGGCCAGGCCCCGAGCGTCGGCGATCTCTACCTGTGCTCGCTCGTCGGCATCGCGGTGACGGCGCTGCTGTTCCTGCTCACCGACTACTACACGTCGACGCGCTTCAGCCCGGTCAAGAAGACCTCGGCCGCGTCACAGACCGGCCACGCGACGAACATCATCCAGGGCTTCGCCAGCGGCCTGCAGGCCACGGCGCTGCCCGCGCTGGTGCTCGTGCTCGGCATCTTCGCCTCGTGGAAGATCGCGGGCGGCGGCACCGTCGGCATCTACGGGATCGGCGTCGCGGTCATGGGCCAGCTCTCGCTGACCGGCCTCATCGTCGCGCTCGACGCGTTCGGCCCGATCACCGACAACGCGGGCGGCATCGCCGAGATGGCCGATCTGCCCGAGGACGTCCGCAACGTGACCGACCCGCTCGACGCGGTCGGCAACACGACCAAGGCGGTGACGAAGGGCTATGCGATCGGCTCGGCCGTGCTCGCCGCGATCGTGCTCTTCGCCGGGTTCAAGTTCGAGTTGCTGGCCGAAGGCAGTACGCCGGTGTTCGCGATCGACGACCCAGTCATCCTCATCGGCCTGCTGCTCGGCGGCATGATGGTGTGCCTGTTCGCCTCGCTGTCGATCGAGGCGGTGGGACGTGCCGGTGGCGGCGTGGTCGAGGAGGTGCGCCGGCAGTTCCGCGAGAAGCCAGGGATCATGGACGGCACCGAGACGCCCGACTACGCCACGAGCGTGGACATCGTGACGCGCTCGGCGCAACGGGAGATGATCCTGCCCGCGCTGATCCCGATCGTGATCCCGTTCATCGTCGGCCTCATCGACGTCAAGGCGCTCGGCGGCCTGCTCATCGGTGTGATCGTCGTCGGCTTCTTCTTCGCCATCTTCATGACCGCGGGCGGCGGCGCGTGGGACAACGCGAAGAAGCTCATCGAGGACGGCGCGTTCGGCGGCAAGGGCTCCGAGGCTCACGCCGCATCGGTCACCGGCGACACGGTCGGCGACCCGTTCAAGGACACCGCCGGCCCCGCCATCAACCCGATGATCAAGGTCGCGAACATCGTCGCCATCCTGATCATCCCCATCATCACGTAGCGACGTTGCCGTGAGCGACCTGGAGATCGTGCTCGCCGGCTCGGACCGGATCGACGAGCTCGAGGCGATCTACAGGTCGCTCTACGCGCACCACGTCGAGGTCTCCACGTGGCGGCCCGGCCCGCCGCGCGGCGCCGACGAGGCGTGGAGCCGGCGCCGGGCGCGCTACGCGAAGACGCTCGCGTCGCCCGACGGCATCCTGCTCCTGGCGGTCGTCGATGGGCGAGTCGTCGGCGCGCTCATCGGCGAGTCCGAGGAGAACCCCGAGGGGTCCGACACGTTCGAGATCCCCGCGCACGTCGCCCACGTCCACGACGTCGCCGTCCTCCCCGACGCCCGCGGCGGCGGCGCCGGGAAGGCGCTGATGGAGCGCTTCGAGGCCGAGATGCGTGCGCGCGGCGTCGTGTCCTACGGCCTCGACGTCATGGCCGGCAACGACTCGGCGCGGCGCTTCTACGAGGCGCTCGGCTTCGAGCTCGCCGACATGGTCTTCGAGAAGCGCCTCACTGCCTAGACTGCGCCTGAGGAATGGCTGAACGCCGCCTGCACGGATTGCAGCGCGTCCTCGGTGTCAACGCGCTCTTCTCGACGGCCTACGGGAACGTGGGCTCGTCGATCTACTACGCCCTCGGCCTGGTCGCCTCGTTCGCCCTGGGCCTCACGCCCGTCGTCTTCGTCATCGCCGGCGTGATCTTCTACCTGACCGCCGCGACCTACGCCGAGGCCACCTCGATGTACCCGGAGGCGGGCGGCTCGTCGTCGTTCGCGCGCCGCGCGTTCAACGAGTTCTGGTCGTTCTTCGCGGCCTGGGCGCAGATGCTCAACTACACGATCACGATCGCCATCTCGGCGTTCTTCGTGCCGCACTACTTCGGCAGCGTGATCGGGGTCGACGCGCTGCGCCACTCGCCGGGGGACATCTTCTTCGGCATCGCCGTGGTCGTCGTGCTGAGCACCGTCAACGTCGTCGGCGTCAAGGAGTCGGCCGGCGTCAATGTCGCGCTGGCGGTCACCGACTTCCTCACCCAGTTGCTCCTCGTGGTCGTCGGCCTGTTCCTCGTCTTCTCCCCGCAGACCCTGGTCGACAACGTCCACCTCGGCGTCGCGCCGACGTGGAAGGACTTCTTCCTGGCGATCCCGGTCGCGATGATCGCCTACACGGGCATCGAGACGATCTCGAACATGGCCGAGGAGGCCAAGGACGAGACGAAGACGATCCCGGCCGCCATCAACCGCGTCGTCATCGCGGTGTTCGCGATCTACGCGCTGCTGCCGATGGTCGCGCTGTCGGCACTGCCGGTCACCCAGAACGCCGACGGCACCTACACGACGCTGCTCGGCGAGCCGGAGGACAAGGGCGGCTACGCCGGCGACCCAGTCCTCGGCGTGGTCAAACAACTCGACCTCGGCATCTTCCAGCACGTTGGGGAGATCTACGTCGGCCTGCTGGCGGCGACGATCCTGTTCATCGCGACCAACGCCGGGATCATCGGCGTCTCGCGGCTCGTGTACTCGATGGGGCTGCACCGCCAGGTGCCCGACCGATTGCGCCAGCTCCACCCCAAGTACGCCACGCCGTGGATCGGGATCCTGCTCTTCGGCGGGATCGCCTGCCTCGCGATGATCCCGGGCAAGGCCGAGTTCCTGGGCAACATGTACGCGTTCGGGGCGATGCTCTCGTTCACGATCGCGCACATCTCGGTCATACGTCTGCGCAAGCGCTACCCGGACTTCAAGCGGCCGTACAAGGGGCCGGGGAACGTGCGCTTCCGCGGCTTCGAGCTGCCGCTGTTCGCGGTGTTCGGCGGCCTGGGCACCGCGCTCGCCTTCGTCGTCGTCACCTTCCTGCACCTCGACGTCGCGCTGGCCGGCATCGGCTGGCTCGCGCTCGGCTGCATCATCTACCCGATCTACCGCCATCGTCAGGGGCTCGACCTGACGGCGACCGTCAAGGTCGCGATCCCGGCCCCGGTGGTCGACCGCGAGGCCGAGTACGAGTCGGTCCTCGTCGCGCTCGAGGCCAAGCACTACTCCGAGGGCGCGATGGCAACGGCGATCAAGATGGCGGCGCGGCGGCGGCGCGGCATCCACGTCCTGGTGACGATCACCGTGCCCGCATCGGCGCCGATCAGCGCCGAGCTGCCCGAGCAGGAGCAGGCCGCGCAGGCGATCATCGAGCAGGCCAAGCTGCAGGGCGGCCGCCGCGTGACGGGGCACGTCGAGAAGGTCCGCGCCGGCGGCGCCGGGCGCCTCATCGTCGAGGAGGCCAAGGCGATGGGCGCCAGGGCGATCGTGCTGCCGCTGCCGGCACGCAGCAGCGGTGCCGTGTTCAGCAAGACCGTGGAGACCGTCCTCGCCGAGCGCCCGGCCCGGGTGATCATCCAGGCCGACCCAGGATTGCAACAGCCTGTGCGCAGTCCCGCCCCCGAGGCGGCGTAGCATCAGATCGTGCCCACGCCGCGTGAGGTCCACCGGGGCGCCACCCGCGTCCTCTCCGCGCTGATGGTGCTCATCGGCATCGCGTTGCTCGTCAGGTCGCTGGCGGGCGGCGTGTGGCTGGGCCTCGTCCTGGGGATCCTCTTCGTCGCCGCCGGTGCCGGGCGGCTCTACCTCACGACCCGAGGAGGCCGATAGTGCTCCCTCCGGCGGATCCTGCACCGCTTCCCGGGGCGCGGTCGGCGCCTGGCGGCGTCCTCGGACTTGCCCTTGCCGCCGGCAAGGGCTGCATCCTGCGTCCTTGCCAGCCATCTGCCCGCATCCCCGGGCAGCGGCACACGACCCACCGGAGGAAGCACTAGTGTTCCGGCGCGGCCTCGGGCAGCCCGCGCTCTTCGCGATCATCTACACGTCGGTCGCGAGCGCGATCTACTTCTCGCTCGGCGTCGTCGCCGACCGCGCGCTGGGTCTGACCCCGGTCGTCTACCTGCTCGCCGGCGTCTTCTTCGTGCTGGCGTCGATGACGTACGTCGAGGGCGCCTCGCTGCACCAGGACCGCGGCGGGGCGACCGTGTTCGCCCGCTACGCGTTCAACGAGCTCATCAGCTTCGTGGCCGGCTGGATGATCCTGCTCGACTACATCATCCTCATCGCGGTCACGTCGTTCTCGGCCACCAACTACCTGGCCGCGTTCTATGGGCCGCTGGGCGACGGCACGTGGGAGATCCTCCTCTGCTTCGCGATCATCCTCTACGTCGCGATTCGCAACATCCGCGGCTTCTCGAAGACGCGCGTCAACCGGATCGCCGCGCTCGTGATCACGGACATCGGGCTGCAGGTCCTGGTCATCGTCCTCGGCCTCGCCGCGTTCTTCCACCTCGACACGATCACCGACAGCATCCACCTCTGGACGACGCCGACGTTCGGCAACACGGTCTTCGCACTCGGGGTCGCCACCGTCGTGTTCACCGGCCTGGAGTCGGCATCCGGGCTGTCGGGCGAGGTCGCGGTCGGCCGGCGCGGGCTCAAGCGCCTCGTCGGGGCCGCCGCGCTCGTCGTGATGGTCGTCTACACCGGCATCGGCGTGGTGGCGATCAGCGCGCTGCCCGTGGTGGGCAACGCGACCTCGCTGGGCCGCAACTTCCTCGACGCGCCGATGCTCGGCATCGCCGAGTCGTTCAACGCCGATTGGCTGGCGAACACGCTGAAGTACGTGATCGCCGCTGTCGCCGCGGTCACGCTGATCGCCGCGGCCAACTCGGCGATGATGGGCCTGTCGCGCCTGGCCTACTCGCTGTCGACGAACCGCCAGATCCCCAGCGCGGTCGGGCGGCTGCATCCCAAGCGCGCGACGCCGTACGTGGTCATCGGGATCGCGGCGCTGCTCGCGGCGGGCCTCACCGTCCCGCAGGACCTCGAGCTGATGGTCGGCATCTTCGCGTTCGGCGCTCTCATCGGGCTGACGATCGCGCACCTGTCGATCGTCGTGCTGCGCTACAAGGAGCCCGCGGGCAAGCGGCCCTACCGGATCCCGCTGAACGTGCGCGTGCGCGGCGGCGACCTGCCGATCCCGGCGGTGCTCGGGGCGGTGCTGAGCTCGCTCGCCTTCATCGGGCTGGTGGCGACGCACGAGGGCGCGCGCTGGGTCGGTCTGTCCTGGCTCGTCGGCGGAGTCGCGCTGTACATCGTCTACCGCACGACCCAGGGCAAGTCGCTCTACAAGCGCGTGACCGTGCCCGAGGAGGCGCTGCGGCGCGAGCGCCGCGAGGTCGAGTACGGCTCGATCCTCGTGCCGCTGATGGGCACGCCGCTCGACGACGACATCGTGCAGACCGCCGGCCGCCTCGCCGCCGAGGAGGACACCGACGCCTTCGAGGAGGACAAGGGCGCGACCATCGAGGCGCTGTGGGTCTTCGAGGTGCCGATGTCGCTGCCGATCGACGCCGCGCTGCCCGAAGCGCAGCTCAAGCGGGCGCGCGCGGCGCTGGCTCGGGCCAAGGCGGTGGGGGAGGAGTACGAGGGCGTCGAGGTCGCCACCGCGACCGTCCGCGCGCGCCGCGCGGGCCAGGCGATCGTCGACGAGGCGCGCCGCCGCGGCGTGCAGGCGATCGT
>DATFRW010000165.1:0-5336 GCA_035262945.1 Solirubrobacteraceae bacterium
AGCTCGAGCGCGGCCTGGCGGACGATGTTCAGCACCGCCGCCTTGCTGGCGATGTAGCCGTAACAGACGACCGGCTCGGGCCGGATGCCCGCGACCGACGACGTCACGACGATGGTGCCCGAGCGCTGGCGCTTCATGGCCCCCGCCGCGCTCTTCATCGTGTAGAGGATCCCGTTGAGGTTGACGCCGATCACGGCGTCCCAGTCCTCGCGCGCCACGGTGTCGAGGGTCTGGCCGCCCTCGACCGCCCAGCCCGGGGCCGCGCCGATGCCCGCGTTGGCGAACACGACGTCGACGCCGCCGTCGGCCGCCAGCGCGTCGTCGATCATCGCCTGCACGCGCCCGGCGTCGGAGACGTCGACGACCGCGGAGCGGACGCGGCCGCCGCGGTCGGCCAGCGTGCGCGTCGCGTGCTCGAGCAGGTCGGCATCGATGTCGGCCAGCGTCACCCTCGCGCCGCAGTCCGCCAGGACCTCCGCCATCGCGAACCCGAGGCCGCTCGCGGCACCGGTCACCACGGCTCGTACGTTGCTGACGTCGAACAGGTCGCCGAGCACCTGCGCGGCGCGGTCCACCTCGCTGCCGTCGACCGTCGTCACCTCTGCCTCCTCTCAGGGCGCCTTACATCCAGGCCGGCCAGCATCGTGGATGCCGCGCGGGCGGTCAACGCGATCCGTTGGGGGCGCGGGTCGTCAGAGGGCCGCGGCGGCCGGCGCGCTCGCGCCGGTGTCGGGCGCGGTGGCGGTGAGCGGCGCGGCCGTGGTCTGCGGCGTGTCGGTCCCGGTGGCGGGTGCCGAGGTGGTCGCGGGGGTCGTCGCCGGGTCAGGAGCCGACGGCGCCGTCGTCGTCGTCGCGGGTGCCGAGGTCGTCGCCGGAGCGCTGTCGGTGGTCGGCTGCGTGGTCGTCTGCGGCGTCGGGTCCGTTTGCGCGGGGGCCGTCGGCGTCGTCGCGGTGGTGCTGTCGGACGCGGGTGCGGTCGCGCTCGGGGTCGTGCGCGCGGGAGGCGCGGGCGTCGGCGCCGGCTGCAGCGGCGACGCGGCCGTCGGCGGATGCTGGTTCTGCGCGTCAGGCTTCTGCGTGGCCGGCGAGGCCGGCGACTGCTGCGCGGGCGTGCTCGTGTGGGCCGGCTTGACGGATTCGCGCTTGGCAACCTTGGAGCCGCGGTGATGCGCGACCGTTGGAGCGGCCCGCATCGAGCTCGCGCGGGCGCCGATGGCCGAGCCCGTGGCGTTCGGCGCCGGCGCGTGCTGCCTGACGTGCGGCGCCGCTGCTTTCGGCGGCGCATGGTGCTTGTCGACCTTCGCGTCACTGGCACCGCCCGCAAGCGCCACGACGGCGAGCGCCTTGGCCACGACGGCCTTCCCACCGAGGCTCGCGATGCCGACGGTCGTGCCGCCCGCCGCCACGCTGCCCGCGACGGCGGCGGCGCCGGCCCCGGCTCCCACGCCGGCGCTCACTCCCGCGCCGCCGGCGGCCGCTGCCCCGCCCCCGCCGAGCAGCGCGAGCACCGACGCCTTCAGACCGACGGTGGGCGCGACGGGCAGGATGGCCGAGAAGGCGGCCCGCTGACCGCGCACCTCGAGCTCGAACGCGGCGCAGCCCGGACAGCGCTCGATGTGCCCGCGCAAGATGCCGCGGCGCGGCACGTCGCCCGTGAGGCTCGCGAGCTGCTCGCGGATCTCGGTGCACGAGGTCTCGCGCGCGCGCCGTGCGCGCAGCAGCGCCTCGCGCGCTTGGAAGACGAGCGCCTTGACCTTCTCGCGCCGCACGCCGAGCACCTCGGCGATCTGCCCGTGGCACTGGTCGCCCAGCTCGAAGAGCACGAGCGCGGCGCGCTGGTCGTCGGGCAAGCGCTGCAGGTCGTCGACGAGCTCGCGCAGCTCCGCTCGGCGCGCTATCTCGGCGGGCAGGCCGTCGAGCGGGCTGCTCAAGTCCAGATCGTCGACGGTCACCTCGTCGCGCTGCGCGCGCAGCGCGGACAGGCAGCGGTTGCGCGCGATCGCGTAGAGCCAGGGCCGCAGATCGACGACGCCGGTGCCGTCGCGCAGCGCCCGGTAGGCGGACGCGAAGCTCTGCTGCAGCGCGTCCTCCGCCTCGTCGCGGCTGCCGAGCATGTGGCGGCAGAAGGCGAGCAGACCGAGGTAGTAGCGGTCGTAGATCGCCTCGAAGGCGTCGTGGTCGCCCGCCCGAACCCTGGCGACCAGCCGCTCATCGCCCACGCGCGTGCGCTGCCGACGGCGGCCTCGGCGTGATGAACGGACGGGGACCGCGGTCGCGGCCATGCTCCAAGTATCCGTCACCGCGTCAAGCCCCGCGCCGATGGCGCGCGTTGCGCAGCGCCATCTTGACCTCGGCGCGTAGGTGCCCCGGCCCCCCCGGCTCGGCATTTGGGGGGCAACCGGCCGGGGGTCCGGGGCTGCGCTCGCGGCTCGTTGGGGCTAATGCGCGCGAGCGCTGCGCATCCGTGCACCACTCACGGTACGACGCCCGGCACTTCGATGGTTCGCCTGCGCAGCGATTTCGCTGACTCGGCGCGTTCCCGCCCCGCAGAGACAGCGACCCCGGGCAGTTCTTGCCCGGGGCCCTGTCCCCCCGACGCCGGCCTCTCCGTGACCGGCGCAGCGATCTGCGGTTGCCCCCACCTATAAGAACTCGCGGCATGCCCGGAAGTTGGCCTTCGCGTGGCACGCATTCGATCCACCGTCAACCGGTGAGACGCCCGACGGCGCCGCGTACCGTGTCGTAGCGGCCTCCTAACGTCCTCGCTGGACGAATGCCCTAGCGAGGCGTCAGAGTGTCGCGGCGTCGCGGCGGGTTTACGCCGTCGCACCTGCGGCAACAGTCCGCTCACCACCCCCCACCACCCACCCGATGATCGACGATGCTCCCACGCGCGCGGGATTCGTCACCGCGCTCAGCGACGCTTACCTTGTGCCGCGGGAAAGCGGCTACGCAATCTTCTGGCGCACTTCCGGACACGACCTCTGCACCGTGGACCCGGACGTGGCGGAGCGGGCGTTGCGCGGCGATCGCACCGTGATCAGGCTCGGCAGTTGGTCGGGGACGATCCGAGGGCGCAACGACCGGTGGACGGTGTGGTGGTCGCGCGGCGTGCCGTGGGCGTCGACGAGCGACGTGTCCGACGGCGACCACACGCTGCGCCTCATCGAGAACTGGCGGGCGCAGGCGGCCCAGGCGGAGGCGCGCGGCCAGCACTGGGAGCCGCTGCCTCCCGGGGTCGCGCCGCCCCCGCCGCCCGTGATGGCCACGCCGCCGCGCCGTCCGCGCCGGCGGATGGTCGCCCGCCTGCGCGCGCTGCTGCAGTTCGAGTGACGTTGGTCATAGCGCGCGGTTAGTGTCGGCGGCGTGGCCACCGACGACGACAGCGTCCGCGAGCGCATGGCGCGCAGCGCCGTCGTGCTCTTCGGCGAGCGCGGCTTCTCGGCGACCGGGCTGCGCGACGTCGTCGCCCACAGCGACACGCCACGCGGGTCGATCTACCACCACTTCCCGGACGGCAAGGCCGAGCTCGCGCGCGCGGCCGTCGATCGCGCCGGCCTGGACGCCGCGGCGTCGTTCGCGGGCGACGACCCGGTCGCCGCGCTGCACGCGTGCATCGACGCCTGGCGGGCCGCGCTCGAGGCGTCGGACTTCCGGGCGGGCAGCGCGCTGGTCGCCGTCGCGGTCGAGCCGCGGGAGCAGACCGGCGCCGCCGACGACACGGCGCAGGCGTACACGCTCTGGGCTGACGCGTTCACCGCGTCGCTGCGCGCGGCAGGCGTACGAAGGAAGAAGGCCGGGCGCCTCGCGACGCTGGCCGTCGCGGCCATCGAGGGCGCGGTCGTGCTGTCCCGCGCCCGCCGGGACACGAGCGCGCTCGACGACGTGGGCCGGGAGCTCGAGGCGGCGATCGCGGCCGCCCGGCGTCGCTGACCGGCCGCGGTGCGTGGCGGCGGGCCGCCGGCCCAAGTGTTCGTACGATGTCTCCGTGCAGCCCGAGATCCACGTCCTCGGCCTCTCGATCAAGACGTTCGGCCTCTTCTTCGCGCTGAACTTCGCGGCTTGGGGAGCCCTTGCTGGGCGGCGCCTGCGCGAGCTCGGCAAGCCGGTCGACTGGGCCTACGAGATCGTCGCGGCCGCGCTGATCGGCGGCCTCATTGGCGCGCGCGCGTACTGGCTGGCGCAGAACCACGGGTCGCTCAGCCTGGGCAACATCTTCGGCGGGACGGGGCTGATCTGGTACGGCGGGCTCGCCGGCGGCGTCATCGCCGTGCTCTTCTGGGCGAAGTGGCGCGGCTTTCTGACGCTCGACCTAGTCGATCTCGCGGGTCCGTGCCTGGCGCTGGGCTACGCGATCGGGCGCATCGGCTGCCAGGTGTCGGGCGACGGCGACTACGGGCGCGCCTGGAGCGGGCCGTGGGCGATGGGCTATCCGCACGGGACGGTCCCCACGCCGCCCGGCGAGACCGTGCACCCGACCCCGATCTACGAGACGCTCGCCATGGGGCTCGTCGCGTTCTTCCTCTGGCAGTTGCGCGATCGGCTGAAGCCCGGGCTGCTCTTCGCGCTGTACCTCGTGATCGCCGGGCTCGAGCGCTTCCTGATCGAGTTCATCCGCCGCAACGAGGACGTCGCCCTCGGGCTCACGGCTGCTCAGCTCGAGAGCCTGTCGCTCGTCGTGATCGGCGCGGTGTGGCTGTTCATCGTCGGCCGCCGTGGCGGCATCCTGCGCGACGAGGCGCCGGGGCGCGGAGCCGCGCTCGCGGCGACCTGAGTCAGGAACCGCTCGGCGCCGGCTGCGCGGCGGGCGGCTGTGCGCCGGCGTCGCCGTTGCCGCTCGACTGATCCTGCTGCTGCTGCTCGGCGGGCGGGTCGCTCGGCGGCTGGGACTGCGGCTGGGACTGCGGCTGCGCAGCGGGCTGCTCCTGCGGCGCCGGCGCGGACTGCTCCTGCGGCGGCTGCGCGGGCGGCGGGTCCTGCTTCGGCGGCGGGGGGTCCGACTTCGGCTCGGGCTTCGGCGCGGCGGGCGGCTCGGGCTGAGCGGCGGGCGGCGGCTGGTTGGTGCCGGGGTCGGCGGGCTGCGGGTCGGCCGAGGTCGGCGGCGACGACGGCGCGGGCGTCTGCTCGGCGGGCGGAGTCGGATCGGCGGGCGTGGACGGGGCCGGCGTCGGCTCCGACGACGGCGGGGTCGGCGCGGAGGCCGGCGGGCCGGCGGGCTGGTCGCCATCGACCGGGCTGGCCGGGCTGTCGTCGGTCGGGGTCTCGGGCCCGGACGGCGGGCTGTCGTCGGCGCGGCCCGCGCTGGCGTCGGCGGTACGGCCGGACGGCCCGCTGCC
>DATFRW010000166.1:0-5075 GCA_035262945.1 Solirubrobacteraceae bacterium
GGACCTCACCACCGAGCAGTACCGGCTCATCTACGAGCGGCCCATCTACCCGAAGAACCTCTACGCCGAGCGGGCGCCGTACACGCACGCCGAGTACCGCGAGGAGGTGCTCGAGCCGCAGGTGCGGCTGCTGCAGGAGCGCGGGGTCTACGCGCGGCCGGATCCGACGGAGGAAGCGGGCGATTCGCCCGACCCCGACCCCGAACCGGCAGCTCTCACCCAGCCGCCAAGCCCTCTGGCACCTTGATGGTGACCTGAGCCGGCTTCGCGTTCCAGTGCGTGAGGTTGTCGATCCAGTTCTCCTCCTCGATCGCGTCAAGGATCACCGTGAGCACCGGCGGCGTTCCCTGCGGTGACGGGACGATGCGCAGGAACGCGTCCTTGTCCTTCGCCTCCGCGTAGGCGCGGCGCAGGTCGGTCGCCGTGCGGATGCCGTGCACGCGAAGATGGTGGTACGCGGAGGAACCCGCGCCGTTCTCGCCATCCGTGCAGTGGATGAAGAGGATCGCCTGATCGACCCAGTCGACGAGGCGCGTCGCCGGGATGCGCGTCTTGAGCAGCAGCTCGACGACGTCGTGATGGGCGAGCCCCTCCACGTTGGTGACGCCCTCGTCGAGCAGACGGGCGCGGTCGTAGATGTCGATCCCCTGCAGCCGCGTGAGCGGCTCGGGCTCGTAGGTGCGGCTGGCGTGGTCGATCTGGCGGCGCGCGGCACGCCCCCGCACGAAGCCGCGGCTGGCCTCCTGCAGGCGGATGAGGACGGTCTCGGGCACGACGCCGGCCAGGAAGGCGAACAGCAGCAGGCTCGCGCTCGTCTGCTCCATGCCGACGCCGCGCAGCAGCCGCTCGATCGTGAAGGCGAGCACGACGCTGCCGACGATCCGCGTCGCGATCTGCGCGTAGGTCTTGGGCCGCAGATCGCCCCGCACGAAGCCGCGCAACGTGCTGTTGAGCGTGAAGAAGTACGCGCCCAGGAACGCGAACGTCGCGGCCGACGGCGCGGGTGCGATGAGCGAGGCGAGCTCGACGTGCTTGTGCGGGTCGGCCGCGTCGGTATCGAGCAGCGCGATCGCCCAGCCGAGCGTGAGCACCGCGGTGGCCACGAGGATCGGCCAGCGGGTGCCGGGGAGGAAGCGCGTCTCCGACGGCTCGCGCCCGAACGCCTCGTCCAGCCACTGGCCGTACTTCGCGTCGATCTCCCGCAGCGTCCGCACCCGCGGGTCCAGGCGGAAGATGTTGCGCGTCACCCGCTGGCGAAGGGTGAGCATCCGCTCGCGGTCGAAGATGAAGTAGAGGAGCACGGGGAGCGCCGAGGCGCCCACGACGCAGACGAACTTCACGCCGACGCCGATCAGCGCGACCGCGTAGTCGTGGTCGCGCTGTGCCTCGTGCCAGAGGTGCGGGACGTTGGAGCCGAAGTAGAGGATCGCTCCCGGGAGCGCGAAGACGATCATCGCCGCCAGCCCGAACACGAGCGCTTCGCGCAGCCGCGCCGGGAGCTGGAGGCAGGCCTCCTTCAGCGGCGCGAGCGCCGGTACCGCCCACACCGCGCAGCCGGTGAGGATGAGGGCGACGATGACGCCCGCCACGAGCGGGACCGCGCCGATGTCCGTCACCGTCACCGCGAGCCCAATGGCGGTCGCCAGTACGACGACAGCCGCGCAGAGCATCGCCCACACGGCTCCGACGCCCATGGGCGTGGGTTTGACGCTGCTCACCGCGAGCACTCCGGCGTCCTGGGCGACGCGCAGCTGCTCGAGGTCGACCGCGGCGGCGTCGACGCGTACCGTCCCCAACGGCGGGATCACCAGGCGGCCGGGCCCGGCCGTGCGGACGCTGAGCCGGGCGGGCACGCAACTCGACAAGTCGATCGGAACCGAGGCGCGCGCGACGTCGCGCGTGAGCGTCCGCGGATCGATGCACGTCTCTGGCCGTAGCGCCGCGAAGGCCTCTGAGCTCATGCTCCAAGGAGGCGGTCGGCCCCCGTCCTGATACGTGCGAGATCAGATCTGCGAATGGTCCAGACCGCGGCCGTACCGCGCCTGGATGTACGGGTCGAAGAGCGCGACGAACCGCTGCTTGACCGCCGTTGCCTGCGCGTCGAAGGGTGTCGCGCACAGCCCGCAGCGCGCGTGGCTGCGGTCCGAGGCCAGCGACGCCTGCATCGCCGCGGCCAGGACCCCGCGTGCGGACTCCAGCTCGGGCGCGACGTTCAGTTGCGAGAGCTCGCCGAGCACCGCCACGCGGTTGGCGACCGCGGCCGGCCAGTTGCTCTGCTCGGCGGCGACGCGGCCCGCGTGCGAGTGGTAGAGGACGACGAGGAGCGCATCGACCGACGCGTCGACGGGCGAAGGCGACGCGGGCGTCTGCTGAGCGGGCGCGCCGGCGTTGGCCTGCGGATAGAGCGAGCCCGTGTACACGAGCCAGTCCGCATAGTCCTGGGCGGTCGCGCGCGCATCGGCGACCTGTTGGGTCGAGCCCATCATCGAGCTGACAACGGCGCTGGTCACGGCGCGGACCTGCGGCTCCTGCGTGGGAAAGGCCTTGGCGAGGCACCCGCCGATCGACTGCGCCAGCGTCACCTTCACCGGAGGCGGCGGGTGGCCATCGACGTACTCCTCGGCGTAGCCGCGGGCAGCGGCGACGGCGCCGGATCGCGCGCACGCCTTGATCCTGCTCGCTGCGCTCGCGCCGGTCGTCGTCTCCCGCGCAATGCCGTCGATGCGCTGGGCCGAGTCCTGGGCGGTCGCGCGCATCGGTGCGCTCGCTTCGACGGCCGCCGCCGCGCTCGCTTCGGAGCGCACCGCGACGCGGCCCGGGCCGGCCCCGTTGACGCGCAACGTCGAACGCGCCGAGATCGTCGCCATGGCGCGCGCCTCGGAGAATGACCCGGCCCGCGCCGCGGCGACCCGCGCGCCCTCGGCCTTCAGCGCGACCCCGACGACCCTCCCCGCCTCGGCGCCGCACCCCACGGCGACGAGTCCGACGGAGGTCGCAAAGACGAGAACGAGGCTTCGTCGGGAACGCAGACGAAGCCGGCGGCGGCGAATCCTCATGAAGGGATGGAGCAGCGAGAGCGCGGTTCGGATACGCGGGGCTCCTGTTCTGACAGGAACGTTGCCGTGGTCGGCGGTGCGGGCGATCGTCTGGCACCCTGTCGCGGGTGGCGTGGGGGAGACCCGGACGGTCGGTTCGCGACATGGCCATCGACCTCGGCACCGCGAACACGGTGGTGCACGTGCGCGGGCGCGGCATCGTGCTCTCGGAGCCGTCGGTGGTGGCGATCGACGAGCGCACCGGCGAGGTGCACGCGGTCGGCGCGGACGCCCAGCGGATGATCGGGCGCACGCCCGCTCACCTGTCGGCGACGCGCCCGCTGCGCCACGGCGTCATCGCCGACTTCGAGGTGACCGAGCAGATGCTGCGCCACTTCATGGCGAAGGTGCTCGGCAGCCGCCGCGCGCGGCCGCGCCTGGTGGTCTGCGCGCCGTCGGGCATCACCGACGTCGAGCGCCGCGCGGTCGAGGAGGCGGCGCTGTCGGCCGGCGCCCGGCGGGTCCACCTCATCGAGGAGCCCATCGCCGCCGCGATCGGCGCCGGCATCCCGATCGCCGAGCCGGTCGGGCGCATGGTCGTCGACGTGGGCGGCGGCACCAGCGAGGTCGCGGTGATCTCGATGGGGGCCATCGTCATCTCGCGCTCGGTGCGGATCGGCGGCTACGACCTCGACGACGCGATCGCGGCCCACATCCGCACCGCCCACACGATGGCGATCGGCACCCAGACGTCCGAGGCCATCAAGCTCGCCGTGGGCTCCGCCGACGCGCTGACCGAGGAGCTCTCCACCCACGTCCGCGGGCGCGACCTGCTGTCGGGCCTGCCGCGCGAGGTCGAGCTGACGAGCGCCGAGATCCGGGCCGCCATCGCCAGCCCGCTCGCCGAGATCCTCGACGCGGTCCACGGCACGCTCGAGATCACGCCGCCCGAGCTCGCCGGCGACATCGTCCGCTACGGCATCCTGCTCGCCGGCGGCGGCTCGCTCCTGCGCGCCTTCGGCGAACGCGTCGAGGCGGAGACGGGCATGCGCGCGCATCTCGCCGACTCCCCGCTGACCTGCGTCGCGGTCGGCGCGGGCCACGCGCTCGAGGAGGCCGACGTGCTCTGGGGCGTCGGCGGGCGCCGCCCGACGTAGCCAGTTAGGCGCGCGCCGTGTGCTCGAGCACCGCGCCCGCGATCGTCTCCCAATCGTCGCGCTCGACGCCGTGCCCGGCTCCGTCGAGCGCCAGCAGCCGGGCGCGCGGGATCTCCTCGGCAAGGGCCTCGCCGTGCGCGAGCGGGAACATCGGGTCGTCGGTGCCGTGGATGACGAGCGCCGGCGCCGCGATCGACGAGACCGGCGGGCGCGTGCGCCCGTCGTCTCCGAGCAGCTCATGGTTGCGCGCGGCGGAGAAGTCGCGCGCCCGCGCCACCTCTCGGCCGGCGAGATCGCGGATGGCGGGCTCGTCGAACCAGCGCCCTTCGCCGGCGAGCACGCGCGAGTAGTCGACGAGGTACTCGACGACGGACTCGGCGTCCGTCCAGTCGACCCGCGCTTCGTGGCGCGCGAAGCGATCCGCGGGCGGCGGCAGCTCGCGCCCGTCGCCCACCGCGAACGAGGTGCTGATGAGGACGAGGGACGTGACCCGGTCCGGGAAGTCCAGGGCGACGAGCTGGGCGAGCGCACCGCCCATCGAGACGCCGACGACGTCCGCCGACCCGACGCGGTACGCGTCGAGGACGCCCACGGCGTCGTCCACCAGATCCCCGCCGGTGTAGTCGGGCCGCCCGGGCTCGGACGTGACCGACCGCCCGGTGTCGCGGTGGTCGTAGCGGATCACGTGGCGCCCGCCGTCGGCGAGCATGCGGCAGAACTCGTCGTCCCACCACAGCATCGACCCGCCGATCCCCATGATCAGCAGGACGGGCGGGTCGCCGGGATCGCCGAACGCCTCCGTGCAGAGCTCGACGCCGCTCGTCTCGATGAATCGCTCGGCCATGAACGTCAGGACTCGGCGGGCGCGCCGGATTCATCGCTC
>DATFRW010000167.1:0-2704 GCA_035262945.1 Solirubrobacteraceae bacterium
CGCGTCTCGTGCTCGGCCTCCACCCGCGCGATGACCTCGATGTGCTCGGCCAGCGGCGTGCCGCGCAGCTTCTTGCCGAGCCCCTCGTCGACCTGGAAGATCCCCGCGCTGTTGGACATCTCGATCTCGACGCGCACCGCCTTGTCCTCCCCCGCCTCGATGCGCACCTCGTCGATCGCGTAGGCGGAGATCGAGTGGATGTCGAGGCGGCCGGCCTCGAACTCGACGCGCGAGCGACCCTTGGCCATGTCCAGCGCGTCGGAGACGCGCACGATGGTGCCCTCGATCGTCAACGGCCGCCCGGCCGTGCGGTGGGAGATCACCGCGTGCATCGCCTCGGCGACGACGATCGAGCGCTCCGGCTCGGCGTAGATGCCGTCCAGCAGGCTGCCGAGCTTGTCGGCAGTGAGGAAGAGCGAGTAGCTCTCGTGGTCGATGCGGTGGATCGACATCCCGACGCAGTGAAACAGCGCGGCGGCCGCGATGGTGACCTCGGCATCGCGCTCGGTCATGCCGTGGTCCGCGACCATCGCCGGCGTGATGCCGCGGCGGAACAGCAGCCGCGCCAGGCGCAGGGCGATGTTCGTGACGATCTGGATGTGCACCCACGAGTGGTCGGTCAGCCCGAGCCGCTGCGCGGTGACCCCGGCCATATGCCACCACGCCTTGACCTGCAGATCGCCGTTGACCGCCTCGAGCAGCTGCTCGAGGCGCCGGTTGCCGCGCGTCGGGGCGCGGATGTGGATGTCGGCCAGGGCATCGGCTGGGGGCACCGCCCCGCAGCCTATTGGAGGGGCAACGACGTGCCCGCGACCACGACGGCGCCGGCGGCGCCCTGCCACGAGACGCTAGCTCGGTGGCACGAACTTGCTCGCCGTGAACCGCGCGCCCTGGGGATCGGCGATCACGGTCATCCGTACCCAGGGCGCGTCGAACGGCGGCACGAGCACCGTGCCGCCCAGCTCGGCCGCCGTGGCGGCGATGGCGTCGGCGTCGTCGACGGCGAACGTCAGCCCCCAGTGCGCAGGCGTGTCCGACTGGTCGGCGGCGATCGGGTTGAGGCTCGCGACCACGTCCGCGAAGCCCGCCGGAGCGTCGAGCTCGGCCATCCGCGCGCGCGTCCCGGGGTTGATCTCCTCCAGATGATCGCCGTAGCCGGGCAGCGTCCACACCTCGAAGCCGCCGTCCAGCGAGAGGGTCTGCCAGCCGAAGACGGCGCCGTAGAACGCCTTGGCGCGCTGCGGGTCGCGCGTGTTCAGGTCGTTGAAGTTCAGCGACCCCGGCTCGTTGACGATGCCGGCGCCGCGGTGACGCCCGGCCTGCCACACGCAGAACGCCGCGCCCTCGGGGTCCGCGGCGAACGCCATCCGCCCCGCGTCCATGATGTCGAAGGGCTCCATCAGCACGCTGCCGCCCGCGGCGAGGACCTTGGACGCGGCCTCGTCGGCGCTGTCCACCCAGACGTAGGTGTTCCAGGTGGCGTTCTGCGGCGCGGCCGCGGGGATCGATCCGACCGCGGCGACGTCGGCGCCGCGCAGCCGGGCCACGAAGTACCTGCCCTCCGACCCGGGCGGCATCGTGTCCTCGAACTCCCAGCCGAGGAGTCCGCTGTAGAAGGCGACGGCGGCCTCGGGGTCCGGCTGGCTGGTATCGACCCAGCAGGGAACGCCCGGGATGTAGCGATCCCGCTCGGGCATCTAGGCGCTCGCGCCCTCGGCCGCCCGCGCCTGGTGGCCGAGCATGAGCTCGCGCTGCACCGACCGCGGCTCGGGGCCGCGTTGCGAACGCCGCCGCCAGACCGCGTCGGGGCCAAGGTCCCACGCGTTCGTGTCGTCGGCGAGGGAGCGCTCGAGGGTGTCGAGCAGGTCGTCGCGCGACGAAGGGTCGTCGACCGGCGTGACCAGCTCGACCCGCGTGTCGAGGTTGCGCGGCATCAGGTCGGCCGAGCCGATGTAGACGTTGGTCGCGCCGTCGCGCTCGAAGGCGTAGATGCGCGAGTGCTCGAGGAAGCGCCCGACCACCGAGTTGACGGTGATCGTCTCCGAGACGCCCGGCACCCCCGGCACCAAGCAGCAGATCCCGCGGATGTTGAGGTCGATGGGGACGCCCGCCTGCGACGCGCGGTAGAGCGCGCGGATGCAGCGCCGGTCGACCAGCGAGTTCATCTTCATCGCGATCCGAACGGGCTTGCCCTCCTCGTGCGCGCCGACCGTGCGCTCGATCTCGGCGATCATCCCGTCGCGCAGGAAGTTCGGCGCGACAAGCACGCGGCGGTAGCGTCGCGGGCGGGCGTAGCCGGTGAGGAAGTTGAACATGTCGGCGACGTCGGCGCCGATCTGCTCGTCGGCGGTGAACAGGCCGAAGTCGGTGTACAGGCGCGCCGTCGTCGGGTGATAGTTGCCGGTCCCGATGTGCACGTAGTGGCGCGCCCCGTCGCCCTCGCGGCGCACGACGAGGAGGCACTTCGCGTGCGTCTTGAGCGCCGGATGCCCGTAGACGACGTGGACGCCCGCTTCCTCCATGGCGCGGGCCCACTGGATGTTCGCTCGCTCGTCGCCGCGCGCCTTGACCTCGACCATGCACACCGCCTGCTTGCCCTTCTCCGTCGCGCGGATGAGGGCAGGGATGAGCGGCGTGTCGTCGCTCGTGCGGTACACGGTCATCTTGATCGCGAGGACGTCGGGGTCGTTGACCGCCTGCTCGA